>JARRPL010000333.1:0-5384 GCA_037382905.1 Gemmatimonadota bacterium | reverse complement strand
GCCCAGGCCGCCGGGACCCTCACCCGGCCCTCCCAGAGTGCCGAGAGCGTTGCCGTCGGCATCGAAGGCCCGGACCGCCCGGGCCTGACGGTCCAGGGCGTACACCCGCCCCTCCCCGTCCATCGTCACGTCCACGACATACCCGAAGCCAGTCTCGGGAACGTCCTCCCGGGGCGCGATCCGCAACGCCTCCTCCACCCACCACCCCTCCTCGGCGGTCCACAGGGGCGCCGCAGGGTTCTGGACGATCCGGATTCCCGCCGAATCGATCACGGTCCCGGTCCAGTCGCTCCCGGCGGGCGGCTCGCAGCCTCCCAGGCAGAGGACGACCAGCAGCATTGCAGCAGTGGGTCTCATGAGGCGGCTGGCGGGGGGAGTGGACGGCGGACGGGCTTCCCGGAGACGATCCTGGCGCAGGAACAGGGGGACCGGCAAGGTCAGGAACCTTTGAGGGACGCCGCCGTAGTCCCACTACACCCCTCGCAGCCCGCTCGAGACCCTTCAACCGCCCGACGTATGCGGATTTCCGTCTCCACGGTCCTGGCGTTGGCCGCGGTGACCCTCCTGGGGCTCTCCGGGGTCGGCGACCCGAAATCGGCGTCCACGGCGCCGTCCGAAGGGGCCCATGGGGGATCCGGCTTCTACGGTGTGTCCCCTTCCCAGGTGGGAGGGGCTCCCACGCTCATGGCCCGGGCCCCATCGGGATCGCCGCCACAGGCGGCACCGTTCCTTCCCCGACCCGGGGACACCCAGGAGATCCAGGAGGGGCTCCCGGTCCCGGACGAGTACCGGGAGTTCTACTTCACCCGGGCCATCTACCGGGACTACGCCAGCAATTCCTTCTGGGCCCGCCGTCGGCCGTCGTGGGCTATCGACTATCCGAAGGCGGATCGTCAGTTCCTGACGGTGCTCAAGAACCTCATCGACATCGATGCCTACGACCGGGACAACGCGGTTCGCCTCGATGACCCTCGGGTCCGGCGCTACCCCTTCCTGTACGCGCTGGAAGTTGGCCGCATGGACCTGGACGACGCCGAGGTGGAAGGGCTCCGAGGCTACCTCGAGGCCGGCGGATTCCTGGTGATCGACGACTTCTGGGGTCCCCGGGAGTGGGGCAACTTCGAGTACCAGATGTCCCGGGTCCTCCCGGGGCGCCCCATCGAGCGGCTGTCTCTGGACCATCCCATCTTCAACATGGTCTACGATATCGAAGAGGTCCGGCAGGTCCCCAACGTGGGAAACGGAACCCGGGGTGGGCCCACGTGGGAGTGCCGGGGATGCTACCCCGAGGTCTTCGGCATCCACGACGACAGCGGGCGGCTCATGGTGGTGATCAACTGGAACACCGACCTGGGCGACGCCTGGGAGTGGGCGGAGAACCCCTACTATCCCCTCGAGTATTCCACCTTCGCCTACGAGATGGGCGTGAACATGGTGGTCTACGGCATGAGCCACTAGGAGGCGGGGTGGAGGGTCTCTTCCAGTTCCTGTTCAAGTACCGGCCCATCCTCTTCCGGGAGGGGGACGTGGTTTTCGCCACCCCCTGGCCCATGGGCGTGGTGGTGGGGCTGGTGGCCGTCCTGGGGATCGCCGCCGTGGTCAGCTACGGCGGCGCCAAGGGGAAGGCGTCTCCGGCGGAGCGCACCCTCCTGGGCAGCCTGCGCCTCGCGGCGCTGGGCGTTCTCACCTTCGCCCTGCTGCAGCCCACCCTGGTCCTGGACTCGGACGACTCCCGCAGCATGAACCTCCCGGACGTGGACGGTGCGCCGCGCCGCGACTGGGTGACGGAGACCTTCGGCACCGGAGAGTCGGAGGTCGTGGAGGCCCTCGCGGAGCGCTTCGCCCTTCGTTTCTTCCGCTTCTCCAGCGAGACGGGGCGCGTGGAGAGCGCCGACGGACTCTCGTTCGACGGCACCCGCACGGACCTGGCCCGGGCGCTGGACCGGGCCCGGGGAGAGCTCTCCAGCGTCCCCCTCTCGGGGCTGGTGGTGGTGAGCGACGGCGCCGAGAACGGCGGGACTCCCCTTGCGGAGGCGCTGGTCCCCCTCCAGGCCTCCGCCGTCCCGGTCTATACCGTGGGCGTCGGGGCCGAGGCCCTCACCCCGGACGTGCAGGTGAGTCGCGTCGAGGCACCCCGCTCCGTCCTCAAGGGAACGGGCACCCTGGTGGACGTGGTGCTGGATCATCGGGGACTGGGCGGGCAGCGGGTGGAGCTGCTCGTGGAGGACGGAAGCCGCATCCTCGCCCGCCAGGAGGTTGAGCTCGGCAGCGATACCGAGCCCACGCTGGTGCGCCTTCCCCTGACGCTGGACGAGGCGGGAACCCGGCTGATCCGTTTCCGGGTGCCCGTCCTGGAGGGCGAGGCGGTGCCCGAGAACAACGCCCGGGAGCGGGTGATCGGCGTCACCGACCGGCGGGAGAAGGTGCTGTACTTCGAGGGCGAGCCCCGGGACGAGGTCGGCTTCCTCCGCCGCGCCGTGGATGGAGACGAGAACCTGCAGGTGGTGGTCCTCCAGCGGACGGCTCAGGACAAGTTCCTGCGCCTGGACGTGGACGGCCCCGACGAGCTTCTCGGAGGCTTCCCCCGGACCCGGGAGGAGCTCTTCCGCTACCGGGGGATGATCCTGGGGAGCGTCGAGGCCTCCTTCTTCACCCGGGATCAGCTCGAGATGCTGGCGGATTTCGTGGGAGAGAGGGGTGGAGGCCTCCTCTTCCTGGGAGGTCGGAACGCCTTCGCCGAGGGCGGCTTCGCCGGGACCGCGGTGGAGGATGTGCTCCCGGTCTACCTCGAGGAGCGGGCCCCCGACCCCCGGGCCGCCTTCACCGAGGTCTCGGTCCGCCCCACCCCGGCGGGTCTCGACCACCCCATCGGTCAGCTCGGGGAGGAGGGCTGGGACGACCTCCCGCCCCTGTCGTCCCTGAATCGCATCCTCCGGGTCAAACCCGGTGCCACCACCCTCCTGGCGGGTGAGTCCGCAGAGGGCGAGGAGCGGGTGGTGCTGGCGTATCACCGCTACGGACGGGGCAAGGCGCTGGCTCTTCCGGTGCAGGATACCTGGATGTGGCAGATGCACGCCGACATCCCGGTGGAAGACCAGCGCCACGAGACGCTCTGGAGACAGCTCCTCCGCTGGCTGGTGGACGACGTCCCGGAACCCGTCTCCGTCTCCCTCGAGCCGGAGCAGGCGGAAGCGGGGGAGAGCGTGGCGCTGGCGGCCACGGTGTTCGATTCGGCCTACATCGGGATGAACAACGCCCGGGTGAGCGCCGTCGTCACCACGCCCTCCGGCGGGACGCTGGAACGCCCGCTGACCTGGGCCGTGGACCGGGACGGCGCCTATGCCGGCACCTTCGTGCCGCCGGAGGACGGTACCTATGCGGTGCGGGTGGAGGCCCGGACCGAGGACGGGGTGATGGGCATCGCCGAGTCGGTGCTGGAGGTGGGCCCCAGCCGGGAGGAGTACTTCAACGCCGGGAGGCGCACCGCGGTCCTGGAGCGCATCGCCCGGGAGACGGGAGGACGCAGCTACACCCGGGACGACGTGGATCGGCTTCCGGAGGATGTCCGTTTCACCGGCGCCGGCGTCACGGTCACCGAGCGGCGGGAGCTCTGGGACATGCCCGTGATCTTCTTGCTCCTGGTGGGGCTCCTGGCGGCAGAGTGGGGCGTGCGCCGGATGAAGGGGTTCGCATGAGGACCGTTGGTCGGGGTCGGCGCCAGGGCGAAGCCCGTCCGCTCCGGACGGTCGGAGCGGCGCTCGGGGTCACCGCGGCGCTCCTCGTCGCCGGGATGTCACCGCCGCCCGCCACGGCGCAGGAGCCGGGCACCCACCTCCTCACGGTGGTGGGTCTGGGGGGCGATCCCGCCTACGCGCAGGAGTTCCTGGAGTGGGGTCTTCAGATCCGGACGGCAGCGGTGGACCGCTACGCCTTCCCCGAGGATCGGGTCACCCTGCTGGGCGAGGATCCCGAGGTGGACCCCGCCATCTCGGGCCGCTCCGACCGGGAGGGGGTGGAGGCGGCGGTCAACCGGATCGCCCGGGAGGCTGGAGCGTCGGACCCGGTGCTGATCGTCCTCATCGGCCATGGCTCGTTCCGCGGTGACGAGGCCCGCTTCAACCTCCCGGGTCCGGACCTCACGGCCTCGGAGTGGAGCATCCTCCTGGACGGCCTGGGCGACCGGCCGGTGGCGGTGGTGAACACCGCGTCCGCCAGCGGCCCCTTCACCGCGGCTCTGGCGGGGGACAACCGGACCGTCATCACCGCCACCAAGACCGGCGGCGAGCGGAACGAGACCCAGTTCCCCCGCTACTTCGCCGAAGCCCTCTCGGGCGAAGCGGCGGATCTGGACAAGGACGGCACCCTGTCCCTCCTGGAGGCCTTCACCTACACCCGGGCGGAGGTGGCGCGGCACTACGAGCAGGAGAACCTCCTTCTGACGGAGCACGCCGTCCTGGAGGATGACGGCGACGGCGAGGGGTCGGAGGAGCCCTCCCTGGACGGTCCCGACGGGTCGGCGGCAGCCCGCTTCCGCCTGGCGACGGCCACCGGAGCCCGCACCGCGAGGGCGCAGGAGACCTCGGGGGACACGACGCTGGTCCGCCTGATGGACGAGCGGGCCGAGCTGGAGGAGCGGGTCGCCCGCCTCCGGGCCCTCCGGGAGCAGATGGATCCGGAGGAGTACGACCGGGAGCTGGAGACCCTCCTGGTGGAGCTGGCCCTCAAGAACCGGGAGATCACCGCCCGGGAGGGGGGCGGGTGAAGCCGGACGCATGGCACAACGGCCCCGGGCGATCCCGGCGCCGGCTCGGCATCGCGCTGGCGGCGTGCGTGGCCCTGGGAGCGGTTCAGCCGCCGACGGCGGCCCTCGCCCAGACTCCGCTGGAGGAGGCCCGGCAACATCTCTTCTCCGGCCGCTACGACGAGGCCCGGGACGCCCTGAGGCCCCTGGTGCGCCGAGGCGACGGCGAGGCCCGGATCCTCCTGGCCCGGACCCTGCGGGAGACAGGTCGCTACGAGGACGCCCTGGAGGTGCTCCCCGCCGGCGAGCCCCCGCTGGCCCGGACACGGGGCGAGATCCTCCGGGAGCTGGGACGGGAGGACGAGGCGGCAGCGGCCTTCCAGGCGAGCCTGGCGGGAGGAGCCCCCGACGCCGAAGTGGCCCGGCTCCGCCTGGCGGAGCAGGCCTTCCAGCGGGGGGAACGGGAGGAGGCCATGGCGGTCTTCGACGGCTTCATCGACCTGTACAACGGGAGCCGGCGCCTCTCGGGGGAGGAGCTGCTGGCGGTGGCCCGGGCCGTCACGTATCTGGGGAGGGGGAATTCCGCCCTGTTCCAGGACGCCCTGCGGGCGTACGACGAGGCGGCGGAGCGACTCCCCGCCGG
>JARRPL010000332.1:0-3675 GCA_037382905.1 Gemmatimonadota bacterium | reverse complement strand
CAGGGAGGAGGCCCATGACCAGGATCAGCGTACCCGGCGTTCCGGATCCACTCCTCGAAGCCGAGCCGCCCGGAACCGGTGACTTCGTTGAGGCCTCCACCGAGCACGGCTTTCGCATCGACGCCACCCGGGGTGCCCCCTCCGCCCGGAGCGTGATCGACGACGCCGCTCCGGACGATGTGGTGGAGCTTCGGCTGGACGGTGGCATCCGTCGCTGGGTACCCGTCGCCGAACTCTCCCGGGAGCTGGCGCTGCCGCAGGAGCGGGGTGGGGGCGACGGCACGATCATCCTGCCCTCCAGCGTGAGCGTCGGGGACGCCACCCGCGGGATCGACGACTGGAGCATCTCGGGGCTTCGACTGCTCCGGGCCAAGGTGGCGGGTGCGGTGGTGGAGAAGGGGGGCGCGGCGGCGGCAGTGAAGCTCGCCACGGAGCTCGAGAAGAAGCTCGTTCCCACAGAACGTCTGGCTCGGGTCCGGGGCGGAGGGCTGGAGCTGGGGGAGGCCCCCAAGGGCTCGGAGTACGGCACCGACCCCTTCCTCCTCTTCATCCACGGAACCGCCTCCCGCACCGGCAGCGCCTTCGCGGGGCTGGGTGCGGTGCACGGAGGGCGGAGCTGGGAGGCTCTGGAGCGTGCCTACCCGGACCGCATCCTGGCCCTCGATCATCGGACGCTGACCCGGAGTCCCGTCGAGAACGCCATCGGGGTGGTGCGGGCCCTGGGCAAGAACGCCCGCCTTCACGTCGTGAGCCACTCCCGTGGAGGGATCGTGGGCGAGCTCCTCTGCCGGGGCCGCCGACTCGATCGGCGCATGGCGTTCAGCGATGACGAGCTGAAGTTGATGGAGCAGGCCTTCGAGGGGAGGCCCGGCGCCGCCGAGGCGCTGGAGGCCGTCCGGGAGCTCACGGCGCTCCTGGACGAGAAACAGATCGCCGTGGAGCGATTCATCCCGGTGGGTTCGCCCCTCAGGGGGACCGACCTGGCCGGAGGACGGCTCGACCGGTGGTCCTCCATCGTCCTCAACCTCCTGGACCGCCTGGCGGCCCTCACCGGGAACCCGGTGGTGACCACCGTGGTCGAGTTCACCACGGCCTTCCTGCTGAGCATGGTGAAGGCTCGGGCCGACTGGACCGCCCTCCCGGGGCTGGCGGCGCAGATGCCCCAATCTCCGCTGCTGCGAGTCCTGAACATTCCCTCCACCCGGGTCGAGGGTCAGCTCTCGGCCATCGCCGGGGACTCGGAGCCGGAGGGCATCCTGCGGCGCCTCGCCGTCTGGACCGCCGACGTCTTCTACGGCGAGGACAGCGACTTCGTGGTCCAGACCTCCTCCATGCGGGGGGGCGCCGACCGGGGGGAGGAGGGCCGGCACTTCACCACCGGGCGCCAGGTGGGCCGCACCATCCACCACTGCAACTACTTCGCCACGCCCGAAACGGTGAAGGCGCTGGAGGCGGCGCTCCGGGGCACGCCCGAGGAGGCGGGCTTCCAACCCATCCGGAGCCGGGAGCCGGAGCTGACGGAGGCGGACATCCGTTCCCGGAACGCCGACGAGGCTCGGCCGGTGGTCTTCATCCTCCCGGGCCTCATGGGCTCGCACCTCACCGCAGAGGGGAGCCGGGTCTGGCTGAGCATCCTGAGGCTCATGTTCGGGGGCATGCGCAATCTGGAGATCGGGGACCCCGACGTCCGTCCCGATCGCCTGGTGGGCCGGGTCTACGACGATGTGACCCGGTATCTCCAGACCAGCCACGACGTCCGCCGCTTCCCCTACGACTGGCGGCGGTCCCTGATCAACGAGGCGGACCGCCTTGCCGAGGAGGTCGGGGCGACGCTGGCGGCGACGCAGGAGCCTGTCCGCTTCCTGGCCCACTCCATGGGCGGCCTGCTGGCTCGGACCATGATCGCCCGGCACCCGGGGGTCTGGCAGGAGGTCTGCGCCCGTCCCGGGGGCCGGCTGGTCATGCTCGGCACACCGAATCTGGGCTCCTTCTCCATCCCCAGGGTGCTGCTGGGCGTGGACCGGACGCTCAAGATGCTGGCCCTGCTGGACCTCCCCACCGGGCGGACGGGGATGCTGCAGATCGTGTCCCGCTTTCCCGGCGTGCTGGAGTTGCTCCCCCGGCCCACGTCGGACCAGGACCTCCTCGCCATGGATGCGTGGAAGGAGCTGCTGGACGCTGCCCAGGCCGACGAGCCCGACTGGCTGCCTCCTCGTCAGGAGGACCTGATCCGGGCCGCGGAGACCCGTGCGCTGATCGACGGGTCGCCGGTGGATCCGGCCCACATGTGCTACGTCGCCGGATGGGCCTCGGAGACGCCGTCGGCGCTGGCGGTCCAGAACGGGCGGATCCAGTTCTTCGCGACGCCCCGGGGCGACGGACAGGTGACCTGGGACACGGGGATCCCTGAGGCGCTGCGGGACTCCCAGACCTGGTACATGCACGTGGCCCACGGGGATCTGCCGGCCCACGAACCCGGCTTCGCGGCGCTCCACGACATCCTGGTGCACGGCCGCACGGATCGCCTCTCCCGCACGCCTCCCGCCACCTGGGCCCGGGGTCCCGAGGACCGGGAGGCCCTTCCCGACGACACGGTCACCACCTTCCCGGACGAGGAGGATCTGACCCGGGCGGTCCTGGGCATGGGCGCCGTGACCGAGGCCGTGGCCCCCGTGCCGTCCATCGAGGTGTCGGTGTGCCACGGCGATGTGGGGTTCGCACGCTACCACGTGGTGGTGGGGCACTACGTGGACGATCAGATCGTGAGTGCCGAGGGGGCGCTGGACACGTGGCTCGACGGAGAGCTCTCGGTCCGGCACGCCAGCGGGCTCTACCCCGGTCCCCTGGAGACGGCGGCCGTGGTCTTCAACCTGCCGGGCCGACCGTTGAAGGGCGGGGTGGTGGTGGGCCTCGGAGGTGTGGGCAGCCTCTCCGCCGGCGGTCTCGAGCGGACGCTGACGGTAGGGATCCTGAAGCTCGCCGCCACCATCCGGGATCGGGCCCGGGAGCGGGGTGAGGCGCCCCCCGAGACCTTCGGGATCAGCCCGGTGCTCATCGGCACGGGGGAGGGGGGAATCTCCCTGAGCGCCACCTTGCGGTCGACGCTGGCAGCGGCCCAGGAGGCCAACCGTCTGCTGGCGCGGGCCCCGTGGGAGGGGGGTCTGCGGCTGGGGGAGATCCAGTTCGTGGAGCTCTATCTGGACCAGGCGCTGGAGGCGTCCGCGACGCTGGCCCGGATCTCCGCCGACGTCCCCGGTGCCTTCGCCGTGGACCCCGAGGTGACGGCTCGTCGGGGCGGGAGGATCCGGGACTACGCGTCGGAGGAGGGTCAGTGGTCCTGGCGTCTCCAGATCCAGGGGGATCCTCCCGCCGGTCTCGGGCGTGGCGAGACGGATCCCGGTACCGGAGAGGGCGGAGAGGCATCCACGACCGCCCTTCGGTTCACCGTGCCCACCATCCGGTCCAGCGCCAGCTCGGCGACGCTGGCGGCGGACCGCCACCTGGTGGACCGGCTGCTGGACGAGGCCACCACCTCCACCCGGACCGATCCGGAGCTTGGGGAGACCCTTTTCGAGATCCTGGTGCCGAACGAGGTCAAGGACCAGGCACCCGAGAAGAGGGACCTGCTCCTGCTCGTGGACGAGGGGGCCGCCCGCTCCCCGTGGGAGCTCCTCA
>JARRPL010000331.1:0-3741 GCA_037382905.1 Gemmatimonadota bacterium | reverse complement strand
GAGTGGCACAAACGCTCAGGCTACAGTAGGCGGAGCCTGGTTGAGAACGCCGTCTGCCGGCACAAGACGATCGTTGGTCGAAGTATGCGAAGTCGAACCTTCGCTGGGCAGCGCGTTGAGGTGCAGCTGACGATCAAGACCCTCAATACGATGACGCTGCTCGGGATGCCGGACAGCCACCGAGTGGGGTGATCCCAGCTTGGGGGACGGGGGTCCTGTCGATTCTCCGGAGCCATGCAACAACGCCACTTCCGCAGAGGGAAAGGGGGAATCTGTGCTCGGCTCCGAACCATGCAACAACGCCTCCTCAGGCTCTCACATTAACCTTGACGGGTATCCTTTCATATCAATCCGCCCTCAGCGTCTTCGCCGGATCGAGGCGGGTAGCCCTCACGGCCGGGACCAGGTTGGCCGTCAGTGCCACAACCGCCAGGACGGCCGGCACGCCCACGAAGGTGACGGGATCCGAGGTGCTGATCCCGAAAACCAGATTACCCAGCAGCCGGCTCATGGCGAAGGCAGCGGCAAGGCCGATGACCATGCCCAGGACCACCATCCTGATCCCTTGCGCCACGACCATCCAACGCACCGTCCCCCCCTCGGCACCCAGTGCCATGCGCAGGCCGATCTCGTTCCGGCGCTGTGAGACCGCGTAGGCCATGACTCCGTAGACGCCGATGGCGGCCATGAACAGTGCGAAGACCGCAAAGGTCACGAAGAGGATCAGGACGGCCGTGCGTGAGGCGCGTACCTCGCGTTGGATCTGCCCAGCCGTGCGGACGGCGTCCACCGGCTGGTCGGCATCCACGCTCCACACCGCCTCGCGGATCGCCCCCCCAACGTCCACCGGGTCAGCACCATTCCGGCTTATCAGGTACATGGATCGCCGGCTGTCCTGGGAGTAGGGAAGGTAGAGGTTCAGCGCGGGACGCTGACTGTCGCTGGCGTTGCGCACGTCTCCGACGATGCCGACGATCTCCAGCCAGGTGCTGTCCCCCGCCACCTGGATGCGCGTACCCACCGGATCTTCATCGGGCCAGTATCGGTGGGCTAGCTCCTGGCTGATCACCGTCACGGGAGGCGAATCGGGCCCGTCCTGGGGCTCGAAAGATCGTCCACGCAAAACCTCCAGCCCCAGACGGTCGAAGAGGCATTGGGATACAGAGATCCCCATAGCGACCGACGGAGCCATGCCCTCCACCACCTCCCTTCCTTCCACGACGAAGGACCGCCGTCGCCCCTGTTGCACGCCTGGAATGGAGCTGGCTAGTTCCACCTGGCCGAGGGAGGGCAACACAGACACGACTTCGCCGGCACGAGTGAAGAAGCTCCGCCTCGCTTCCGGCTCGCCGTATCCGTCGTCCGGAAGGTCCAGGAGCACCGTGAGCAGGTCCTCCTCGTCGTACCCCAGTGGGCGCTTGTCTAGGTTGACGACGCTACGCGTAAGGAGTACGGCCACGATCATGAGGGTCAGCGCCAACGACACCTGGGCAGTGACGAGCGCAGCCTGAAAGCGCTTTCCCGCCCGACCGCCGTCCCCGGAGCGGCCATCCCGGAGAACGCCGGAGGGATCACCCGCCGATGCCCGCAGCGCGGGGAAGAGCCCGAACACCAGGGGAGCCACGAGGGAGACCAGGAGTGTGAAGAGGAGCACACGCCAGTCCAGGGCGGCCATGAGAAAGGCCTGTGACGTTCCCGCCGAGATCCAGATCATGGCCTCGTTCAGGGCCTTGGCCACCGCCAGGCCGAGAGCTGCGGACGCCAGGGAGATAATGAGGCTCTCGGTGAGGAACTGCCGAACGAGACGGCTCCGTCCCGCGCCAAGGGCGTGGCGGACCGCGATCTCCCTGGCGCGGGCGATGGCCCGGGCCAGAAGCATGTTGGCCACGTTGGCGCACGCGATGAGGATCACCATGCCCACCGTGAGCTGAAGAAGCACCAGGAGGGTCTGGTCGGTCCTGTCGATGAGGGCATCCATCACCGGGGCGGATCTGAGGCGCCATCCTGCATTCTCCACGGGGTGCTCGGCGGCCAGCTCCTCGCCGATACGCCGCACCTCCTCCGTAGCCGCCTCCTGGGGGACCCCGGGTGCCAGGCGACCCGACACGAACAGGTACCGCCCGGCTCGGTCGGACTCGGACCGGTCCAGCACCAGGGGGACCACCACCTCGGCCACTGAGAACTCGGCGAACTCCAGCTTCGGGTGCATGACGCCGACGAGCGTGTACTCCACGCCATCCAGGCGAAGAGCCTCTCCCAGGACGTCCGGGTGGCCGCCGTACTTCCTCTGCCAATACCCGTGAGTGAGCATGGCCACATGCGGCGCACCGGGCAGGTCCTCTCCTTCAAGGAAGCTCCGCCCCAGGACGGGCGGCAGGCGCCACGTCCCGGTGATGCCTGCTGTCACCCGGAGCCCCTGAACCCGCGTGGGCCGGTCCTGCCCCGTGAGGACCCACTGGGTCTCAGTGAGGGCCGAGAGCGACGCGAAGCTCCGGTTGCGCTCCACCAGGTCCAGGTAGTCGGCCGGAGAGACCCTGCCCAGCTCGACGTCGAGCTCGGGGTTCACGGCGCGGATCAAAGCCACGGTTTCCCTTTCCTGCATGGGCAGGTCGGCGAAGATGACGACGCTCACCAGGCTGAAGATTGAAGTGTTCACGCCGATAGCCAGGGCCAACGTCACCGTGGACACAAGGGCGAAGCCTGGGCTCTTCCAGATGGCCCGCAGCCCGAAACGGAGATCCTGTACGACGCTTTCCATCGATGGGGTCCTCTGAGTGCTTGGATCGTTGCGGGTCTGGATGCGAAGACGAAGTGCGCCCGGGATCGAGCGGATGACCTGGCGCCAATACCAGTGCCGCGCCAGGGCCGAATCGCCGGCCCGCCGCTGGAAGCCTTCCCGAAGGTCACCAAGGTGGTCGTCCCGGTACCGCCTGGGGATGAGGGCGCTCATGAGCCACTGGGCCACCAGCGGTGGCTCGGGTCGGCCCGGCGGGCGTTGTGACCCCGATGGGCTCGAAGTCCGTCGTGGAGTCCGCCCCTCCGGCGGGTGGGACTCGGCGCTCACGCCACCCCGTCCCCGTCGAGGCGGACACCCTCCCACATGGAATTCAGTGCGGTCCGAGACCGTTCCAGCGCGTCCATGCCGGCGGGTTGCAGGACGAAGAAGCGCTTGGCGCGGCCGCCCCGCTCCGGCGTGGGATTGCCCACGGAGGAGGAGACCAGGCCCTGCCGCTCCAAGCGGTCCAGAGCGGCGTACACCGAGGCAACGGCGGCCTCATGGCCGGTCCGCTCCCGGATCTCCTCCAGGATCGTGATGCCGTAGGCATGGGCGCCGAGCCGGGCCACGGCCAGCAGGATCATCTGCTCGAACTCTCCCAGGTATTCGCCTCTGGGCATATTTTTTCCATGATTGCGAGGAATGCTGTACTCGACCTTACGACGAGAGATTGGTCCGGGTTTCACCAGACAGGACCGAGAGGAAACACCATGTCAGCACCGAGGCAGAAAGTGCATCGGTACCGGAGGATCATTCTCTGTGCGTTGGCCTCTGGGGCGGGACCACCACCTCGTCTCCGCCCGCCCTCTCCAGAGAGTTCCATGACGAGACGGTACGGTGACTCCCCTCGATCCTGATCCACACCGCGGAGGCCTGCGACGTACCGGGAGTTTCGGTGGGAATTGTCAAAGGGGGGCGGTCGTCTACCAAGGGCACCTTGGCGTCGCGAACATCGAGAGGGGCAG
>JARRPL010000330.1:0-3741 GCA_037382905.1 Gemmatimonadota bacterium | reverse complement strand
CCCCCCGTCGGTGAATCCAGAAGCCCCAGGATCGACAGCAGCGTCGTCTTCCCGCACCCCGACGGGCCCGCGATCGACACGAACTCCCCCTGCCCGATCTCCAGATCGATGCCCCCCAAGGCGTGGGTCTCCACCTCGTCCGTGTAGAACACCTTCGACAGCCCGTCCAGGTGTATCAGGGACTTCGTGTTCCCGTCCGTCATGCGTCCTCCCGTGTCGTCGTGATTCGCCGGGGCGACCCGCCTCCGCGCGCTCCCCCTGTCGCTGTCATCATCGGATCCGGACCCGGTCCGACCCGTCGTAGCGGGACATGTCCGAGAGGATCACCACGTCTCCCGGCTCCAGCCCCTCCTGAATCTCGATCTCGTTCACCGAGCTCGCCCCCAACAGGACCGTGACCCGCTCGGCGTACTCTCCGTCGTCCGTGAGCCGGAAGAGGCTCACCCGGCTGTTCGCCTGGCCGAAGGTGGGACGGCCCACGTAGACCACGTCCTCCAGACGGTCGATGATCACGTTCCCGTCGACGCTCAGATCCGGCCGTGCGCTGGGTGGAAGATCGCTCGGGAGGCTCACGTCGATGGTCACCGTCCCCTGGCGCACCGCGGGATCGATCCGACTCACCCGCCCCTCGATGGTGTCGGAACGGGTGTCGACCAGCGCGGGCTGGCCCACGACGATCTCCTGGACCTGGGTCTGGGGAATGCGGATCTCGGCCTTGAGGCGGCCCGGCACCACGATCCGTGCCAGCTGCTGGCCCGAGAGGACGTATTGCCCCTCCTGGAGCGGGGTCTCCAGCGGGGACAGGAGCCCGGGATTGGGGGCCCGAACCACCAGGGAGGCCAGGCGATCCTGGTTGAAGGCCACCTGTTCCTGCAGCCGCGCCACCTGGAGTCTCTGGGCCTCGATCTGGTCGTCCCGACTGTCCCGCATGACCTCGAGGCGGCGCTCCTCCAGGTCGAGCCGGGTCTCCATCTCCTCCACCACCTCGCGGGTCCGCTCCAGCTCGGAGCGGGCCACCGACTCGGGGTTGGTCTCGAAGAGGGTGACGTTGGTCTGATAGTCCCGTCGGGCCTGGGCCAACTGACTCCGCAACGTGGCCACGGCACCCTCCTGCTGCAGCTCCTGGGTCCGCAGGTTCGACTGGAGGGTGAGGAGCTGCCCCTGGGCCTGGGAGAGCTGCGTCTGGGCCTGGAGAAGCTGCATGTCCACATCGGGGTTGCTCATACGGAGGATGACGTCCCCCGCCGCGACCTCTGCCCCAGGGAGCAGCTCGATCCGCTCCACGCGGCCATTCGTGAGGGCGGTGATGAGGCGAGCCTGCTCCGGCACCAGCGTACCGGGCCCTCGGATCTGCCTCACGAGCGTGCCGCGCTGGACCGTATCCTGCCAGATGATGGCCGCCTCCACCGATGGTGCCGCGGGATCCAGGCTCCGGACGAAGAAGGTGAGGCCCGCTACGGCCACGACCGCCATGCCGATCCAGATGGACCGCTTCCGCTTCTTCGGCTTGGTGTCACGAATGATGTCCACGCAATCTGCCTTGTCGTCTGTGGGTCCCGGAGGAGGCCGTTCAGCCCCCCGTCACGTCCCGGTCTACCGAGGAATTGCCGTCGATGCCCCGGGGACGGAGGGTGCGGCCCGTCGCCGCCTCCAGCACCACGAGGGATTGATGGAAGTTGTATCGGGCGTCGAGGTAATCCCGCTCCGCGGTGGAGAGAGACGTCTCGGCGTCCTGGAGGTCCAGTATGGAGGTGGCCCCCACGGCGTACCGTTGCCGGGCCGTCTCGAGCTGGGCCTGGGCCAACTCCAGATTCCGCTCCTCGATGGCGACGCTCTGGTGGGAGGCCCGCACGTCGTAGAGGGCCTGGGTCACGGCGGTCCGGAGCCGAAGCTCCTCCGCCCGGAGATCGTAGGCGGCATCCTGGGCCTGCGCCTCCGCCTGTTCCAGCTGCCGCTGCCGGGAAAACCCGGTGAAGATCGGCAGGCTGACGCCGAGACGGAGGGTCACCGGATTGCGGGTGAAGTCGAAGGGAAAGACGTCGTTGGCCGCCAGCGCCTGTTGCCCGATGGCGTCGGAATAGATGAACTGACTGCAGTCCTGCTGCTGATAGTTCGGGAGTCCGCCGGCGATCCCGGCGTCGATGGCGTTCAGCCGCTGGCAGTTCCCCAGCTGGCTGTTGAAGCTCTCCTCCACGCTCGACACCACAAAGTCCTCGTTCAGGGCCTGGAGCGCGTTCCCGGATAGGGTCGTGGTGAGATTCAGCGTCGGGAGGTACTGGCTCCAGGCCTGCCTCACCTGGGCCTGCTGAGACGCCTCCGTCGCACGGGCTGAGCGGAGGCTCGGGTGGGACGCCATGGCCCAGGCGATCAGGTCGTCGGTCTGCCACGCGGGTTCGAAGATCTCGAACTCGCTCACCAGCTCCACCTCCTCGGTCCCCACGGTGACCCCGAGCTGCTCCTGAAGCCGAAGGAGCTCCGCCCGGGCGTCGCGCTCGGCCCGGAGCAGAGCCACCTCCGCACGGCCCCGGGTCACCTCGGCCTGAGTGGCCTCGACCCCCGCCGCGGCCCCCGACGAGACGCGGCTCCGCACGATCTGGAGATTCTGTTCGGCCCTCTCCAACTGCTCCCGGCTGACCCGCACCGCATCCCGGGCCCGCAGGGCGGCCATGTACTGCAGCGTGACCGTCTGCTCCAGCCGGAACTCCTCCCACTGGATTCCCGCCTCGGTGGCGTCCTGGTTGGCCCGGGCGCTGGGGATCCCGAAGAGGGTGTTGCCGTCCAGCGTCCAGTTCAGGCTGAGCCCGTAGTTCGAAGAATACCAGTCGGTGCTCTGGGCTCCGAAGTCCAGCGTTCCGATGCGCTGGACACCCGCCTCGGTGTAGGCGGCGTTGGCGTTGGCGTTCAGCGACGGGAGGAGAGAGCCGTAGGCCTCCCGGGCCTGCCAGTCCGCCGCTGCCTGGTCGTTCGCGCGACTCAGGTAGACGGGGTTGTTCCGCACCGCGATCTCCACCGCCTCGCTCAGGCTGAGCGACCGGACCTCTTGAGCTTCGATCCCCCGCACCGCCAGAAGGGTCAGGGGGAAGAGGGCGCCGGCGATCCAGCGTCGGCGCACGCCGTCGATGAGATTGTCGGCCGCCTGCACTTTCACTCCGTCGTCTCGCATTCGCGTCCTCCCGATGGTCGTCCCCGAAGAAGGACGAGAGACGCCCGACCGGCTCCGGCACACACCGGCGTCCACCCCTCCTCACCACACTTCAGCCGGCCGGGACACTCTCGCACTCCATTCTCCATGAAAGGCCCGTGCCAGATTCGCTGTACGTCTACAACCATATGTCCGACTTCGCTTTACGACATCGGCGCTGCATCCTGTGGGAGGCGTTGGCCGAGCGATTCCGGGATTGGCCGTCCCATTTCCGGACACCTGTGAGCCCTTGCTCCCTCCCGTACGGGCCGACGCCCCCCGGGTTTCAAACGGCTCCGTGTCGGGAGCGCCCCCGGGTAAACGCCCCCGGGGCGAGCCGTATGGGAGTGCGATGGAATGCCGCCCCCTCTCCGCCCGGAGTTCCTCCAATGAGACGCGCCTTCCTCCCTCATTCCCTCTGCGTCCCGTTTCTCCTGGCCGTCGCGGCCGGACCGGGTGCGGCGCAATCGGGGTGCGAGACACCCGACCACCGAGCCTTCGACTGGTAATACCGCCGGGCCGGAGGCTGAGGTACAGGGCCCCACGGGTGTCCACTATCT
>JARRPL010000329.1:0-3753 GCA_037382905.1 Gemmatimonadota bacterium | reverse complement strand
CGCGCAAGGTTCGGGCGCTGGCACGGCGGTCGGCCCTCAACGCACGGGCTGAGGAGGAGCGGATCGTTCTCTTCGATCCGCCGTCCTTCGACGCACCGAAGACCGCGACGCTCCGGGACTACCTCGGGGGCATCGAGCTCGCCGGCAGGAAGGTGCTGGTCCTCAGCGACGGCGTGAACGAGAACCTCTACCTGTCGGGTCGCAACCTTCAGTCGGTCCGGGTCCTGCCCTTCGGCGAGGAGCATCCCTACGACGTTCTCTGGGCGGACGTGGTGGTCATCGAGCGGAGTGCCATCGACGCGCTCGGTGCCGATACCCCTGACGTGGGCGACGAGGAGGGCACCGACGATGCGTGATCCATACGAGATCCTGGTCCGGCCGATCATCACGGAGAAGTCCACGCGACAGATCGACGAAGGGAACGTCTACGCGTTCGTGGTGGCGGAGAGTGCGAACAAGATCGAGATCGGCCACGCGGTCGAGAGGATCTGGGATGTGAAGGTCGAGCAGGTCCGTACCATGCGGTACGCCGGCAAGATGCGCCGGTCCCTCATGGGTCGGATGAGCCGGAACCGCAACGTGGGTCGCCGGGCGTCCTTCAAGAAGGCCCTGGTCAAGCTGGCCGAGGGTGACCACATCGAGTTCTACGAAGTGGGATGAGCTGAATCATGGCGATCAAGAAGTTCAAGCCGGTGACGCCGGGGGCACGATTCCGGACCTCGCTGGAGAAGAACGAGTTGACGCGGTCCACGCCGGAGCGTTCGCTCCTGGAGCCCCTCACCAAGTCGGGTGGGCGGAATCATCACGGGCATATCACCGTGCGGCGACGGGGCGGGGGCCACAAGCGGAAGTACCGGAGGATCGATTTCCGCCGGGACAAGCACTCGGTACCGGGCACGATCGCGTCGGTGGAGTACGATCCCAATCGGACCGCCAACATCGCGTTGGTGCACTACGCGGACGGAGAGAAGCGCTATATCCTCCACGTCCGGGACATGAAGGTCGGGGATCGGATCGAGGCGGGGCCCGATGCGGATATCCAGCCCGGCAATGCTCTTCCCTTGGAGCGCGTTCCCCTGGGAACGACGGTGCACAACGTGGAGCTCAAGCCTGGGAAGGGCGGCCAGCTTGCCCGTTCCGCCGGCTCCAGCGTCCAGGTCGTGGCGAAGGAAGGCGAGTACGTGACGGTCCGTCTTCCCTCCACGGAGATGCGCCGGATCCACAAGCGCTGCTACGCCACGGTCGGACAGATCGGGAACGTCGAGCACGAACTCACCTCGGTGGGCAAGGCGGGTGCCACGCGATGGAGGGGGCGCCGCCCCAAGGTCCGCGGTGTGGCCATGAATCCCGTCGACCACCCTCTGGGGGGCGGAGAGGGTCGGACCTCAGGGGGTCGGACCCCCGTGTCTCCGTGGGGAACTCCCGACGGTAAGAAGACCCGCAAGAAGAAGAAGAAGTCCAACAAGTTCATCGTCCGCGGTCGGAAGCGCGGCAAGGCCACCAAGAGCTGACCGCACAGGACCAGGAACCATTATGGCACGCAGCGTCAAGAAGGGCCCGTACATCGATGAGAAGCTCCTGCTCAAGGTTGAGGGGATGAACTCCCGGAACGAAAAGAAGGTCGTGAAGACCTGGGCCCGGGCGTCTACCATCTCGCCCGAGTTCGTGGGGCATACCGTCGCGGTTCACAACGGGAACAAGTTCATTCCGGTGTACATCACCGAGAACATGGTCGGCCACAAGCTTGGCGAGTTCGCCCCCACCCGGCTCTTCCGGGGCCATGGCGGCAAGCTCGCGGACAAGCGGGTCAAGCGCTGACCGGTCGAGGCGGAGACGAACGATGCAGACTCGGGCAGTTGCCAAGTACGTGCGGATGAGCCCCCGGAAGGTCAGGCTGGTCGTCGACCAGATCCGGGGGAAGGGTGTCAACGATGCCTACGCCATCCTGCAGTTTTCGAAGAAGGGTGCCGCGGAGCCCGTGGGGAAGACCCTCCGGTCTGCCGTCGCCAATGCTCAGTATCGGGCCCAGGACGAGGGCGACGTGCTGGACGTGGACGACCTCGTGATCCGCGAGATCTTCGTGGACGAGGGGCCGACGCTGCGTCGCTACCGGGCTGCGGCTCAGGGCCGCGCGGCGCCGATCCGCAAGCGCACCAGTCATATCACCGTGGTCGTCGACACCAAGGACGCGTAGACGAATGGGACAGAAGACTCACCCGACCGGATTCCGTCTGGGGATCGTCAAGGATTGGAAGTCGCGCTGGTACGCCGAGCGGGATTTCCCTCGGCTCCTCAAGGAGGACGAGACGATCCGCAAGTACCTCCACCGTCGGTTGGCCCACGCGGCCATCTCCCGGGTGGAGATCGAGCGGAAGCCGAGCAAGATCGTGGTGACGCTGAACACGGGTCGTCCCGGGGTGGTGATCGGGAAGAAGGGATCCGAGGTGGACAAGCTCCGCGACGAGCTTGCGACGCTGACGAATTCCGAGGTCTCCGGAGCGTGTGGAGCGGTACGCGCCCCTCGTTGTAGCCCTCCGTCCTGGCGATCTCGGCGCCGCCGAGACGGCCGGAGGACTGGATCTTGATCCCCTCCGCGCCGGAACGCATGGCCCCCTGGACCGCGCGCTTCATCGCCCGGCGGAAGGAGACCCGCTGCCGGAGCTGGTGGGCGACGCTGTCGGCCACCAGCCGGGCATCCATCTCGGGACGCTTGATCTCCTCCACGTTCACCGAGACCTCCGAGTTCGTCAGCGTGGCGAGCTCATCCCGGAGCTTGTCCACCTCCGACCCCTTCTTCCCGATGACCACGCCGGGACGGCCGGTCTGGAGGGTGTTGACGGTCTGGCTGGGCTTCCGCTCGATCTCCACCCGGGAGATGGCCGCGTGGGCCAGTCGCCGGTGGAGATACTTCCGGATCGTCTCATCCTCCTGGAGGAGTCGGGGGAAATCGCGCTCCGCATACCAGCGCGACTTCCAGTCCTTCACGATCCCGAGGCGGAATCCGGTGGGGTGGGTCTTCTGTCCCATTCGTCTATGCGTCCTTCGTGTCCACGACCACGGTGATATGGCTGGTGCGCTTCCGGATCGGCGCAGCCCGGCCCTGGGCCGCAGCCCGGTACCGGCGAAGCGTCGGTCCTTCGTCCACGAAGATCTCGCGGACCACCAGTTCGTCCACGTCCAGCACCTCGCCCTCGTCCTGGGCCCGGTACTGAGCGTTCGCCACGGCGGACCGGAGGGTCTTCCCCACCGGCTCCGCGGCGCCCTTCTTCGAGAACTGCAGGATGGCGTAGGCGTCGTTGACGCCCTTCCCGCGGATCTGATCCACCACCAGGCGGACCTTCCGCGGACTCATCCGCACGTACTTGGCAATTGCCCGAGCTTGCATCATTCGTCTCCGACTCGCGGTCAGCGCTTGGCCCGCTTGTCCGCGAGCTTGCCGCCATGGCCCCGGAAGAGCCGGGTGGGGGCGAACTCGCCGAGCTTGTGGCCGACCATGTTCTCGGTGATGTACACCGGAATGAACTTGTTCCCGTTGTGCACCGCGACGGTATGCCCGACGAACTCCGGCGAGATGGTGGACGCCCTAGCCCAGGTCTTCACGACCTTCTTCTCGTTGCGGGCGTTCATCCCCTCGACCTTGAGAAGGAGCTTCTCGTCGATGTACGGGCCCTTCTTGATGCTGCGTGCCATATCGTCAGTCCCTTGCCGGTCAGCTCTTCGTGGCCTTGCCGCGCTTCCGACCGCGGACGATGA
>JARRPL010000328.1:0-4485 GCA_037382905.1 Gemmatimonadota bacterium | reverse complement strand
GGGGCGTCACCCCGCCCCCTGCTCCTGTCAGCCCCAGATCCGCCAGGAGGGAGGCGGCAACCTCGGCCACGGGACGCCCATCCACCTCCGCCTCCCGGTTCGCCCGCCGCATCCGCGCCACGGTGATGAGCCCCGCCAGTTCAGACAGCGCCGCGACCGCCTCGGGACGGGACCGGGCGAGCCGGGCCCCCACCAGCGGGGCGGCCTGGTAGGGAGGAAAGAAGCCTCGGTCGTCCTCCAGGGTGACGAGACCGAAGCGATCGAGCGCCCCGTCGGTGGCGTAGGCATCGATCACGTCCACGCCACCCTCGGCCAGCGCCCGATACTTGACCGCCTGAAGCAGGGGTCGCACGTCCTGGAACTCCAGCCCGTACCGCTCCTCCAGCCCCACGAGTCCGTCTTCACGGCCGATGAAGTCGGGGCTGAGCCCGGCCACCAGAGACGGGCTCACCGCCGCCAACCCCGAGAGGGTCCGGAGGCCGAGGGAATCGGCGGTCGACCCCCGGACCGATACGGCGTAGCTGTTCTCGAAGCCCAGGGGTGGCAGCCAACGAAGGCCCCAACGGGTACGGAAGGCCTGGGCGACCCTCCGGAAGACCGCGTCGGGCTCCTCCGCCGCAGACTCGCCCAGGAGGACGAGGAGCCCGGTGCCGGTGTATTCGGGATAGACGTCCACCGCATCGTCCAGCAGCGCCTGGAACACGATCTCCGTGCTCCCGAGACCGGCCAGCAGCTGGGCGAACACCTCCGCCAGGATGAGGCTCTCGGCGAAGGGCTTGGAGGCCACCACCACGGGCTCGGTCGTCTCCACCTCCTGGCCGTTGCCGGCGGAGGCCGGAACGGGGGGGCCGAACCCCGGCAGCGCCGCCAGCAGCACAGCCCCGATTCGGGCGGCGGTCGTCACGGGGGAGCCTCGCGGCCCGAAGCGATCCCTCCCCGGTGGAGGAGGGCCGCCACGTAGGGGTCGGCGGGTCGGTCACGGAGTTCGGGCACGGGAGCGCACTGAAGGATCCTCCCGCCCCGGAGGACCGCAACACGATCCGCCAGGGAGTCCGCCACCCGGAGGTCGTGGGTCACCAGCAATGCCGACACCCCGTCGGCCCGGAGCACGAGCCGGAAGGTCTCCAGGAGGTCACCCCGGCTCAGGGCGTCCAGGGCGCCGAAGGGTTCGTCCAGAAGCACCAGCCGGGGGTCCGCGGCCAGGGCCCGGGCCAGGGCCACCCGCTGGCGCTGGCCCCCGGAAAGGGTGCGGGGGTAGCGGGACCCGAACTGCTCCGGGTCCAGCCCCACCCGGTCCAGGGCGTGCCGAGCCCGCTCGTCGGCGTCGGGCAGGGCCCGGAGGTCCGGGACCAGGCGAGCGTTCCGGAAGACCGTCCAATGCGGAAGGAGACCTCCCTCCTGGGGCACGTACCCCAGGCGGCGACGAAGCGCCACCGGGTCCTGGTCCCCAACCCGACGCCCCTCCACGAAGGCCTCGCCGGCATCGGGCCGGACGAGAGCGTTGAAGATCCTGAGAAGGGTGGACTTGCCCGAGCCCGACTCCCCCACCAGCGCCACCGTCTCGCCTCGGCCCACGACCAGATCCACCTCGTCCAGCGCCCGCACGTCGCCGTACCGCTTCCCCAGGCCGCGGCCCACCAGGACCGGCGCTGCGGCGCCGGCGTCATCCTGCGACGGATCCGGAAGCAATGGGACACCTGGAGGAAGTAAGGGAACCGGAAGCGGCGGTGCGGCGTTCTTGTGGACGTCGCGGGCTCCCGCGACCCTACGAGCATCCGCCCCCCCGCGCAAAATCCACCCTCCCGCAGCCATGGACCTCAAGGTCGGACGCCCCCTGGCGCCGCACGAAATCGCCGAACTCCTGCACGAGGCCCGGGGCCGTACGCTCCTCCTCGTGTCTCCCCTGGGGGACGAGGACCTGCGACTCCAGCACGACCCCCTCATGTCTCCCATCGTCTGGGACCTGGGGCACATCGCCCACTTCGAGGAGGTGTGGCTGCTGGAGCGTCCCGAGGCATCCGGGGGCAGCGAGGGACTTCGGGGGATGTACAATCCCTTCGAGAACCCGCGGTCGGGCCGGGATGCTCTCCCCCTCCCGGACGCCCGGGAGGCCCGGAGCCATCTGGGCACGATCCGCCGGGCCGTCCTGGGCTCGCTCCAGTCGCTGGCAGCCGAAGACGACGACGATCTCCTCCGGGACTCCTTCGTCTACCGGATGGTTCTGCAGCACGAGTACCAGCACAACGAGACCATCCTCCAGACGCTGCAGCTCAAGAGGGGGAGTCCCTATCCGGCGCCCCGGGCGGTCGCCGTGCCCCACGCGCCGCCCGATCCCCCGGAACCGGGCGCGGAGGTCCTCTTTCCCGGGGACCGGGTGACCATCGGCACCGAGGACCGCTCCGAGGCCTACGACAACGAGCGGCCGGCCCACACAGTGGATCTTCCCCCCTTCTGGATCGACACGACGCCCGTCACCAGTGGAGCCTACCTGGAGTTCATCCAGGACGGCGGCTACAGGCGACCCGATCTCTGGGACGAACGAGGCTGGAGGTGGATCCGGGACCAGAAGATCGAGGCCCCCCGACACTGGAGCCCGCGAGACGACGGCTGGTGGGAGCGCTTCTTCGATCTCGAGCGGCCGGTGGCTCCGGACCGGCCCGTGTGCCACGTGTGCTACTGGGAGGCGGATGCCTACGCACGCTGGGCAGGGAAGCGGCTCCCCAGCGAATTCGAGTGGGAGGCCGCCGCCGCCTGGGACCCCTGGGCCCGCCGGCGGCTGCGCTTCCCCTGGGGAGACGAACCGGCCACCCCGGAGCGAGCCAACCTCGATGCCCTCACCTTCGACACGGCGCCGGTGGGAGCCTACCCGGGGAACGTGAGTCCTCTCGGGTGCTACGGCATGATCGGGGACGTGTGGGAGTGGACCGCCACCGACTTCCACGGCTACCCCGGCTTCCAGGCCTTTCCCTATCCCGAGTATTCCGAGGTCTTCTTCGGAGAGGAGTACAAGGTGCTTCGGGGCGGCTCGTTCGCCACCCGGGACGGAGCCGTGCGGAGCACGTTCCGGAACTGGGACTACCCCATCCGGCGTCAGATCTTCTCGGGATTCCGGTGCGCTCGGGACGCGGAGCCCGGGGACGTCGGGTCCCGCCGTGGGCCGTCTTCCGGAGCAGGGAATGTCTGAGGGCAGTCCGGCGCAGCCCACCCTCCCGTCGACGGACGAGCCCCGCGACGTCCGGGTTAGCCCGGCCCGGGATGCCGTGGCCGCCGAGGTCTGGGAGGGCCTCCGGACCCGGCCTCGGACGCTGTCCTCGAAGTACTTCTACGACACCCGGGGATCCGAGCTCTTCGTCGAGATCACCCATCTTCCGGAGTACTATCCGACCCGGACCGAGCGGCGTCTGTTGGAGCGTTGGGGGGGCGAGCTCGTCCGGGAGCACCGGCCCCTGGCCTTGCTGGAGCTCGGCGCCGGCAGCGCCCGGAAGACCCGGGTCCTCCTGGACGCCATGGAGGTCCGTGCCGAGGGCGGGAGCTACCTTCCCCAGGACGTGAGCGGCGACTTCCTGGAGGACACGGCCCGCCGGCTGCGCGTCGAATACCCCCACCTCCAGGTGACGCCGCTCGTGGGGGATCTCACCCATCCTCTGGAGCCGGACCTGGATGTGCCCCGTCCCGCCATGGTGGCCCTCCTGGGGAGTACCATCGGGAACTTCACCGACCCCCAGGCGGCCGAGATCCTGGCCAACATCCGGGAGTTCATGCACGAGGGCGATCGCTTCCTCATGGGGGCGGACCTCCGGCCGTCCCGGGGCAAATCGGTGGAGGAGCTGGAGGCAGCCTACAACGACGCGCGAGGCGTCACCGCCGAGTTCAACCGGAACATCCTCGCCAACCTGAACCGACGGATCGGGACCGACTTCGACCCTCGGCGCTTCGAGCATCGCGCCTTCTACAACCCGGACGAGGCTCAGATCGAGATGCATCTGGTGTCCCGGGGAGCCCAGCGGGTCCGGTTCCCCGAACGCGGGGAGATCCCGCTCATGGACGGGGAGACGATACGGACGGAGATCTCCCGCAAGTGGGACCGGGGATCGGTGGAGCGTCTCTTCGGGAGCGCCGGGCTGGTGCTCCTGGAGT
Source organism: Gemmatimonadota bacterium (assembly GCA_037382905.1). Classification (GTDB taxonomy): domain Bacteria; phylum Gemmatimonadota; class Gemmatimonadetes; order Longimicrobiales; family Gaopeijiaceae; genus Gaopeijia. Next base: position 348 of record JARRPL010000328.1, on the reverse strand, counting down.
GGTTTACCGATCCGCACGATCGTTACGCCCTGGCGGTGGGCGGCCCCGAGTGAGGGAGCTTCGGGACCTCCGCCCCCTGAGGGAGGAGGTGGAGGCCCTCTTCCACCCCGGGGACTCCCGGGAGCCGCCCCGCACCGGGATCGAGGCCGAGGCCCTGCCCGTCCGGTCCGACGACGGCGCTCCGGTGCCCCCCCGGCCCCGGGGCGCCGGCGGGCCCGGCACCCTCCCGATCCTGCGGGCCGTCGCCCACCGTCGAGGCTGGACCGAGGAGGAAACCACCTCGGGACTGCCCCGATTCGTCCTCCCTGCCGGCGGAATGGACTCGTTCGAGCCGGGGGGACAGATAGA
>JARRPL010000327.1:0-3767 GCA_037382905.1 Gemmatimonadota bacterium | reverse complement strand
GGCCCGGCAGGCCCGGGTCATCCACGCGGTGGAGCCCCCCTCCCTCCGGGACGTCGTGGGGTCCCCGGGGCGCGGGCTTCGTTCCGGAGGCTTCAGGCCCGGCCCGGCGGGAATCGAGGAGTTCGTCCCTCCCGGGTGGCTGCCCGACGTGCTGCGGTGGGAAGGGCCGCGCCGGTGGCTCCGGACCCGCCGGGCGAGGCGACTGCAGCGTGCGCTGCGCAAGCGGGGAATCGAGGATCCCCTCTATTACGTGTGGAATCCCATGTACCAGCCGACGGTGGCGGAGCTGGCGGATCCCACCCTGGTCTCCACGCCTACGACAAGTACGACCAGTACGCCCTGACGGGTGACGAGACGACCCGGCGAGAGGAGTGGCTGGTGAGGCGATCCCGTCTGTGCGTCGCCGCTTCCACCAGGCTGGGCGAGTACCTGGAGTCCCTCGGGGCTGCACGGGTGGAGGTGGTGCGCCACGGGGTCGACTCGGAGCTCTTCCGGCCGGGGCTTCCGGAACCCCAGGCTCTGGCTTCCATTCCCCGCCCCCGGCTGGGGATCGTGGCCCGTATCAACGAGGTGCTGAACACGGCGACGTTGGGCTACCTCGCCGAGCGCCGGCCCGACTGGTCCATCGTCCTTGTGGGTGGCCTGTACTTCAGCGACGACGCCAAGCTCGAGGCGTTCCACCAGCTGGCCGACCGACCCAACGTGCATCACGTGGGATTCCAACCCCGGGAGGAGATCCCGAACTGGCTGTCGGGGTTCGACGTGGGCCTGATCTGCTACGACCTGGCGACCTGGGGCCCCTACAACCAACCCATCAAGATGTACGAGTATCTGGCCTGCGGCCTGCCGGTGGTGTCCACCGACATCGAGGCGGCCCGGGAGCTCGGCGAGGAGCTGGTCCGCTGCTGCAACGAGCCGGAGGAGTGGCTGGCGGCAGTGGAGGCATCGCTGGAGGAGACCGCTCCGGCGGACGTGGAGCGCCGGTTGGCCTTCGCCCGTTCCTGCGGTTGGGATCGACGGGTGGATCAGCTCGCGTCGGTCCTGCGGACGGTCTCGGACCCATGAGGGCGAGGGCCTGGACCGCCGCCTACGGCTCGGCGTTCTCCAGGATGGGGTGCTTCTCCCCCGTCATCTCCCAGCGTACCAGGACGGTGGGGATGACGCCGGCGGCGTAGAAGTCGTCGAAGAACTCCCGGATGGTGAAGTCCTGGCCGCGCTGCAGCGCCTCCTCCGCCAGGAGCTCTTCGATCTGGATCTTGCCGCTCACATAGCTGGTGCCGTATCCCGGCTGACGCAGGTAGAGGTGCTGCTCGCCTCGGACCAGATCGCCGTCCGGGAGCCACCCCCGGGGTGTCCAGCGGCCGGCGAACTCCACCGCCTCTTCCATCTCGAACTCGTTCCCGTGCAGCATGAGGCCGCTGAGGGCCCGGGCGGCCCTCTGGGCCAGCATGATCCAGACGAGCTCCCGGGCCCGGGGTGAGTTGTCCTCCAGGAGCCCCAGGTGCATGAACATCTCCTCCACCCCGGTGGCGAGGCCCTCGGAGCGGGCGTCGAAGATGTTGTAGAGGGAAGGGACGCGCCGGATGGGGCTCGGGTGGGGATCCTCCCGCATGCGGGCCAGCTCGATCCAGTGGTGCATATGAGGGCGGAAGGCGTCGGGGTCCCGGTAGATGACCTCGCTGAAGAAGTTGCGGATCTCACCGGGCTCGGCGGGGGTGAAGGAGCCGTTCACCGCCCGGAGCGCCGCGTCCATCCAGTCCTCCACCGTCTCCACGTCCTCCTCCTCGAGGAAGCGCATGTAGCGGTCCACCGACTCGTTGAGCCGCCGGTCGTACTCCTGAGCGGTGGCGATGCGCTCCAGTTGGGGAAGGTCGCGGTTCCGGTTCTCCTCCAACCGCAGCGAGGCGTGGGCCCGGGCCAGCTCCCTCCGCATGAGGGTGACCTGCTCCTCCCAGGAGTAGGGGACGAGATGGACGTTGTGCATGTACCAGGTGTACGCCTCCTTGCCCACGCCCGAGGGGCCGTCCCGGGACGGGGCCTCGGACTCGAGCCAGGCGACGAACTCCCGGGATGCGACTGCCGCCTCGTCGATGGCCTCGTCGAGGGCCGGGAGGATTCCGTCCCATTCCTCCCCCAGGGCGTCCAGGTCGGCGGCCTGCCCCTGGAAGGAGCGGATTCCCGCCATCCACAGGTCCCGGGCCTGACCGGTGAGGTTGGCCCGGGCCTGCTCCAGCAGTGGCGGGATGGCTCCGATTCGCTCCGCGAGCTCGGCGGCGTCCGACTGGGAGAGGGGCCGGGGGTAGGTCCAGGTGTCGATCCAACCGTGGATGACGGGGCCCTCGTGGGCCGGAACGTCGCTTTCGGCGGTGTAGATCATGACGTAGAAGGCCGGATCCCGGGCCCAGGGGCGTCGGATCCGATGGTCGAAGTCGAGTCCGTTCATCTCGGCTCGGACCAGGTGCCAGTCGATCTGTGTCGCCACGGGCCACTCCTCGTTCCACAGGGCGTCCAGGCGGGACTGCCAGCGGGGGAGGGCCGCATCCTGGGCGGACATGGCCGCAGCGGTGTAATCCGGGACCCCGTCCTGGAAGTCGGGCCGCTCGAATTCACGCCATTCCCGGAAGAGGACCACCAGCTCCTCGGGTGTGCCGGGGGTGCGCGTGGCGGTGTCGGCGGCCTCGCCGGTATCGGCTCCACACCCTGCCGACAGGACGGGAGCGACGAGGAGGGCGAACGCGGTCCTATGCCGCAGGCGTGGGCGGGCGGAAGCCATGGGGTCTCCGGATGGGGTTGGCGACAGGCAGGCGGAGGGTAGGCCGGCAGGGGCACCCCGGGCAAGGAGGTGGCCGGGACGGCGCCGACGCCGTATCTCCGTTGCGGAGCATGCCCCACCACCGGACCCGCCCTTCCGGCCCCGAACGCGTCATGGACCTCATCCTCCGAAATGCCCGTCTCGGCCACCGGCTCGTCCACCTGAGTGTGGCGGACGGACGGATCGCCCGCATCGAGGAGGCGGGGCCTCACGGGATCGGCGCCGTGCCGGACGCGCGGGGGAACGGCCCCCGCCACGTGGACCCGGGAGACCCCCGGGAGGCCATCGTCTCCGGGACCCGGGTCATCGACGCCTCGGGGCTCCACCTGTTCCCGGCCTTCCGCAACGGCCACACCCATGCCGCCATGACCCTCTTCCGGGGCTGGGGGGACGATCTGCCGCTCATGACCTGGCTCCAGGAACGGATCTGGCCCGCCGAGGCCCGGATGAGCGCCGACGACGTGTATCACGGCACCCGCCTGGCCCTGCTGGAGATGATCCGGAGCGGGACCGTCTACCTGAACGACATGTACTGGCACGCGCCGGCCATCGCCCGAGCCGTGTCCGAGATGGGCCTGCGGGCCCATGTGGGAGCGGCCTTCGTGGACCTGGGCCAGGAGGCGGTGGCCGCCCGATGGCGGCGGGAGGTGGAGGCGTGGCTCGAGCAGCGGGACGAATGGGGACCCACGGTCCGGGCCTCGGTGGCGCCCCATGCGGTCTACACCGTATCTCCGCGCCACCTCAGGTGGCTGGGCGATCTGGCCGCCCGTCACGGCCTCCTGCTCCACATCCACCTCTCCGAGACCCCCGGCGAAGTGGAGCGCTGTGTGGCCGAGCACGGAGTGCCACCGGCCCGGCTCCTCCATGACCTGGGCCTGGTGGACGACCGGCTCGTGGTGGCCCACGGGGTTCACCTCGAGCCCGGGGAGCTGGAGTTGTTGGGCGCCGCAGGCGC
>JARRPL010000326.1:0-3783 GCA_037382905.1 Gemmatimonadota bacterium | reverse complement strand
CGGAGGGAGGGCCTGGCGGGAATGCAGGAGGCCGACCGGCTCTCCGAGGGTCAGGCAATCCGAGCCTTGGGGGTCTCCCGGTCCTCCGAGCGGTACGGGAGCACGAAGCCGCCGCGGGAGACTGTACGGGCGCGGATCGGTGAGATCTGCGCCGCCCGGACGAGCTACGGCTTCCGGCAGGTTCATCCGCTGCTCCTCCGGGAAGGCCGGGCCGTGAACTACGAGTTCGTCTCCCGCCTGTATCGGAAAGAATGGCTGACGCTCCGACGGAAGCGTCTCCGGCGGCGCCGGAGCGCCACTCAGCGGGAGCCGCCGGTGACCACGACCCGCCAGGTCGACACGCAGGTGACCCGCACCAGCGGTGGCCGAGTTCGAGGCCTTACCGGGCGTCCATCGACCAGAACTGTGAGCGGTAGTCCCACACCGTGTACGCGATGGTCGAGCCGTCCGGCGACCATGCGGGTTGACTCTTGTTCGCGGGATCGAAGGTCACCTGTCGCGCCGGGCCGCCCGCCACCGGCATGCGGAAGAGCTGGAAGAAGCCATCGTCGGCAGGGGCGATGAACGCCACCTCGCGCCCGTCTCGGCGCACCCCCAGTCCAGGGAAGTCGTGCTCGCTCTCGAAGCGGTGGAAGACCCGTGCGGGCCCACCCGAGACCGGGACGGTGAAGAGGGCATGTCGCCCCGGGCCCTCCTTGGCGACGGCCACCACGGACCGGCTGTCCGGGAGCCACTCCGCGTGGGTCGGGACTCCCGTCAGCCCCTCGATCGGGATCGGTGTGAGGTCTGTCGTGGGTTCGCCGGTTTCCTGGTCGACCCCGATGGTGAAGAGGACCTCGAGCCCGGTGGTGGGGCTGGTCCCGCTCACGAGGACGGTCCGCCCGTCCGGCGACCACCGGGGCCAACCCACCTCAGCGCCGCGACCCAGGAAGGTGATGCGGCGGTCGGGCGCGGAACCGTCCCGGGGGCGAAGCCAGACGTCGTCGGACCCCTCCCGATGGGAGTGGAGGGCAATCCACCGGCCATCGGGTGACCAGTCCATGGCCTGGTCCTCGGAGGCCGATCGGGCGATCACCTCCATCGGCTCGCTCGCCATCCCGGCACCGGCGCCCGCCTCGACCAGACCGATGTGCTGGGCGATATCGGGATAGTTCACGTCGTCGACCTGCCGCCGCCAGCTTCCGAAGGTGAAGGCCACCTGACGGCCATCCGGGCTGTAACTTGGCGTCTCAGCCTGGAAAAGGGTCAGTTGCCGTTGCGCTCCCGTGGCGAGGTCGACCTCGGCCACGAAGGTGCGGTAGCTCTGACTCCGGAAGAGCACCTTGTCGCCGCGGGCGTCGAGGACTGGTGCGTACGTGTCGCGGGAGAAGCCCGCGATCGCCTCGGCCCGACCCGTCCCGAGATCGGCAACCACCAGCCCCACCATCCCCGTACCGTCCGGCGAGGCGAAGTACACCGACGCCCCATCGGGGGCGAAGGCGATCGGCCCAACGACCTCCACGTTGGGCTGGAACACCGACGGCGGTCCCTCACAAGGGAGGTGGAGGCGGTCTCCGCCCGGGCCTCTTACGATGCACCCGACCCGGCCATCGGGGGCGAAGGCAGGCCACAGGACAGGGTCCGTTCCCACGTCCACGACCTCGGCCCGCGACCCATCCCGTCGGACGCGCCAGAGCTCCCAACCGTCGGCTCCGGAGACGAGACCGGCCACCTCCGACCCGTCGCTGGAGACGGCCAGGGAGGCCAAGTCGTCGACGGCGGCCCACCGGGGCGACCCCGTCGCCTGGATCGTCGATGTGTCCCAGAGCGGCCCGCGATCTCCAGTCCGCGCGTCGTACCGCCACCATCGCACGGCGGCCGCCCGATCCTCGGCCACGATCGAACCGGAGTCGAGCCAGGCCACATGCCGCACCTGTCCGTCGGCCCGGGTCATCCTCCGACTCGCTCCCCCTCCCACCGGGACCACACGGAGGTCTCGCCCTTCGGCGTAGGCCAACCATGCGCCATCGGGGGACAGGGCGCCGACGGGATCGCGGTACCCGACGATCCCCCTCTGGTGAGCCGTCGCCACCCACGCCAGACCCGGGGCCGTACCACCGGGACCCATCCCCGCGTTCACCTCGCTCCCGGGTGCACCGGAGCCGTCGGCACACGCAGGGAGAAGGGTCACGACGCACATCGACACGAACGCAGAGGCCGTTCGGTGCGGACGACGGGAGGTCACGGGGGTGGCGCTGGGAAGATCCATGGCGGAGAAGATGCGCCGCTTACCGGCGATTCGCGAGCCGGTCCGACCCGACATCGAGGTGGACCCTCGCCGCATCCAGACGTGGCAGTCGAGCTCGTGCCCCGGCGTGACCACTCGGGAGATGGCATTCATCGGGTGGGCCGCCATCCGGCTCGCGCCCCTCGGGCGCCTCGACCGCCTGGCCCGGCTCATCGTGACTCCACCGGCACGCTACCTTTGCCCCCAACGCCGCCGGGCGTCGACAGGTCATTCGGGAAGGACGGGACGACACGGAGGACTCGAAAGCCTCCATCCGCTCTCCAACCCCGGTAGACGGGACCGACCGCTGCCGCCGCACCCAAGATCGCTCGCCCCGGGCCGCCCGAAACGGTAGATGTCGACGTGACTCGGCCCCGTGCCGACGACGGGGTCGTTCTTGCACATCCGCAGTGCGATCGTCACCCTCGTCGAAGGGGCGGCAGTGGGCGGGTCCGCAGGGCACAGACGAGATCTCCTCGGGACCTGCGCCGGCCCCTGGAGCCGACGCCTGTCGATAGGCGCGCCCAGGAGAAGAAACCCGAGGAGGTAACATGGTGGACGACCCCGGTAGACTGGTGAGCCTGGCTCTGGTCATGGCGCTGACGGCCCGTCCTGCGGCGGGTCAGGCTCGGTTCTCCGTAGAGACCGATGTGATCTACGGCCACAAGGCCGGGATGGCTCTCACCATGGACGCCTATCTACCCGAGGCCCCCACGGGGGCCGCAGTGATCTTCATCAACAACGGCGGCTTCCGCTCGCCCGCCTTCCGATTTCTCGTCCCTGATTCGGACGAGCCGGTGCTGGACGAGAGAAGCCGGGATCACGGTCCCCAGCCATACATGGAGCAGGGGATCGCCTTCTTCGACGTGCGGCACGGCAGCGCTCCCTGGTTCGACCTGGCCGACATCGCCACCGATCTGCGGGCGGCCGTCGCCTACATCAAGACGCAGGGGCCCGGACTGGGGATCGATCCCGATCGGCTGGGACTGGTCGGATCGAGCTCCGGAGCGGTCATGGCGCTCTACCTGTCGGGAAAGGCAGCGCTGGAGGGGGACGCGGAGCACCAGGTGGCAGCCGTAGTGGCATACCACGGAGTGGACGACTACGCGGCCTTCATAGAGGTCTTCCCGCAGATCGTGGAGCTCATCCCTTCGCTTGCGGAGGACGGTCCGGGAGCAGCAGCGAACTTCTCGCCCGGGCGATATGTGTCCAACCGGTCGCCCCCGACGCTGATCTTCCACGGTGACGAGGACGAGATCGCCCCCTTCGAGGGTGCCGTCGTCCTCTACGATCGTCTGGTGGACGCCGGTGCGGAAGCACGATTCATCTCGTTCCGAGGAGCGGGCCACCTGCTCCAGGGCGAGGACGCCGCAAGGGCCTCGGCGGAAACAACCGCCTGGTTCGTCCGGCACCTGGTGGGGCGCCCGCCCGCGTGACGGGCACACCATGGGAGCGTGGAGATCCGCACACCGTTTCTCCACCCCCACCCGCTACCCCAACCGAATCGGCAACCGCCG
>JARRPL010000325.1:0-3786 GCA_037382905.1 Gemmatimonadota bacterium | reverse complement strand
CCCGCCGGATCGCCACACACCGGCTGGACGAACGAGGGGTCGGGGAGCTTCACCTCCTGGAGACGGCCACGGGCCGGCCCAAGCTCCACTCCTACCGGGTGGGTCTCCCGGGGGACTCGGTGATCCCCACCTATCAGATCCACGTGTTCGACGTGGATGCCGGAACGTCCGTGATGGCGGACGTGGGAACGATGGACGCCGTGAACACCGCCTGCTGCGGGTTGGTGCAGGACACCCTGTGGAAGGACGTCCGTTGGGGCGGCGATTCCGAGGCTCTCTTCTTCACTCGAGGGGTCCGGAGCTACGACACGCTGCAGCTCTACCGGACCGACGCGGCCACGGGGACAAGCCGGATGATCCTCGAGGAGACCTCGGACACGTACGTGGAGGCCAACGGTCGATCCGGAGGACTCCCGAACTGGCGGGTGGTGGACGACGAGGAGGAGGTGGTGTGGTGGTCCGAGCGGGACGGGTGGGGACACCTGTATCTCCACGATGCCGCAACCGGTGCCGTGAAGAACCGCATCACCGAGGGTCCGTGGATGGTGGTGGACCTCCTCCACGTAGACGAAGCCGGACGGTGGGCCTACTTCACGGGGGTGGGACGTGAACCCGGGGAGGATCCCTATCATCGGCACCTCTACCGGGCCCGTCTCGACGGGGGACGCGTGGAGCGCCTGACGCCGGAGGCGGGGGACCACGAGGTCGCGGCGAGTCCCTCGGGGCGCTACTTCGTGGACCGCTACGGCGTCCACGACGCACCCCCCGTCACCGTCCTTCGAGATGACCAGGGGCGCGTCCTGACCACGCTGGAGGAGGCGGACTATTCGGCCCTCCTGGCAAAGGGGTGGCGGTATCCCACGCCGTTCACCGCCGTGGCTCGGGACGGGCTCACCCCCCTCCACGGCTTCCTCTACTTTCCGTCGGACTTCGACGAGGACGCCTCCTATCCCGTGGTGGACTACATCTACCCCGGCCCCCAGATCGGCCCCATCCGATCCCGACAGGCGTCGGTGACCCAGGCCGGCAACGCGGCGGCGCTGGCCGAGCTCGGATTCATCGTCTTCGTCGTGGACGCCATGGGCACTCCGCTGCGGGACAAGGCCTTTCACGATGCCTACTATGGAGACATGCGGGACAACGGGATCCCGGACCACATCGCAGCCCTGCGGCAGCTCGCCTCACGCTACCCCCAGATGAACCTGGATCGGGCGGGGATCTTCGGTCACTCCGGCGGAGGATTCTCCTCCACCGATGCGATCTTGAGTCACCCCGATTTCTTCAAGGTGGCGGTGAGCACCGCCGGGAACCACGACAATCGGAGCTACGACTACACCTGGGGCGAGAAGTACCATGGTCTTCTCGAGAGGAACGACGATGGGACCGACTCCTTCGATAACCAGGCGAACCAGGAGCTGGCCGAGAGGCTCGAGGGAAAGCTCCTCCTCATGTACGGAACCCTGGACGACAACGTACACCCCAATGCGAACTGGCTTCTCATCGACGCCCTCATCGACGCCGAAAAGGACTTCGATCTCGTTGTGCTACCCAACCGCAACCACGGCTTCGCCAACGAGCCCTACGTGATCCGAAGGACCTGGGACTACTTCGTCCGGCACCTCAGAGGCGAGGAGCCTCCTGCGGGTTTTCGGATCACCCGGCCGGAGGGGTGAGGGGAGGCCGAAGCCGGACCCCTCCCGGTGCGGCGCCCTTCCCGGCCGGGGCGCACGGGGCAGGCGGTGAGGTGGCGGCAGAGACGGCGGCGCGCCATCATGTCGCCTCTCGTGCGAGCCCTCACGACGGAGAAACGAGCTGCCATGAACAAGCAGTGGCTGAATGGAATGTGGGACCACATGCGTCAGAAGTACGGCATCTACCTGCGGGTGCTGGAGGCCATCCCGGAGGACCGCTTCCACGACCACCCCCTGCCGGGCATGCGAACCCCGACCCAACTGGTGGTCCATACTTCAGGAAGTATCCTGCGGGATATCGCGGAAGGTGTGGCCTCGGGAGAGATCGCGCCGGGCGAGGCCGGGGAGGACGAGGTGGCGGAAGGCCTGACGTCCAAGGACGAGGTCCTCGCATTCGCCAGGAACTGCTGGCTGCAGGCGGACCGGGCGATCCGAAGCGTGGGAGACGAGGAACTTTCGGGGCCCGTGAAGAACTCCTGGGGCATTCCCCTCACCGGCACCTTCGCCATGGTGGTGCTCAACGACGAGTTCCTGCACCACCGGGGACAACTCTACGCCTACGTCCGGGCCTGCGGCGGCGAGCCACCCTTCATGTGGGGATTCGAGGAGAACCCGGAGGGCTTCGCCCCGGCTCCCGCGGGTGCCTGAGGAGCCGGTCCGGCAGGACGCCCCGAGACGACAGGGGAGTCAGGCGATCCGACCGGACTTGGCGTCCGGGGCGAAGGTCGCGGCCAGACTGTCCCGGGTCTTCAGGCCCGTGGCCACCAGACCCAGGTAACTCTTCACCAGGGCCTTCTTCACCGGGTTCTTCTCCTGGAAGCCCGGGGCACCGAGCTTGTAGTCCGAGACGCGCTTCCAGCAGGAGGCGCTCAGGTGATCCCAGGCCACGGCGATGGTGGGCGTGTGGCTGCGGGTCGTGTGCCACCACCCGCTGGGAACGAAGATCAGATCCCCCGCCTCCTGCATGACCCGGATCCCCGACGCCTTTGCGAAGTCCGGGTACTTGTCCAGATCCGGCTCGAAGGGGTTCTCCACCTGGGAGATGACGGGCCAGCCTTCACCCCGGCTGCCGGGGTAGAGGTACGGTTCCTGGTCCGGGGCGTACAGGAGCCATTCCTTCCGGCCGTAGCTCAGGGCGCTGAAGGTGTGCAGAGGCGGATAGTCCACATGCATGAAGGGGAAGCCCCGCCCGGGACCTGTGAAGAAGAACTGACAGAGGCCGGCCTTGGCCTCGAACCACCAGTCCGGCAGCAGGGAGTTGAATCGCCAGTTGCCGCGGGTGTACGCCAGCCCCGGCTCCAGGTCCGGGCTGAGCTCCCTGAAGTCCGGGTCGACCCCGATGTTGCGAAGGTAGGGCGGAGGGTTGTCCGGGGTGGCGTTGACCACACGGTCCACGAAGTCACCGAATCGCACATCCTCGCCATCGATCTTGAAGACCTTGTCGGCGAAGCGGGCCTTGAGGGATTCCGGCGTCCACCCACCCGCCGGGAGGTGGTCGAGTGCCCCCTTCAGGACCACGGGCCGGCGGGGGTTCATGTGGTCGCGCACGAAGTCCCGGTAGGAGACGTCGGCCGCATGGCGGACGGGCAGCTCGTTATGGTTCATGATCCTCGTCTCTGCTGAGTCCTTCTTTGAAAAGCGGGTCCCAACTTGGGGCGGCTCGTTCGGCGAAGGCAAGTGTCAGGATGCCCCGGGACCGATGGATCTACGTCGTCGCCGGCCCCGGCCTGAGCACCGCATAGGCCCTCATCCAATCATCCCGCAGGAAACCCGGGATGCACCACAGCATGGCCAGCGGCTCGATGGCACGGGCGGCGGTGGAGCGCCCCAGGTCCTCTGCGTCCCAGCCGAAATCCCCCAGGATCGCCCGGACCTGTTCCTTGGCTTTGTCGTGATCTCCACAGATGAACATGGTGGGTCGCCCTCCTGCCAGGTGGGGATCCACCATGAGGCGGCTTCCCACGCTCGAAAACGCCTTCACGAAACGAGCGTCGGGAACCCGCCGCTGGAGTCGTTCCATGAGGGATTCGTCCAGTGAGGTGAAATATCGGAGCACCCCGTCCTGCGGGGGGTCATCGGCAATGGGATTGGTGAC
>JARRPL010000324.1:0-8870 GCA_037382905.1 Gemmatimonadota bacterium | reverse complement strand
GACGGCGGCGAACAGGTAGGCCGCCATGACGCCGGGCCCGATCCCCGGGACGTTCCGCTGCAGCATGAACGGAACCACGTTGATGCCTGCCCCGAGCATGGAGCAGATCCCGGTGGCGGCGAGTCCCCACAGACCAAGCTGGCGTGTGAGTCCTGTGGCGGGCCGGGTGGGCGGGGCGGAGGTGGGGGCCATCGGGAGGGGGTGGGAGGGACGGAGCCGCCCAATTGGGTCAGGCCGGCGAGGGTGCGCAACCTCCGGGGTGTGGCGTGGGCGTCTCTCGGGGCCGGGTCGAGACCCACGACGAGTCGTTGCCCCGGGCGGTTGAAGCGCCCATTGTCGGGACCATGCCGGGTCCGGTCTCCCGGAGCCCTTCTTCGCCAAGACCCTCGACACGCCCGTGCCTTCCGACACCCTATCACCCAGAACGGCGGAGTGGCTCGGTGAGCTGAGGGACCGACTCCACGACACGGCTCTCGACCTCCGGGTGCCCGGGGTGGAGGAGCACCGGAGCGCCCGAGCCGAGCTCGAGGACCAGATCGGGGATTACCTGCTCCCGCGGCTGGCCCACCTGGAAGCACCCCTGCTGGCGGTGGTGGGCGGCTCTACCGGGTCCGGCAAGTCCACGTTGGTCAACAGCCTGGTGGGACGGCCGGTGTCCCGCTCCGGAGTGCTGAGGCCCACGACCCGATCCCCGGTGCTGGCCTGTCATCCCGACGACGCACCCTGGTTCTCCGACGACCGGGTCCTCCCCGGCCTGGCACGGGTGACCGGGGACGGCAGCGCCGCCGGGGCCGCACTGGTCCTGACCCCCGTGGACGAGCTACCCCAGGGCGTGGCCCTTCTGGACTCTCCGGACATCGACTCGGTGGAGGAGGCCAACCGGACGTTGGCGGCCCAGCTCCTGGCCGCCGGGGACCTCTGGCTTTTCGTCACCACGGCGGCCCGCTACGCCGATGCCGTTCCCTGGGAGTTCCTGGAGCAGGCTCGCGCCCGGAGCACCGCCCTGGCGCTGGTGCTGAACCGGGTTCCCGAAGGGGCGGGCCCCGAGGTGACCCGACACCTGGAGGAGATGCTCCGGGAGCGTGGGCTGGCGGGCACCCGTGTGTTCACCATCGAGGAGCTCGAAGGGGTGGAGGCGGCGCTCCCGCCGGAGCGGGTCGCACCCATCCAGGCATGGCTGGGGACCCTGGCCGCCGACGCCGAGTCCCGGGCCGCCCTGATCCGACAGACGCTGGAGGGCGCCCTCACGACGCTGCCGGAACGGGTCCGGGAGGTGGCTCGCTGGCGGGATGCCCAGGTGGAGATGGCGGGACTCCTGGACGAGTCCGCCGCCCGCGCCTATCGCCGGGCCCTGGAGGGAATCGACGAAGGGCTCCGTACCGGGACCCTCCTCCGGGGAGAGGTGCTGGAGCGATGGCAGGATCTGGTGGGGACCGGTGAGTTCATGCGCTCCCTCCAGACCGGGATCGGTCGCTTTCGGGACCGACTCGCCTCCCTGGTCACCGGGCGGGACACCACCGAGGCGGAGGTTCGGGGCGAGATCGAGTCGTCCGTGGCTCGCCTGGTGGTGGCGGAGGCCGACGAGGCGGCGCTCCGAACAGTGGAGGCGTGGGAGGAATCGGAGGCGGGTCGTGAGCTTCTTGGAGAGGACGGCCGGGTCCTGGCCCGGGCCTCCGACCACCTGCGGGACCGGGTGGACGCCGAGCTTCGAGAGTGGCAAAGGGATGTCATGGACCTGGTCCGGGATGCCGGGCAGGAGAAGCGGATGTTCGCGCGCGTCCTCTCCCTTGGGATCAACACCGTGGGCGTCGCCCTCATGATCGTCGCCTTTGCCCATACGGGAGGGCTCACGGGGCTGGAGGTGGGCGTGGCCGGGGGGACCGCCACCGTGTCCCAGACGCTCCTGACGGCGATCTTCGGAGAGCAGGCCGTCCGGTCCCTCGCGACTCAGGCGCGTCGGTTGCTGCTCGAACGGGTGGAGACGCTGCTGGATCAGGATGAGGCGCGCTTCCACGAGCGGGTGGCCACGGCACTGGGCCCGTCGGGTTCCGGCGAGGCGCTTCAGGCGCTGGCGGAGTCCCGGCCGTGAGTCGGGAGTTGGGGGACCGCCTCGAGGCGTTGGAGCGGTTGGTGGTCCTGGGCCGCGGGCGGCTCCCCTCCCGTGCCCTGGCGGCGGCGGAGGAGGTGGTGGGCCGGACCCGGGGTCGGCTGACCCATGGGACGGCGTGGACGGTGGCTGCACTGGCCGGCTCCACCGGGAGCGGCAAGTCCTCCCTCTTCAACGCCCTGGCCGGTGCCGAGCTCTCCCGGGCGAGCGTCCAGCGCCCCACCACCGGCACGGCCCACGCCTGCGTCTGGGGGGATGAGTCGGCCCAGGGTCTTCTGGAGTGGCTCGGTGTCCGGCAGATCCACCGAGTGGGCGGGGCCGACCCGGCGCTGGACGGACTCGTCCTCCTGGATCTGCCGGATCATGACTCGGTCCGCCTCGAGAACCGCCTGGAGATGAGCCGACTCATCGAGTTGGTGGATCTGATGATCTGGGTGCTGGACCCGGAGAAGTATGCCGACGCGGCGCTGCATGAGGGGTTCCTGCGACCCCTGCGGGATCACGCCGACGTGATGCTGATCGCCCTCAACCAGGTGGACCGTCTCTCGGACGCCGAGTTGGCTGCGTGCGAACGGGACCTTGCGGCACTGCTCGCGGAGGGCGGGCTGCAGGGCGTTCCGGTGGTGGCCACCTCGACCCTGGACGGAACGGGAATCGCCGAGCTCCGTGCGCGGCTGGTGGAGCTCGTCGGGGAGCGGAGAGCGGCAGTCCGCCGGATCGAGGCGGACCTCAACTCCGTAACCACCCGGGTCGCCGAGGCCGCAGGGCTGGAGGGAGAGGCGCCGGAGCTGGGCCGGGGCCCCCGGAAGCGGCTGGTGGAGGGGCTGGCGGAGGCGGCGGGCGTGCCGGCCCTCGGAGAGGCCATCGCCGCGGGGTACCGTCGGGATGCGGTGGCCCGCACCGGCTGGCCCGTGACCCGCTGGGCCGCACGATTCCGGTCCCATCCCCTGAGCCGACTGGGTCTGGGGCCGGGAGGAGCCGCCCGTGCCACCTCACTTCCTCGTCCTGGTCCGTCTCAACTCTCGGTGCTCCGGCAGCGATTGCGGGAGGTGGCGGACCGAGTCTCCCAGGGGTTGCCGGCGCCGTGGCCGGGTCGTGTGCGCAGCTTGGTCATGGATGACGCGGAGCGGCTCCTGGACCCCCTGGACCAGGCCATCTCGGCGGTCCGAACCGAGACTGCCGAGCCGGCGTGGTGGGCGGGCGTGGGTCTTCTCCAGACGCTCCTCCTGCTGACGACGGCGGGGGGCCTGGTCTGGCTGGGCGTCCTGTTCGTCTTCGGCTACCTGCAGCTGCCGCCTCCTCCGACCCCCGAGTGGCGTGGCTTTCCCCTGCCTACGCTCATGGCTCTCGGGGGCGCCGCCGGTGGGATCCTGCTGTCGCTGGTGGCCCGGGGCCTCGCCCGTGTCGGGGGGCGCCACCGTGCGGCCCGGGCGGAGCGGGCCCTGAGGGAGCGTATCGATCAGGTGGCGCGGGACGAGATCCTGGCCCCCCTGGAGCGGGAGCTCGACGTACGGCGCCAGCTCGCAGATGATCGCTCCTGAACGGCTTGCCCGCAAGGCCGGCGATGGGAATAGGTTCGCAGTCGCGCTACGATGCAGCGACTTATGTTCCTCGGAAAGACAATTGTCCTTATCGTCCTGCTGCTGGTTGGCTGGCAGTTCTACCGGGGTTTCAGGAACACCTCACGTGCTTTCCACCGAGTCCACCTGGCTCCAGAAGGCGCTCTTCGCCCTGCAGAAGGCCGAGAGCGCGCAGGAGAAGTGGGCGGACCTGCACGAAGAGGAGGAAGCGAACTTCGTGCTGCCCTACGACGGCGGGGAGCTGGACGTCGATACCATTCGCGAGGCCATCGAGAACCGGATCTCCGACCTGCTCAGCGAGGTGAAGGAGCGTCGCCGGGTGATCCGCTAGACGTTCCTCGAGCGGTCATCGGATCCGGGCCCGTGCCCAGACCGGAAGGTGATCGCTGGCGCCCTGGACGTCGGTGCTGGTGCCGGAGTCGCCGGTCCAGGGGGGAACGAGACCCTTGAAGAGAATGTGGTCCACCCGGGCGAACCAGGTCGTCCGCGGTCCCTCCTGTGTAGGCCAGAAATACCCCTGCTCCCGGGCCAGCTCGCCGAGGGAATCGCTGTTGAGGTCTCCGCCGATGATCACGTAAGGATGATCTGCGGCGTGCTCGAGGACCGTATTCATCTGCTCTTCCCGGGCCTCTCGCAGCTGATTCACCGGTGTGGCCAGGTGCACGGAGTAGACCCGGACCGGCGTCCCTCCCACATCGACGGTGGCAACGGTGGCGGTGCGCTGCGTGCGGCCGTACACCGCCAGGTGGGGGAGAATCAGCTTCTCGTCGTCACGGATCGGCCAGCGGGACAGGATGGCATTTCCGAACTCGCGCCCATCTCGGAGCGTGGCCGGGTAGTAGACCCACTCCATGCCGAGAGCATGGGCGATCTCCTCGGTGCCCGCCCCGTCCATCTCCTGAAGGAGGAGGATCTCCGCGTTCCGCAGACCAGGGTCCGTACGGATGACGTCCAGCGCCCGGTCGATCTCGAGACCGTATTGGACGTTGAACGACGCCACCTGGATGTCCGGGGCGTGGCGCGGCTCCGGGGATGCCACCACCTCGGGAGCCCCGGCGTAACGGGGTCCCTCGGGGTCCACCATGTTCTGGGCGGTCATGCATCCGGCCGCGAACAGGCCCACGGCCAGTCCGGACAGCGAGCGGATTCGTGACAGGTGCTTCATCGAGAAAGGATCCATCATGGGTTGTACTCTGCCACGGTCACCGAGGGTCCGGGGCCGGCAGGGCCCGACCCCGGGGGCGGGAATCCTCAATATACCGAGAAACCCTGCCGAACAGGAGTGGCCGGGGGGCCCGACAGTCCCCGATGACCTCAGCGGACGTCGAGCTCGGGCAGGCGGGACAGAATCACCTGGCGATGACTGAGGGTGGCTGCCTCCAGCTCGTTCCAACCCCGGGTCAGTGAAGCCTCGCGCCAGTACTCGTGGTATGCCGCCAGCGAGTCGAATCCCAGGAAGCGGAGGTAGTCCCAGCCGTCCGACAGAATGAGACGGCCCGTGGCCGAGGGAATCCCGACGTCCGACTCCCACGCCGCAGTCCTCACCAGCGCCGTCTCGAACGCCTCCCGCGTCCCGGGTGCCAACCGGTACCACACGAGCGCGGTGAGGGGTGAGGCAGAGGGGGCCGCGATCTCCCCGTAGATCTCGGCGATTGACGTTCCGCCCACCTCCGCCAGCTCCGAAAGTGACTGGTTGTAGTCATCAATCCCGCCCATCACCTCGAACGAGCTCACCACCACCAGATCGAGGGGGACGGGGCTCTCCACCTCCCGGAAACCCCGGAAGGAGAGCATGGCCAGATCGTCCCTGTACAGGGGGAGCGCCCGCTCGCGGTACAGGTCCAACGCCTGGGGCGCCCGGCCCGGGAGGAAGGAGAAGCTGACGATCTGACGGACCTCGTCCGGACGGGGAAGCTGGGCGCCTGCGGGCGCCGGACCGCCCATCAGGACCAGCGCGAGGGCGACCCCCGCGGGGCTCGGGCTTCCGAGGAGGCGGCGGGGGCGAGGGGAGGAAGGGTGCACGGAAGGGGCTCCGGTGTGGCGGGGAAGGTCGGGAGTGGCGTCCAAGGGCCCCGGAGGACTACCCCTCGTCGGCCCGTTCGAGGTGGAGGTTGTAGAGGACGGGTTCCTCGATGCCCGACTGGACACCGGTGGCGAGGTACAGGGCCCGGGCGGCCTCGTTCTCCCGCTCGGTCAAGACCCAGGCCTGGGTGCATCCATGCTCCCGACCCCGGCGGAAGAGGGCTCTCAGAAGTCGGCGCCCGATGCCTCGACGCCGGTGAGACGGCGCCACCCCCACCTCGTTGATCCAGAGCTCCGGACCCTTGTCGGGGTGGATGTAGTGGACGCCGGAGGCGAATCCCACGATCCGGTCCTCCTCCAGGGCAACCGCCATGTGATGCCGGGGGTCCGCCAGGAACTCCCGGACCAGCTCCGGGCGGGTCGGTCGATCGAAGACTCCGGGAAGCACCGATGAGAATCGTCCTTCGTCTCCGGGGCCCAGCAGGGTGATGCGGATCGGGACGTCCTGGCTCATGCGGTGCACTCCTCGGTGTCCGGCTTCGGGGCGGGGTCACGGACTCGGGAGAGGTCACCGGGTCCGGAACGCGGGGGCAGGTGGCTCCACGAGCCGACCTACCCCCGACGCTCACCTCGGGTGCCGGCAACGGTCGCGGCGGTCTCCGGGGGCGGCCCGGATCGATGTGGTCCGGACCCCACGTCGGGGACGTCGCCGACTTCCCGACAGGGTCAGCTGCCGTGGGTGGAGGGGTTCCCGTACTCCCGGCAGTGGCCCGAGTAGTCCGCCAGCCCGTCCCCTGCCGCGGTGAACCCGGTGCCCACCACCTCCAGTTGACACTCGAACCAGGTGGCGCGGTGGGGTGCGTCCAGGCTCCGGCTCAGATACACCTGGCCCGATGTGGCCCCGCTCGCCAGGTCCACCTCGAATCGGAAGCGGTCGTCCTTCAGGATCACCGGCCTCGAGCCCTTCACCGTGCCGGAGAAGACCTGTGTGCCGGTATTGACCAGGGAGCCTTCGGCGAAGTCGAAGACGGAGGTGGGGTGGTAGAGGACGTATCCGTCCAGGTCGCCCTCCAGCCGGATGATGTCGGTGCTGCGTTGCACCTTGCCGTCGGCGGTGGCCTCTTCCGAGTGCAGGGCCGCAGTGGTGAAGTAATGGGTGGCCGTGCCTCGCACGTCGAAGCTGCGGGACGCCGTCCGACTGACGAGTGCCTCGGTGGCGGGTGGGGTGGTGGGCGTCTCCCGACCGTCGGGGGTCTCCCCGCACGCCGAGGCTCCCAGGAGGGCCAGAAGTACGAGGGTGCGGCGGGCGAGATGATACAGGGAGTCGTGGACGGACATGGTATCGCCTTGGAATCGAGGTGGTGGGGTGGGCTCGTCCCACCCTGCATCCTCCTCACACGATCCGGGCGAAAAGGGGGCCACGCCGGATCCGTCTTGCGGACGGGTGGGCCGGAGTCCCTCTATTCCACTCATGGACGACGCCACGGGTGCGACCAGGGTCACCGCTCTGCTGGAGCAGGTGCGGGAGGGGGACGACGAGGCGCTGGACCGGGTCTTTCCGCTGATCTACGACGAGCTCCAGATCCTGGCCCGGCGGCAGCGTCGCCGTTGGCGGGGGGATTTCACCCTCAACACCACCGCGCTGGTGCACGAGGCGTACCTCAAGCTCGTGGGACGGGCGCCGGTGGGGGTCCGGAGCCGCGGGCACTTCTTTGCCCTGGCGTCCCGGGCCATGCGTCACATTCTGTGCAACTACAGTCGGGACCGTCGGGCCCGGAAACGGGGCGGGGATCTGGAGCGGATTCCGCTGGAGGAAGAGCTGGCCGCCGGGATCTCGCGGCTTCCCGATGGTCCGGACCCGGATCTCCTCGCGGCGCTGGACCGGAGCCTCTCGGCGCTGGAGGAGGTGCACCCCCGACCGGCCCGGGTCGTGGAGTGCCGCTTCTTCGGCGGGATGACGGTGGAGGAGACCTCGGTGGCGCTGGAGATCTCGCCGCGGACGGTGAAGCGGGACTGGCAGTTCGCCCAGGCCTGGCTTCAGAGAGAAATGGACGGAGCGTCGTGAGCCGTCCCACCGGGGAGGGGCCGTCGGTCCTGGAGGCCTTCTCTCGGGCGCTGGACCACCCGCCGGGGGAGCGCTCCGCCTACCTGGACCGGGCGGTGGGCCGGGACGGTCCGATCCGGGCCGAGGTGGAGGGG
The DNA here is from genome assembly GCA_037382905.1 of Gemmatimonadota bacterium. Classification (GTDB taxonomy): domain Bacteria; phylum Gemmatimonadota; class Gemmatimonadetes; order Longimicrobiales; family Gaopeijiaceae; genus Gaopeijia. The sequence goes on along the minus strand of JARRPL010000324.1, from coordinate 962 downwards.
CTGCTCGCGGCCCTGGATACCACGCCAGACTACCTCGAAGGACTGGCGGAGCGGCTGCTGCCCGGGATCCTGGAGTTCCTTCCCGACGATCTTCCGGGACCCGGCGACCGGGTGGATTCCTACGAGCTCATCCGGCCCCTGGGGGCCGGGGGTATGGGGGTGGTGTACCTGGCCCGGGACCTGGATCTGGACCGTTCCGTGGCGCTCAAACTCCTCCCTCCCCATGCCACCGGCGACGACGGAGCCCAACGTCGTCTGATCCGGGAGGCCCGGGCGGCCTCCTCACTGGACCACCCCCACATCGGTGTGATCTACCGGGTCGGTCTCAGCCAGGGTTCTCGGCCGAGGCCCTACATCGCCATGGCCCACTACGAGGGTGAGACGCTGCGGGAGAAGATCTCTCGCGGCCCGCTGCCGCTGGACCGGGTCCTGGAGTGGGGGATCCAGATGGCCCGGGGGCTCGGACGGGCCCACGAGGCCGGGATCGTTCACCGGGACGTGAAGGCCGCCAACATCATCGTGACGCGTCGCGGCCAGATCAGGATTCTGGACTTCGGGGTCGCACGCCTCGCGGAGGACGGCATGGAGGATTCGCCCGCCGCCGGGACCCCCGGTGCCATGAGTCCGGAGCAGACCCGGGGCGAGGAGGTGGATGGGCGGAGCGACCTCTGGTCCCTGGGCGTCCTCCTGTACGAGATGGTCTCGGGAGTCCCTCCCTTCACCGGCAGGGATCGCCAAGGGCTGATCCGGTCCATCCGCGAGGAGGAGCCGCCCCCCCTGGAGTCTCTTCGCCCGGAGACGCCGCCGCTTCTCTCCCGTGTCGTCCGCCGTTGTCTGGCCAAGCGGCCCGGGGACCGGTATGCGGTCGCGGAGGAGGTGGTGACGGAGCTGGCGCTGGCGCTGGCCACCGAGGCGGAGGGGCTGAAGGGCGTGGACGTGCGAGGGCGCCCCGGCGTGGCGGT
>JARRPL010000323.1:0-5908 GCA_037382905.1 Gemmatimonadota bacterium | reverse complement strand
GGATTGCCGGAGGCTCCCATGCTGCGGACCGGGGGCGCCATACCGCCAGGCCATCACGAGGACCACCGGCAGGGCCGCAAGCCACAGCCCCGCCGTCAGGTCCGGCACCGCCGGGCTCCACGCCAGTCTCCCGGTGGCCCAGTCGCTGAACTCCAGGGCGCCCCATCCAGCGGCGAGATACACCCCGAGAACCTGGGGAACCCGGCGGTGGAGCACCTGTTGAAGCAGCCGTCCACCCATTCACCCCCTCCACGGATACAGGCCCGACCCCCGACTCGCCGGGCTTCCGATCACAGCCCCGCCCATCTTCAACGTTCCCGGCCCGGGCCCCGTCCGCCATCGGGCGAAGGTGGAGGCCGATGTCGGGAAGTCTCCCTCTTGATTGCCGCCTCGCGTCCTGCGGGCGCCGTCCCCACCCCCGGCCTCCCCTGCCCGCCCGACCCCTCTCCCCACGGTCTGGTCCCGGGCCGGGCCGGGAACGTAGTTTCCCGCGACGGTCGGGCCGATGGGGCCCGGCCCCCTTGTCCGTATTTCGAGAGGTCCCCGATGCCGTCGCCCCGTTCCCACGCTCTCCGGGCCTGGGCTCACGCGCAGGAGTCCGAGACTCCCTCCATCGCCGAGAAGACGGAGGGGCTCACCCACATGGACGGTCTCTTCGACCTGTACTGGGACGACGACACGGGCTCCATCTACTGGGAGATCACGGGGCTGGGCCAGGACTTCCTGTACCAGGTGTCCATGGGATCGGGCCTCGGCAGCAACCCGGTGGGGATCGACCGCGGCCAGCTTCGAGGCTCCTACGTCCTCCGTCCCACCCGGGTGGGGCCACGGGTCCTCCTCATGGAGCCCAACTACCGCTTCGTCGCCAACAGCGACAACCCCACCGAGGTGGAGGCCGTGCAGGATGCCTTCGCGCCGTCGGTCCACTGGGGCTTCGACATCGCGGCGCAGACCGGGGACCGCATCCTGGTGGACGCCACCGACTTCTTCCTGCGGGACGCCCGAGGCATCGTCCAGCAGCTGGATCGGACGGGCCAGGGGCGATACCAGCTCGACCGGAGCCGGAGCGCCATCCATATGCCGGCGACCCGCTCCCTCCCGGAGAACACCGAGGTGGAATCCATCCTCACCTTCACCAGCGACAGTCCAGGGCGCCTGGTCAACGCGGTGGCGGCCTCCGGCGAGGCGGTCACCCTCCGGGTTCATCATTCCTTCATCCGCTTGCCCGGCCCGGGCTTCGAAACCCGGATCGCCGATCCCCGCATCGGCGTGAACGGTCCGAACGTCCTGGACTACGCCACGGCCATCGACGAGGACATGACGGTGCGGCTGGCTGCTCGACATCGGCTGGAGCGGAGCGATCCCAGCGCCGAACGTTCCGAGGCGGTGGAGCCCATCGTCTACTACGTGGACCCGGGGACGCCGGAGCCGGTGCTCAGCGCACTGATCGAGGGCGCCAGCTGGTGGAACGACGCCTTCGAGGCGGCGGGCTACGTCGACGCCTTCCAGGTCCGGGTCCTACCGGACTCCGTGGATCCACAGGACATTCGCTACAACATCATCCATTGGACCCACAGACGCACACGAGGCTATTCGTACGGCAACTCCATCATCGATCCCCGAACGGGTGAGATCATTCGGGGGGTGGTGAATCTCGGAAGCCTGCGGCTCCGCCAGGACTACCTGCTGGGCCAGGGGATGGTGCCCCCCTTCCCCGCGGGCATCTCCTCGGCCGAGGGCGCGGGCTATCTGGGCGACCGGACGTGGGAGTACGACCCGTGGAACGACGCCACGGACACCGGCACCTGGGGGTCGTGGGACCTGGCCCCCGCTCCCGAGTTCGAGTACCTGGCCCAGGTGAGCGAGAATTCCGACGCCGTGGAGATGGCGTTGGCCCGGGTCCGGCAACTCTCGGCTCACGAGGTGGGCCACACCCTGGGACTTCCCCACAACTACATCGCCAGCGCCCAGGGACGGGAGAGCGTCATGGACTATCCTGCGCCTCTGGTGGAGATCACGGCCGACGGCGCCTTGGACCTGTCCAACGCCTATCTTCCCAGGATCGGGGAGTACGACAAGGTCTCCATCGACTGGTTGTACCGGGACTTCCCGGCCTGGACGCCATCGTCCGCGACGCCCTGGAGCGGGATGTGCGCTACGTCGGGCACACGAACAACAACTTCATCGGTGCAGGACATCAGTACGCCGGTGTGTGGGACAACGGGGCCAACCTGGTGGACCACCTGGAGGTGGAGCTCCGGGTTCGGGAGATCGGGCTGGAGCGGTTCGGACTCGACGTGATCCGACCCGGGGAGCCCCTCTCCAACCTGGAGTACGTCCTCCTGCCCCTCTACATGCACCACCGATTCCAGCTCCGCTCCGCCATCGAGAGCCTCGGAGGCGCCGACTACCGGCCTGCCGTCCGAGGGGACGGGCAGGTGCCTCTCACCGTGATCCCCGGCGAGGAGCAGCGGAGGGCTCTGGAGGTGGTGCTCCGGACCTTGGAACCGGACTTCCTGGCGCTCCCGGAGCGCATCGTGGAGATGATCCCGCCCACCGCGGACCGCTACGACCGGGGCGAGGCCTTCCCGGGGCACACGGAACGGCTCTTCGATCCCCTCGGGGCCGCCGAAGCCGCTGCGGACTTCACCGTCGGCGAGATCCTCCAGCCCCAGCGGATGGCTCGCCTGGAGGTCTACGGCTCCATGGGCGATGGCGATTACCCCGATCTGGCGGAGGTCGTGGACCGGGTCCTGTCCTTCACCTGGGACGCCCCCCGGCCCGGAGACGGCTATCGGGGAAAGATCCAGGAGATCGTCCAGCGTGCAGTGGTGGACCGGATGATCCAGCAGGCCTCCATGGAGGGGAATCCCTCTCAGGTCCGTGCTGTCCTGGCGGACCGCCTGGACCGGCTCGCTGCCGGGATCGAGGCCACCGCCGACGCGTCGCCCCATGCTCGGCTCGTGGCGGGGGACGTGCGCCGCTGGCAGGCCCGGACCGACGGCCTGATTCCGGGTCCCGCGCTTCAGATGCCGGCCGGCGATCCCATCGGCGGGAGTTCGCGGTGATCCAGGATCACCCCGGTTCCATCATCCGGTCCCGTCCGCCGGGATGACCAGGTAGACGGGTCCCGGGGCGAGGTAGGTCAGATCCGTGTCCTGGAGCTGGTTGAACTCGATCATGGAGCGGATCTCGTCGACGTACTCCTGGCCCCGCTCCGAGTAGCGGTCGAGGCCGCCGGCAAGATCCAGCCCTCTGGGGGTCTCGTCGGCGGCCCGGGCCTCGGCCCGGAGCTCACGGAGCCGGGCGTAGGACCGGTGCGTGTTCAGATTCCGCATGTAGGCCACCACGGACAGGAGAGGGCTCTCGAAGGCCGCCACCCGGTAGTCGCCGAGGGACGCCCGCTGCTCTGCCGGAAGCATCCCGGACCCTCCGAAGGTCCACTGCCCGAAGAGGGCGTTCCCCTCGGTGGCGAAGCGGGACGTGCCCCAACCGCTCTCGTTGGCCGCCTGCGCCAGGACGAGGGAGACCGGGACTTCGTCGACCCGGTTCTGGAGCTCGGTTCTCAGGGCGCCCCAGGGCTCACCGTCCGCTCCGTCGCCAGCGTCCATGTCGACGTCCGGGACTTCGAGCCCGTAGTCCTCAGCCAGCTCCGCCAGCCACCGCCGCTCCTCGTCGCTGAGGGCCTCCGTGGCCGGAAGGCCCAACAGACGGTCCCGCTCGGCCCGGATCAGCTCGTTGGACCGAAGGGCCAGGGGGCCCATGGCGCGAAAGAAGATCCGTTTCTTGGACTGGACGGTGAGATCGTCGTTCGCACGCTGCCGCCATCGGTCCCCGACGGCCGTCACGTACAGTCGGGGAATCTCCCTCACCCCCGCCGCCCAGTGGTCCGGACCGTAGCCGATCTCGTCGAAGAACGCCTCGATGTCCTGCTCACTCCCGAACTCCACGATGACCGTGTCCACCGGCGCCGGGGACGACTCGGCCCCGGGAACCGAGGTTGGCGCCTCCCCTTCCTCCGGGGGCGATTCACCGGCGCAGCCGATCAGAGGCAGCAGACAGGCCGCGACTGCCAGGGAGGGTCGGAGCACGTTCTTCACGGGAGAGAAGTCGGCCATGAAAGAGATCCGGTGGGAAAGGGAGATCCACGAGAGCCGGCACAGAGTGGATCGGGACGGACCGGGAGGGCAACCCCGGACCGGGGAACGGCGGCGACGAGGGGGCCGGTGTGGCGCGCCGGGGCGCCATGACCGACCGTGCATTGGAGGAGCCTGTGGCGCCACCAGCCGATGCTCCCGTATCCGCGGCCCATCCACCCGGTGTCACGCCCGGTTGACTCCCGGTGAACGACGACTCGAACCGAGAAGAGAGAATGGAAGCCCTGCACCGCCAGACCCGGAACCACACAGCCCTGCTGCGGCGGGGTGACGGATGATCATCTGGATCGACGCCGACGCCGCCCCCCGGGATGTAAAGGAGATCGTCTTCCGGGCCGCATTGCGACTCGAGATCGAGACCGTCCTGGTGGCGAACGCCCGGATGCCCACGCCGATGAACAACCCCTTCGTCAGCGCCGTCCGGGTGGGCGGCGGACCGGATGTGGCGGACGAGCACATCGCCACCGAGGCGTCGGAGGGAGACCTGGCCGTTACCGCCGACATCCCCCTCGCGGCCAAGCTGGTGGAGCGGGGCGTGGTCACCCTCGACCCCCGGGGAGAGGTCTATACCGAAGCAAACGTGCGGGAGCGCCTCTCCATCCGGGACTTCATGCAGGGACTCCGCGACGTGGGGGTCGAAACCGGGGGACCCAGCGTCTATGGCCAACGGGAGAAGCAGGCATTCGCCAACGCACTCGACCGGACATTGACCCGGATGCTCAAGGAGGGATGAGCCGGAACGGTTCATGGCGACGATCGTCCCAGCTGCGTCGCCATCGGATTCCCGGGGCTACGCGGACTCCCGCACAGCGGCGATGGCCATCAACTCCAGCCCCGCGCCCCGCTTGAGGGGCAGGACGGGTACGACGGCTCGGGCGGGTCGATGCGGCCCCAGAACTTCCGCGAAGACGGCGTTCACCTCGGTCCAGCTTCCCAGGTCGGTGACGTAGACCGTCACCTGGAGGAGCCGGTCGAGCCCGGAACCGGCAGCCTCCAGCACCCTCGCCAGGTTCGCGAGCACCCTTCGGGTCTGATCGCCGATGTCGCCCAGCGGCGCCTCCGGATCCCCGGGGTCCACCGGGAGCATGCCGGCGACGTACACGGTCCCGGCGTGGACCACCGCCTGCGAATAGTGGCCGGCGGGGCGAGGAGCATCTGGCGTATGGACGGGCTCGATCATCGGGCCTCCCTCGTGGGCGTGTGGAACGGTGCGGAGCGGAGGTCTCGGGCCGGTGCTGCACGGCTTCGGGACCCCGACTGTATACTCGCCGTCCCAACTCGCCGCCTCCACCCCGATCGAGGGTCCTGCGTCGCCCCAGTCGGATTCCCCGACGTCCCGCCGGCGCCTGCCTCGATGCGCAGCCCGCCGGGGTTGTTCCCGGCGTACGCCAGGAGCGGCTGGACTCCCCGCAGTCGGGCGTTCGGATGACCGCCGACGTTCTGGCGCAACGACAACCGGTGGCGGATTCCCCCCGCGGGGCCCGGGATCGGGACCGCACGGAAACCACTGCCGCCCGCGCGGATGGCGTTCCCGATACACGAAGAGCCTGACCACCGTCAGGGCGGTCAGGCCCTGAATACACGAAGAGCCTGACCACCTCGTCGGTGATCAGGCCGTTCCAGTGGAGGCGGCGGGAGTCGAGCCGGAGCCCGAAGGGCGCAGGCCACCGAGAACGGCCGCAGGCCGCTCGCAGGTGCACCCCGGACGCGCAGATGCCGAAGGCAGACGCAGCGGGCGCGGGGGAGGCTCC
>JARRPL010000322.1:0-4120 GCA_037382905.1 Gemmatimonadota bacterium | reverse complement strand
GAAGAGAGGAGCCCCGGTACACGGCCTTCTGCGGAATCACCCTTTCCGCCGTGGCCACCATCCCGAGGCCGAGGGTCCCCCGACCCCTTGAAGCCGGACTGGACGAAGGCCGTGGCCAGGACAATCGGGAGTCCGACGAGGAGGAGCACGAGGGCCAGGGGCGGGAGCCAGTCGGGGAGCCGCAACACCGACGTGAGCGTGTCGACGACCTGGAGCACGACCCACGATGCCACCACGTAGACGCCCAGAACCTGCCAGAGCGATCGACGGTGCGTCTCTCGAAGGAGCTCCTTGAAGCGGAGGGTCATGACCCGGCCCCATGCAGTCCTGAGGAACCATACAGGGCTCCCAGCCAAATCCCAGACCTCATCGCCCCATCCTTTGTCGAAGGGCAAGCGGACCGCCGCAGGTGCGAGGGATCGTGTCCCCGCCTCCTTCGCAGGCCCGATGGTCATCCACCGTGCCAGGGCAGCGGCATGATGTACAGGTATTCCAGCGCGAAATGTCGCGGATGCTTCAGGTCGTTGGCCAGCCGGTCCCACGACGCCGGCGCGGGGAGGATGACGCTCCGTCGATCTCCCCCGTTCCGGCCGAGCAGCTCAAGAAAGTCTTCCCCGAGAAAATAGGTTGGAGAGTAATGCAGTTCAAGGATTCTCTGGGCCCCTGAAGGCGCTCCTAATCCGCCCCTACCGACGGGCGTCGGCGATGGGAAGGTCCGGGTCCTCCCGCAGCGAGACGCTCCCTTCGACGGTCCGGCCGAGGGCCGTCAGCCGCACCCGGTAGGTCCCCGCCTCCGCCTCCTGGCCGCCGAAGCCCCCCTGGCGGCCGAAGCCCCCCCGTCCGCCGCCCGGCTGCCCCGCCACGGGCTGATCGGCCGATGGAAATTGGATGTTCCAGTAGTAGCGGTTGATCCCCCGGTGGGCCTCGATCTCCTCGCTGAACGTCTCCTCCCCGTCCATGGAGGTGATCTCGATCCGCACGGGTCCCGACGGCTCCTGGCCCAGCCAGAAGTGGATAGCCGCCGAGTTGGAGAGGTCGCGGGGGCTGTTCGAGGGAGCGCTCTGGCGGATGGTGAGGGGGTTCTGCCCCTGGAAGAGGAAGTGCCCACGCGTGGCCCCGCGGCTGATCCCGTGCCACCGGGTGGCGACGCGGTTCTGAAAGAGATGCAGGTCGGAAGCGACGACCTCGGGGGTCAGCTGCTGGAGCGGCGTGATGTCGTCCAGGATCCAGATGCCCCGGCCGTGGGTGCCGATGACCAGGTCGTTGTCCCGGGGGTGGACGACGATGTCGTGCACAGGAACCGTGGGCAGGCCGTTCATCAGCCGGTGCCAGCTCTCCCCGCGGTCCACCGAGGCGTAGAAGGCGAACTCGGTGCCCAGGAACAGGAGGCTTGGGTTCTTCGCGTCCTCGCGGATCACCCGCACCGGCCCCCCGTCGGGGAGTCCGGCCGCGAGGCTGGTCCATGTCTCCCCGTAGTCGGACGTCCGGAAGACGTAGGGATGGAAGTCGTCGCTGCGGTGCCCGTCGAAGGTGAGGTATGCCGTGCCCGGATCGAAGTGGGACGCTTCGACGCGACTTACCCATCGGTGCTCGGGCACGCCCGGCACGTTGGGCCGGACGTTGGTCCAGCTGCGGCCGTCGTCGCGGGTCACCTGGACGTTGCCGTCGTCGGTGCCCACCCACACCACGCCGGGCGTCACGGGCGACTCCGAGATGGTGAAGGCCGATGCGTGCGTCTCCGCCCCCGTCACGTCCCGGGTGAGGCCTCCGGACCAAGGGTTCACGAACGCGGTGTCGGCGGTGGAGAGGTCGCGGCTAATGATACGCCAGGTCTCGCCCTGGTCCGTGCTCTTGAACACGTAGTTCCCGCCCAGGTAGAGCGTGCGGTGATCGTGGGGAGAGAGGATGAAGGGCGCCTTCCAGTTGAACCGGAACTCCGGGCTCGGCAGCCGCCCTCCTTCCAGGCCCGGCATGACCTCGTCGATGTTCACGACGTTGCTGGGCGAGGGCCGGATGCTCGTCGAGACCTGCCGGAAGAGGGCGTCGACGCGACGCAGGTTGGCGTTCTCACTGGACGTGTAGACCACCCTCCAGTCCAGCGGGTCGTTTGCCGTGTGCATCCCATCGCCCGAGTGCATCTTGAACCAGTGGTCGTTCAGCACGCCGTTGTAGTCCCGGCTGTTGCTGGGCCCGCCCCACGAGCCGTTGTCCTGGAGCCCCCCGAAGACCCAGTAGGGGTCTCGCATGTCGACGCTGATGGCGTAGAACTGGGCCGCGTCGATGTTGTCCAGCAGGATGAAGCTGCGGCCTCCGTCGAAGGATACCGAAGCGCCCTTGTCGTTGCCGACGTAGAGGTGCTCGCTGTCCGACGGGTCGATCCACAGGGCGTGGAAATCCCCCTCGATGCCCGGGAACTGCCGGTCGAAGGTACGGCCGCCGTCTTCGGACACCCGGGCGTTCTCGGCCAGCTGGAAGACCCGGTCGGCGTGGTTGGGGTCGACCCAGATGTGGTTGTAGTAGAACGGGCGCGGGTTGGACCGGTTCACGAACGTCCAGCTTTCGCCTCCGTCGTCGCTCCGGTAGATGCCCGTGCCGAGCTGCGACATGTCGTCGTAGGCGGGGTCCTCAGGATCGGGCTGGAAGCCGTGCTCGATGTTCGCGTAGACGATGTTCGGATCGAGCCGGAAGACGTCCACCTCCACCTTCCCGATGTCACCCTCCGGTAGGCCGTTCTCCAGCTTCGTCCAGCTCTCGCCCGCGTCGGTGCTCCGGTACAGGCCGCCGTTGGGCCCCCCGCTCAGGAACCGGTAGGGGTAGCGGATGCGCTCCCAGAAGCCGGCGTACAACACGTCCGGGTTCGACGGGTCCATGGTGATGTCGCTGGCGCCCGTGCGTCCGTCGTCGGGAAGTCCGTTCGTGAGCTTCCTCCAGGTCCGGCCGCCGTCCGTCGTCTTGAAGACCCCGCGCTCGCCGGTGTAGCCCCAGAGGTGTCCCTGGGCCGCTACGTACACGATGTCCGGGTCGGTGGGATGGACCGCCACCTCGCTGATGTGGTTGGTGTCCTCCAGGCCCACGTTGGTGAAGGTCTCACCCCCGTCCGTCGACTTGTAGATGCCGTCGCCCCAGCCGATGCTGTTCCGGGTGCACGACTCGCCGGTACCCACCCAGACGATGTCGGGGTTCGGCTGGAAGACGGCCACGTCGCCCATCCACGAGGTGCCGTAGTCCGTAAAGATCCGGTCCCAGGTGGTGCCCCCGTTCACCGACTTGAAGATCCCTCCCGACGCCGTGGCGATGAACACGGTCGAGGCATCCGAGTCCACGGCCTCGATGTCGGTGATCCGGCCCACCATGTTGGCGGGCCCGATGGTGCGCCATTCCAGGTCCTGGAAGAGGGTCTGGGCGGGGACGGCCTGGGCGCCGGCCGGACCGGGTGCAGCGATCCAGGTGGCAGCCAAGGCGAGGGTCACCCCCAGCAGGGGAGCCAGGACGGGGGTGATGGTGGGACGGAACGTCGAAGTGCGCTTGTGCATGGGGGCTGGAATCACGAGCCCAGGGACCGCCTCCGTCCCGCGAATTGACGGCTCTCGTCACCCGCGGTCAAGATCGGCCGGAGGACGTCGAGGAAGGCGGGGGAGGCCTGATTCCACGGCTTACGCAGATCTGCACCATAGGCCCCCCGGTCAACGTCGACCCGACAACTCGGCGAAACGCCTGAGGATTCGTCTCGTGTCCGCGAAACGGACCTCGCCCTCCACACGATCCGGGTCCCTGCCCAGTGCCTGGAGGGTCTCCCTCTGCTCACGAACGTAATGACGCATGATTAGCTGGTCGTACTCGGGATGGAACTGCACGCCCCATGCCCACGACCCTGCTCGAAAGGCGGCATGGGCCTCATGGTCCGTCCGGGCCAGGAGAACCGCCCCGTCGGGAAGCGTGAGCACGCTCTGGGCGTGCGTCGTGTGAGCGTGGAATCGCCTGGGCATCCCGCGGAGGAGGGGATCACTCTCTCCCTCCTGAAGCAGATCGACCTCCACTGTGCCGATCTCGGGCCCGTCCGGATGGAAGCCGACCCGTCCCCCCAGGGCGTGGCCCAGCAATTGGTGGCCGTAACAGACAC
>JARRPL010000321.1:0-3801 GCA_037382905.1 Gemmatimonadota bacterium | reverse complement strand
GGACCCCGTTCCACCGGCTCGGGCGTCCCGATCCGGATCTCCTCCTGCGGCAAGGAGCGCCCCGAGGCGGGAGCGCTCCGCCAGGGGCACCGGAGGCAGGGCCGCCGGATTCTCCCGGGGGGACCGGACCCGGATGGAGGGGTGACGAGGCTCCAGCCCCTCCACCATCTCCGCCATCACACGGATGTGCTCCGGCGTCGTGCCACAGCAGCCGCCGACGAAGCGTACTCCGGCGTCCACGAAGCGCCGACCGTACCGGGCCATGTACTCGGGGCTCGCCAGGTACATCTTCCGGTCCCCCACCGTCCGGGGGAGACCGGCGTTGGGCTGGGCCACCATCGGGACCTCCAGGGCCTCCACCAGCGTCTCCACCGTGTCCAGCATGGCGGCGGGTCCGACGGAGCAGTTGAGCCCCACCACGTCGGCCCCCAGCTCCTGCAGGCGGAGCGCCCCGGTGAGGGCTTCGGTGCCGAAGGCGGTGCGCCCACCGGATCCCACCGTGAGCTGGGCGAAGACGGGGAGTTCGGTGAGGGTGCGAGCCGTGGTCAGGGCCACCTCCAGCTCTCCCAGGTCCCCGAAGGTCTCCAGCATGAGGCCGTGGACCCCTGCCTCCAGGAGGGCCGACATCTGCCGGCGGAACCACTCCCGGGCCTCGTCCACGGCGGTGGGGCCCCACGGCTCGATCCGCACCCCCAGCGGGCCCACCGCCCCCAGCACCCACGCACGGCCGTCGGCGGCCCGCAGGGCGAGCTCCGCGGCAGCGCGATTGAATTCCTCGGTGCGATCGTCGAGGCCGTGGGCCGAGAGTTTCACGGGGTTCGCGCCGAAGGTGTTCGTCTCCAGGATGTCGGCGCCCGCCTCCACGTATTCGGCGTGGATCGCCTGGACCAGCTCGGGCCGCTCCACCGAGAGGGCGTCGTAGCAGACGTTCACGAACACGCCCCGGTCGTAGAGGACCGTCCCCATGGCCCCGTCCAGGAGGCGGGCCCGGCCGTCGGTGAGAACGGAGCGCAGCTCCGGGAGGGTGTCCCTGTCCTCCCGGGCGCGCCGCATGGCGTCCACTCGGCTCACGGGACCTCCGGTTCGTAGGCCAGCGACGGGGCGAGCCAGCGCTCCGCCTCCTGCACCGTCATTCCGGCGCGACGGGCGTAGTCTTCCACCTGGTCCCGGCCGATCCGCCCGACACCGAAGTAGCGCGCCTCCGGGTGGGCGAAGTACCAGCCGGCCACCGAGGCCGCCGGCTTCATGGCCAGGCTCTCGGTCAGCTCCAGGCCCAGCGCCGGGGCGTCCAGGAGGTCGAAGATGATCCGCTTGCCCGGGTGGTCGGGGCAGGCGGGGTAGCCCGGCGCCGGACGAATGCCCCGGTACGCCTCGGACACCAGGGCGTCGGCGTCCAGCGACTCGTCGGCGGCGTACCCCCAGAACTCGGTGCGGACCCGCTCGTGGAGCCGTTCGGCCAGTGCCTCCGCCAGCCGATCCGCCAACGCCTGGGCCAGGATGGCGTGATAGTCGTCGTGCTCCGCCTCGAAACGGGCGACCAGCGCCTCCACTCCCACCCCCGCCGTCACGGCGAAGGCTCCGGTCCAGTCGCCACCGCCCTCGTGGGCGGGACGAACGTAGTCCGAGAGGGCCCGATTGAACCGGCCTTCTCCCTTCTTCGCGAACTGCTGCCGCAGAAAGGGGACCCGGGCCAGGAGGCCGGCAGGGGAGCTGGCGCTGCCTCCCCCGTCGGCGTCCCGGGCCCGAACCTCCGACTCGGTGGATTCGAAGAGCAGGACGTCGTCTGCCACCGCGTGGGCGGGCCAGAGCCCGAACACCGCCCGGGCCTCCAGCAGGTCCTCCGAAACGATCCGGTCCAGGAGCGTCCGGGCATCCTCCATGAGCGCCCGGGCCTGGGAGCCGGCAGCCGGGTCGTCCAGGACGGCGGGGTAGCTCCCCGGGATCCCCCAGGTCGCCAGGAAGGGAGTCCAGTCGATGTAGCCGGTGAGGTCCGCCAAGGGGTAGGGGGCCAGGACGTGGACCCCGGGCTGCCGGGGCTCCGGCGGCGCGTAGCCGTCCCACTCCGGTACCGCCCGGCGGGCCCGGGCCTCGTCCAGCGGGAGGAGGTCGGTGCGGGCGCGGCGGCCTGCGAAGCGCTGCCGGAGCCCTTCCTGCTCCTCTCCGACGAGAGCCCGGAACCCTGTGGCGTCCTGGGGATCCAGGACCCGACTCACCACCCCCACGGCCCGGGAGGCGTCCGTGACGTGCACCGTGAGGCCCGAGTAGGCCGGGGCGATCTTCACGGCGGTGTGGGTGGGCGAGGTGGTGGCGCCCCCGATGAGGAGGGGCAGGCGGATTCCCTGCCGCTCCATCTCGCCGGCCACGTGGACCATCTGGTCCAGCGAGGGCGTGATCAGCCCCGACAGACCGATGATGTCCACGCCCCGCTCCACCGCCTCCTGCAGGATCCGCTCCGCCGGGACCATGACGCCCAGGTCCTCCACTTCGAAGCCGTTACACTGGAGCACCACCCCCACGATGTTCTTGCCGATGTCGTGGACGTCTCCCTTCACCGTGGCCAGGAGCACCCGCCCGGCGCTCCTGGATTCGCCGGGTTCCTCCTCGTCCTCCAGGAAGGGGACCAGCCAGGCCACCGCCTTCTTCATGACCCGGGCGCTCTTCACCACCTGGGGCAGGAACATCTTCCCGGCCCCGAAGAGATCCCCCACCACGTTCATCCCGTCCATGAGGGGCCCCTCGATGACGTGGAGGGCTCGGCCGAGCTCCACCCGGGCCGCCTCCGCGTCCTCCTGGACCCATCCGTCGATGCCGTGGACCAGGGCGTGGGAGAGCCGCTCGGCCACCGGAAGCTCTCGCCAGGAGAGGTCCTCCTCCCGCTCCGCCTCCCGGCCCTGGAGCTCCTCGGCCATCCGGGTCAGCCGCTCCGTGGCGCCCTCCTTCCGCACGAAGAGGACGTCTTCCACGGCCTCCTTGAGCTCGGGCGGGATCTCGTCGTAGACCGCCAGCGCCCCGGCGTTCACGATGGCCATGTCGAGGCCGGCCTGGATGGCGTGGTACAGGAAGGCGGAGTGCATGGCCTCCCGCACCGGTGGACTCCCCCGGAACGAGAAGGAGAGGTTGCTCACCCCTCCGCTCACGAGAGCGTGAGGGAGGGACCGCTTCAGCACCCGCACCGACTCGATGAAGTCCAATGCGTAGCGATCGTGCTCCGGGATGCCGGTGGCCACCGCGAAGATGTTGGGGTCCAGCACGATGTCTTCCGGCGGGAATCCCATCTCCCGGGTGAGGATGCGGTACGCCCGGGTCAGGATGGAGACGCGGCGCTCCACCGTGTCGGCCTGGCCCTCCTCGTCGAAGGCCATCACCACCACCGCCGCCCCGTACGCCCGTGCGAGGCGGGCCTGGGTCCGGAAGTCGTCCTCCCCCTCCTTCAGGGAGATGGAGTTCACCACGCCCTTCCCCTGGATGCACCGGAGGCCCGTCTCCAGCACCTCCCAGCGGGACGAGTCCAGCATGACGGGGATCCGGGAGATGTCGGGCTCGGCGGCCATGAGGTTCAGGTACCGCCGCATGGCCGCCGCCGAGTCCAGGAGCCCCTCGTCCATGTTGACGTCCAGGATCTGGGCACCCCCCTCCACCTGGTGCCGGGCCACCTCCAGCGCCTCGTCGTAGGCGTCCTCGGCGATGAGACGGCGGAAGCGGCGGGAACCGGTGACGTTGGTGCGCTCGCCGACGTACACGAAGAGTGAGTCGTCGTCGATGGAGAGGGGCTCGAGCCCCGAGAGGCGCGTCCGGACCCGG
>JARRPL010000320.1:0-3802 GCA_037382905.1 Gemmatimonadota bacterium | reverse complement strand
CCAGCACGTGAACGGAGAGATCCGCGACGCCATCAGGGGTTTCGAGGCACGGGAGCAGCTGGACATCGACCGGACGCTCATCGACCTGGACGGGACACCCAACAAGGGCCGCCTGGGGGCCAACGCCATCCTCTCCGCCTCCATGGCTGCGGCCAGAGCAGCGGCGGAGGAGACGGGGATGCCCCTCTATCGGTACCTGGGGGGGCCCTCGGCAGACCTCCTCCCCGTTCCCCAGATGAACATCCTGAATGGGGGCTCGCACGCCCCAAACAACGTCGATATTCAGGAGTTCATGATCATGCCCGTGGGGGCCGAGAGCTTCTCGGAAGGTCTGCGCATGGGATCCGAGGTCTTCCACAACCTCAAGAAAGTGCTCTCGGAGGGGGGAAAGAACACCGCCGTGGGGGATGAGGGTGGCTTCGCCCCGGACCTGGCCAGCAACGACGAAGCGGTCGAGGTGGTGCTCACCGCCATTGAACGGGCGGGATACCACCCCGGAGAGGATATCGTGCTGGCCATCGATGCGGCGGCGAGCGAGTTCTATTCGGAGGAGGGGGAGTATCGCTTCCGTTGGTCCACCGGAGAGCGCTTCGACAGCGCCGGGATGGTCCAGTTCTGGGCGGAGTGGCTCAAGAAATATCCCATCCGATCCGTTGAGGATGTCCTGGACGAGAACGACTGGGACGGGTGGAAGGCTCTAACGAAAGCGATGGGGGATTCGGTACAGATCGTGGGTGACGACATCTTCGTGACCAACCCCGTTCGCCTCGACCGGGGGATCAAGGAAGGGGTAGCGAACGCGATTCTGATCAAGGTGAACCAGATCGGAACCCTCACCGAGACGCTCGACGCCATTCGCATGGCCAGTGAAGCCCGCTACCGCTCCGTGATCTCCCACCGCTCCGGGGAGACGGAGGACACCTTTATCGCCGATCTGGCCGTGGCCACCGGAGCAGGGCAAATCAAGACGGGGAGTGCCAGCCGCACCGACCGGATCTCCAAGTACAACCAACTCCTCCGGATCCAGGAGGGCCTCGGGGACTCTGCCCGCTATCTGGGACGCGCACTATGGGACGAATAAAGAAGTTCCTTCTGCCGGCTCTTCTGGGGTTGGCGGTCTACTACGCTGTCTTCGGGGGGGAGTATTCTCTCCTGGAGCTCAGGAGGGCCCGGACCGAGATCCAGGCGAAGGAACTGGAGTTGGCCGCCCTCACCCGAACGCTGGATTCACTCCGGGCCTGGGTGGATTCTCTTCAGAACGACTCGGCCACCCTGGAGCGCTTGGCCCGGGAGAAGTTCGGGTTGATTCGCGACGGGGAGATCCTTTACCGAATGGCGGTTCCGACGGACTCGGTGCCCGACACCCTGCCCTGAACGCATTCGGTCCTTTGAAGAGAAAGAGGAGGGGCGGCCTCCACCGCCCCCCCTCTCTTCTCGGCTCCTTCCGAGCCGGCCCCCGGCAGGGCGAGATGACCACGCCCGCCGAGGCCGACACCCTCTACTCCTGCTCTTCTCCATCCTCCTGGCCGCCGACCTCGGCCTTCTCTCTCTTGCTTCCCGACCCCAGACCCAGGATGGACCGGGCCGTATCCGCCAGCATCTGAGTTTCCTCGCCGTCCGAGAGGGAACCGAGCTCTGAATCGTCCGCCTCCAGGGCGGCGATCTCCTCCTCGGACATCCCCTTGGGGAGCTGAGCCGCCTTCCCGAGGTTGGCGAAGAGCTCCATGGGGATGGGGAAGACGGTGGTGGAGTTGTTCTCCGCGGCGATTTCCACAGCCGTTTGCATGAACCGGAGCTGGACCGCCACCGGGTGTTTCTCGATGACGTTGGCCGCCAGGGCCAGCTTCTTGGACGCCTGGTATTCCCCCTCGGCGGCGATGACCTTGCCCCGGCGTTCCCGCTCCGCCTCGGCCTGCTTGGCCATGGCTCGCTTCATCTCCTTGGGAAGGTCGATGTCCTTTATCTCCACCCCGGTGACCTCCACCCCCCAGGGATCCGTGCCCTGGTCGATGATGCCCCGGACGATCTCGTTGATCTGCTCCCGCTCCGCCAATAGCTCGTCCAGCTCCGACTGGCCGATAACGCTCCGAAGAGTGGTCTGGGCCAGCTGGCTGGTGGCGAAGTAGTAGTCCTCGATCTCCACCACCGCCTTGGCCGGGTCCGCCACTCTGAAGTAGACCACGGCGTTCACCGAGAGGCTCACGTTGTCCTTGGTGATGGTGTCCTGTGGGGGGATGTCCAGAGCCACGATACGAAGGTCCATCTTCCGCATGCGCTCCACGCCGAAGGGGACCAGGAAGATGAGGCCCGGCCCCTTGGCCCGGGTGAGCTTGCCCAGGCGGAAGATGACCCCCCGCTCATACTCCCAGAGGATCCGGAGGGAGGTGAAGAGGGCTCCCAGCCCGAAGGCGGCAAGGGGAACGAAGATGGCGGTGGGGTCCATGGTTTCCTCCTCGAGTCGGGAGCACTTCCTGGCGGTCGAACGGAAGCTGGGAAGCGCCGCGGTTTCCTCGAATACGGGTGCGGGAGCCGGGGACTTCACCCCGACGGATCTCCCACGTATTCAGCCTGGGGCAGAAGGATGTCCCGGCGCAAGGAAGTTCGTCAAGAACGCCCTTGACACCCCTATGACCGCGGATGACCTTTGTTCCCAGGGCCGGAGTAGCTCAGTCGGTTAGAGCAGCGGAATCATAATCCGCGTGTCGGGGGTTCGAGTCCCTCCTCCGGCATCTTCATTCGGGGCGGTGGCCGGGGTGAACCCGGCTCACCGCCTTCGGTCTTTCACACAGCTGGAGCGCCCGCATGGCCCTGACTGCAGCTGGCACCGACGGAAAGGTCGCCTTCATCACCGGAGCCTCCTCCGGCTTTGGCCGGGGCTTTGCCCTCAGGTTCGCCCGGAAGGGCTACGCAGTGGGCCTGGCGGCCCGCCGGGTGGACCGTCTGGAAACCCTGGTGGAGGAGATCGGGAAGGACGGCGGCAGGGCCGTCGCCTATCCCTGCGACGTGGCGGACCGGGAGGCGCTCCTGGGGGCCATTCGCCGGTGTGAGGAGGAGTTGGGCCCCATCGACCTCATGATTGCCAACGCGGGCGTCAGCAACCGGCTCCCTCCGGAGGAGCTGGACGGCCGGGAGGTGGCGCGAGTCATGGAGATCAACTTCCAGGGAGCGGTCACCGCCGCCGAGGGGGTGCTTCAGGGGATGATGGAGCGTGGAAGGGGGCAGATTGTGGCCATGAGCAGCCTGGCCTCGTATCAGGGGCTGTTCTTCCACGGGTCCTACTGCGCCAGCAAGGCGGCCATGAATGCGTTCTTCGAGAGTCTCCGGCTGGACGTGGCAAAGCGGGGAGTGGACGTGACCATCCTCACTCCGGGCTTCGTCAAGACGGAGCTGACCGCCAGGAGCCAGCATCCGATGCCCTTCCTCATGGAGCTGGAGCCGGCCCTGGACATCATGGTCAGAGGAATCGAGAGGAGGGAGCGTATGGTCCGCTTCCCCTTCCCCCTCTCCACCGCCGCGTGGTGGGCCCGGCTCCTCCCATGGGGGGTCTTCGACTGGGCAGTGGTCAAGGTCATGGGGAGCAAGAGAGCATAGCCTCCCCGTGACCTGACCAGCCTCCCATCCTGGCAGCGCCGGCCTCAGGGTCGGCGGACGATCTTCCCGTCCTTCATCACGAAGCGGACACGGCGGAGGGCCGAGATGTCCGTGGTGGGGTCCCCGTCCACCGCGATGAGGTCCGCCAGGTAACCCTCCCGGACAAAGCCGCGATCGTCATCCAGTCCCAGGATTCGGGCGTTCCCTGACG
>JARRPL010000319.1:0-3809 GCA_037382905.1 Gemmatimonadota bacterium | reverse complement strand
CCCATGGTGCCTCCCATCCGAACCAGGGTGATCGGCTCTGGGAGCTGGTCCCGGCGGGATTCCCACCGGGGGACTCCCACTGCTGACCCTAAGCTATCCGGACGATCGGCCCGAGGGCTGTCGGGCCTTTTTCGACAGTCCATGTAGGAGTCGGGGTCCGCCGACGGGCACGCGTCCCGCACAGGGCACGCCGTACCGCAGGCGCGGCGCCCGCAACGCGAGCCGCCACGCCGCTGCCCGACCCACGAGAGCTGCGTGGGTCGGGCATCCGATCAGCCCTCTGACCCGGATCACTGGCCCGGGGTAGGGGTCGAGGCCCGGGGGCTAACGGGTCCTCACCAGCCGGAAGCCGAAGTCTCCGCCTGCCCAATCCGCGCCGGAATTGCCCCGCTTGGCGGAGCGGGCATTCGTCGCGACGCTCCGCAAGGAGCCGCCCCGCAACACCCTTCCCCAATAGTCGACGCAGCCAGTCTTGGAGGCCGCCCCCTCCGTACCGACGTCGCAGGGCGAGGAAGGCCCCGCCGGGTCGTCTGTCGGGCTTTCCGAGTAGTAGGTCTGCGAGTACCGGTCCTCGACCCACTCCTTCACGTTGCCGTGCATGTCGTAGAGGCCCCAGTCGTTCGGGAGCTTCAGGCCGACGGGGTGGGTCCGCTGGCCCGCGTTCTCGGAATACCACCCCATCTCGTCGAGGACGCCCGTGCCGCCGAAGTCCCCTGTGGTGCCGGCCCGGGCCGCGTACTCCCACTCCGCCTCGGTCGGCAGCCGGAAGCCGGCGTCGGGGTAGGCCGCGTTCAGCCGCGCCAGGAAGACCTGGACGTCGTCCCAGGAGACCTGGTCTACGGGGCAAAGGTCGCACCCGCTGCGGTTGCTGGGGTTGTCGCCCATGATCTCCCGCCACTGCGCCTGGGTGACCTCCGTCCGCTGGATGTAGAAATCCCGGGTGAGGTTGACGGTGTGGACCGGGCGCTCGTCGGATTGCCCGCTGCCCGTGATGTCCCCCATCTGGAAGGTCCCCGCCGGGATGCGGCCGTACTGATCCAGGGCGAAGCCGGTCCCCAGCGAGGACCCGATGGTGATGGAGAGCGGCTGCCGAGCCGAAATCACCTCCCCGCCGACCATGGTGGCGTACTCCACGGTGAAGTCGTAGGTGCCCGCCTCGGTCGGCGTCCCCCAGATCTCGCCCGCATCGTCCAGGCTCAGCCCGGTCGGCAACCCGCCGTCCACGACCGACCAGTTCCCTTCCGTCCATGGCTCCACCCAGAAGCCGGCGGCCTCCAGAGCGGCGCTGTACGCAACGTCGACCGCGCCGTCGGGCAGGGACGTCGTGATGATCCTCAGGCAACCGCTGCTGACGGTCACGCCCTTGGCTTCGAGGAGCGTGACGTCCTCGCAGGTCACCAGCGTTCCCGTAAGCACGATCCGATCGCCTGGACCGATCCCCGGGTTGTCCAGCAGCGGCTGGACGTCCCTGAGCACGTAGTTCATGTCGAAGTTCAGATACGACAGGCTCGTGAGGCCGGCGAGGGGGCTCAGATCGCGGATCGCCGCCTCCGCGAGATCGAGATACTCGAGACGGGTCAGCGTCGCGAGAGGGCTCAGATTCGGGATCCCGGATTGCGAGAGATCCAGGCGCTGGAGATTCGTGAGGGTGCTCAGGGCAGTGAAATCCGGGATACCCGTGCAGCGGTAAAGGGTCAGGCTCGTGAGGTTCGTCAGCCCCGTGAGCGGGCTGATGTCCGTGAACCCGCACGTCATGATGGAGACCTCGGTCAAGTTGAGCAGGGTGCGGATCGGTCCGATATCCTTCACGCTATCTCCGAAAAGACTGAGCTTCTGGAGCCCGACGAGATTCTGCAGCCCCGTCAGGTCCGCTACCCAGATGGTCATCACCTCCAGCGTCGTCAGCGTGGCCACGGCGGCGCAGGTCAGGTCCTCGTCGGACGTCACGCCCAGCGCTTCCTTCACGTAGGCCGCCAGCACGGCATCCTCGAAGGTGACGATGGCCTCGTCGGGATAGTCGGTGCAGAAGTCCGTCGGCTTCAGTACGGGGGCAGCGATCGGTTCGAACGACGCCTTCACCCTGGTCCACTCACTCATCACGATCTCACAGGGTCCGGTCCCGCTGCATTCGACGCCGGTCCACCCCGTGACGCGGTACCCTTCGATCGGTTCCGCCGTCAGGGTGACCGTCGTGCCGTCGGGATAGACCTGGCTGCAGACGAGCTGGAAGGTGTCCTCGACGATCTCGCCGCACACCAGCGGATAGCCGGTGTCACTGCTGGGCGCCTTGTAGATGCCCCCGACGTCGGATCGCACCAATCCGAAGTCGGGGCGGGCGATCTGGAGCAGCGAGTGACCCTGCGGTGGACTCCAGTCCCATACAGGACTCATGACACTGCTCTGGACTCCGGGCGGGACAACGGCGTGACAGGTGTTGCCCTCCACGGACTCGCACCAATCGACCGTCCCGCCGCCCCAATCAGGCCACCCGAGCCAATCCACGGGCCCCACCGGAGAGGAGATCGTGAGGCGAGTCCCGGGCGCGACCCACACGTGACACCCTCGTGGGGGGGTGTTCGACCCCCCGTCCGAGGGATCGATGTACCTCTCACATGTGCTGCCGGCCTCCTCCCAGGTCAGACGCCAGGTCACCCAACCTGGAACATCGTAGCCCTGGCTGGAGAGGATGTACGGATCGAGGTCGAAGCGGGCGAGTTCGTCCGCCGCCGTAGCGACGACCTCCTTCGGGCCGTCGATCGTCAGGACGCAGGATTCGAGGCCGGCGCAGTCTCCCGTCCATCCGCCGAATGCCGTCCCGTAGGCCGAGGCCACGTCCTGGGGCACCCCGGGCCAGACGTGCTTCAGCACCACCTCCTGCCCCTCCGGGAACTCGGCCTGGCACTGGGCGTTGCCGTCACCGCAGAGAATCCCGGCGGGTTCGGACACCACCGAGCCCACGGCCAGCAGGTCGCCCCCGGCCAGCTCGACCCCCTCCTCGACCTGCACCGTGACGGGAAAGCGATTCGGCTCGATCGTCACCGGCACCGCTGCCGGTTGTCCTTCGTTCCCGAACGGATCGACCGCCTGGACGCGCACCGTGTGGGTCCCCGCCTCGAAGGGCCCGATCTTGAGTGAGGTCGCCTCCGTGCGACCCTCGAACTCGAACTCCGCCGCATCAGGAGTCGCCTTCACCTCGATCCGATACTCCATCGCCCCGGGGACCGAGTCCCACTCGAGCTCGATCAGGCCGGCGTCCAGGGTGGCGGCGACCTTCTCCGGGGCGAAGACCCCCTCGAAGGTCACGGGGCGCTCCTGCCGGTCCCCGGCCTCGAAGGTCTCCGCGAACTCCGCGAATCCGGCAACGCTCTCGTCCCGCCAGCCCTCGACGGCCACCTGGTAGGCCCCCGGTGCCAGGCCGTCGACCACCACCTCCCCGCCCTCGAGCATGCTGAAGGTGCGAGGCGTGGGACCCTCCATCCGCACCACGGCGCTGTCGATGGGAAGCTCCGCTGAGGCGACCATCCGCACGGTGTACTGCGCCGGCTCGGGAAGCCCGGGGACGTCGGGACCCGCCGTGTCGCTACACGCGACGAACACCAGCGCCAGGAGGAGACCGCCTCCCCGGAAACGCATCATCGCGGTACGTACCTGCAGGGTCCACTCGTCGTTCGGCCAGGATCCCATGGTGCCTCCCATCCGAGCCCGGGTGGTCGGCTCTGGGAGCTGGTCCCGGCGGGATTCCCACCGGGGGACTCCCACTGCTGACCCTAAGCTATCCGGACGATCGGCCCGAGGGCTGTCGGGCCTTT
>JARRPL010000318.1:0-6622 GCA_037382905.1 Gemmatimonadota bacterium | reverse complement strand
CCTCCCCTCTCCCCAGCACCCACCCGAGGGTTACAGTCAGCGCGGATCCGATGGGGACGTACCAGGGCCAGGCCACGGCGTCCGGTGCGCCGATCCAGAGGGCGGTCACGGTGGTGATCCCCGCGAGCATCCCGAGGCGCACGCTCCGGGCGTCGGCCCGGGTCCCGGTGGCCGCCAGGGCGAAGGCCCCCAGGAGCCCGCCGTAGACGAGAGAGGCGATGGAGAGGGCCACCTCCACGGCGGTGGATCCTTCGCTCATGGGGATGAAGGCCACCGCCCCCCCGACCAGGAGGACCGACCAGAGGAAGGTGAAGGCCTTCCCCGCCCGGAGGATCCGTTCCTCGTCGTCCTCGGCCCCGGCCCCGGGGGCCCAGAAGTCGTAGGCCGACGCCGACGCCAGGGCGTTGATGGAGGACGAGAGGGAGGACATGGCCGCGGCGAAGACCCCGGCGATGAGGAGGCCTGTCAGTCCCGGGGGCAGCTCCTCCACGATGAAGCGGGCGAAGATCTCGTCCGACCGGTCGAAGGCGCGTCCCTGGTAGAAGGCCCAGAGGCCGAGGCCGAGGAGGAGGAAGATCAGGAACTGGACGATGACGGCGACGCCAGAGCCCACCAGGGCCTTCCGGCTGGACGGGAGGTCCTTGCACGTCAGGAGCCGCTGGACGATGAGCTGGTCCGTCCCGTGGGACGCCATGGAGAGGAACGCGCCTCCCAGGACGCCGCCCCAGAGGGTATAGGGCACCCCGAGGTCGAAGCGGAGATCGAGGAGCTGGAGCTTCCCCGCCTCCGACGCCTGCGTCAGGATGGCGCCCCAGCCCCCGTCGACGGCCCCCTGGAGCACCAGGCCCGCCAGGACCGCCCCCAGGAGATAGAGGCCCATCTGGAGGGCGTCCACCCAGACCACCGCCTTGATGCCCCCCTTGTAGGTGTAGATCAGGGTCAAGACCCCGATGACCCCGATGGAGACCCAGTAGGGCCACCCGGTGATCAGCGCGAGAGGGATGGCGGTGGCGAAGAGACGGACCGAGTCCGCCAGCAGCCGCGTTCCCATGAACACCCCGGAGGTGAGCCGCCGCGTGCCGGAGCCGAAGCGGGCCTCGAGGAGGTGATACGCGGTGGTGAGCCGTCCCTGGGCGTATCGGGGCAGGAGGACCGCCGCCACCACGATCCGTCCCAGGAGATACCCCACCGTGATCTGCAGGAAGGTGAGCGTTCCCAGGTAGCTCACCCCGGGGATGCTCAGGAAGGTGAGGGTGCTGGTCTCGGTTGCCACCACCGAGAGAAGGACGGCCCACCAGGGCAATGATCGGCTTCCGAGAAAGTAGTCGGATGCCCGGGTCTGGCCCCGTCCCAGCCAGGCACCCCAGACGGTGACCCCCGCCATGTAGGCCAGCAGCACCGCCAGGTCGAGACCGGTGAAGGCGCTCACGGGAGCTGGCGCGCCCCGTCCCGGACCGCCACGGGCCGATCCGTGATGGCGCGGGCCACCCGGTCGTGGACGGCCCTGCGGAGAGGCACGTGCGCCGCGTTGGCCCGGGTTGGATCGACCCGATTGGTCAGGAGGACCACGAAGACATCCAGCTCGGGATCGATCCAGATCGAGGTCCCGGTAAAGCCCGTGTGCCCGAAGGCATCTCCCGAGAAGAAGTCTCCGGCGGAGGAGCGACCCTCGGGGGTGTCCCACCCCAGCGCCCGGCTCGAGTCTTCCGATTGTCGGGCGGTGAAGCGCTCCACCGTGGACTCCCGGAAGAGACGGATTCCGCCCTCGGGCGTGCGTACGAGACAGGGGCTCCCGGTCGCTCCCGGGTCGCAGGGTCGGGCGAGGCCGCCGTCCAGGAGGACCTGGGCGAAGGCAGCGAGCTCACGAGCGCTGGAAAAGAGACCGGCGTGACCCGAGATCCCTCCGTAGGCGTCGGCATTCTCGTCGTGGACGAGACCCCGTACGTGGACTCCTCCCCGCCAGAGCGTGTCCACCTCGGTGGGGGCGACGCGCCCAAGGACCGCCGGGTCCGGGTTGAAGCCCGTCTCGACCATCCCCAGCGGACCGAAGACACGCTCCTGCAGGAAGGCCTCCAGGCCCATCCCTGCGACCTTCTCCACCAGGATCTCCAGCGTCATGACGCCGATGTCCGAATAGACGGTGGCGGTCCCGGGATCCGAGTCCAAGGGCTCCCGGGCGATGGCCTCCCGGTACGCCTCCCGACCCTCGATCTCCAGGAACCACTGCCGAAAGGCCGGCAGTCCCGCCTGATGGGTCAAGAGCTGCCGCACCGTGACCCGCTCCTTCCTTGGGTCGCCGACGGACCACCACGGAAGGTGATCTACCACCCGATCGTCCAGGGAGAGTCGGCCCTCGTCCACCAGGATCATCACCGCGGAGGTCGTGCCCACGACCTTGGTCATGGAGGCGATGTCGTAGAGCGTTCCCGGGGTCACACGGGTGGTGTCCCCGGGGGTCAGCACACCGAAGCCTCGCAGCCGCACCAGGCGTCCGTGGCGGCCCACCGCCAACGCGGCCCCCGGGACGGCACCGGCAGCGACCGCCGAGTCCAGGAGGGCGTCGAGGCGTTCCAGACTGTCCCGGTTCATCCCCACGTCGGCCGGATCCGTCTCCCCGGCGAACGGGGGCACGGGGCTCCGGGCCGCCGCCGCCCCGCCGGCGCCGCTCCGGGCCAACCGAACGGGGCCGGCACGCCGCCGAACCGGGGAGACGGGGAGACCGTCGCCCAGTGCCTCACCGGTGGGGAGCGAGATGGGGAGGCGTCCATCCACCCCCGCCTCCCCCAGGACGGCTCGGGCCGCCGCCCTCGGCCCGGAGCCTGGTGCTGCTGAGGGACCCGGCAGCGGTGTTTCGTGGACCGCTCTCCGACTCCCTCCACGTGCTGAGCATCACCGTGGCGGGGGATCAGGATCTGGCCGCCGGTCGGACCTTCGATGGATTCCTCCGGGCCGGCGGACATCGGGTGACCTCGGTCCGGCTGGCCCGGAGGAATCCATCGAAGGTCCGACCGGCGGCCAGATCCTGATCCGCCGCCACGGTGATGCTCAGCACGTGGAGGGAGTCGGAGAGCGGTCCACGAAACACCGCTGCCGGGTCCCTCAGCAGCACCAGGCTCCGGGCCGCCACCGAGTCCGCCACGGCCCGGTGCGGACCCGATCCCACCACGTCGTCCACCGCCTCCAGATCCACATAGCGATCCTGGTGGAGGCCTGCCCGGGCCTTGGCGGTGAGAACCCGGTGCACCGAGGCCCGGATCCGTGTCTCGGTCAGGCGCCCCTCCCCTACCGCCGCCTCCACGGCGTCCAGGACCGCTCCGATGTCCCCGGGCATGAGGAGAATGTCCGCTCCCGCCTCGAGGGCCCGCACCGCCGCCTCACCGGCGCCGTACCGCTCCGAGACCGCCGCCATCTCCAGGGCGTCGGTGACCACCAGTCCGTTGAAGCTCAGCTCGCCCCGAAGGAGGTCCGTGAGGATCTCGGGTGCCAGAGTCGCGGGAGGGGCTTCCGGTCCCAGGACCCCCGGGAGGGCCACGTGGGCCGTCATGATGGCATCCACGCCCGCGTCCACCGCAGCCCGGAACGGCACGAGCTCCCGAGCCGCCAGGACCGCCGCATCGCCGTCCACCACCGGGAGCGTCTCGTGGGAATCGGTCCGGGTGTCTCCGTGTCCCGGAAAGTGCTTTCCCGTGCCCAGCGTCCGACCCTCGTGGAGACCCTCCAGGTAGGCGGTACCGAGGCGGGCCACCATCCCGGCGGTGCCCCCGAAGGCCCGGGTGCCGATGACGGGATTCCGAGGATCGGAGTTCACGTCCAGCACCGGCGCGAAGTTCAGGTGCACACCCACGGCCCGGGCCTCCCGTCCGGTCACGCGCCCGTACGCCCGGGCCATCGCCTGGGAGCCCGTCGCACCCACCGCCATGGTGGGCGGGAAGGCGGTTCCTCCACCCTGCGGGACGACACCCGGGAGGGCGTAGCTGTGATTCAGTCGCATCCCCGGCCCTCCGTCCTCGAGGTCCGACGTCACCAGAAGCGGGATCCGAGCCCGGGCCTGCAGCTCGTTCGAGAGGGCGGCGAAGACGTGAGGCGTGCCGATGGAGAGGTAGATCCCGCCGATCTGCTCTTCCTCCACCCAGCGGCGGGGCTCCTGGAAGGCCTCCTCCGTGGGGGAGAGGTAGGCCCCGGGCATCCACTGGATGATGAGCTGCGCCGTCGCCCGGCGCAGGTCGAGCATGGCCAGCGTCCGGTCGATCCACGCCTGCCCTGCGGCATCCGGCTCCGGCAGCAGGACCGGGGCGTACCGGCCCCGCCTGGCGATGTCCTCCACCACCGGGGACGGGGGCGGCGGCGGCTCGGGTCGTCCTGAACAGGCACTCAGGAGAAGCCCCGCCAGGAGAAGGTACCTCCTCCTCCTGGGCCGCCCCGCTTTCACCGCGCCCGAGCCGGGATCCGGAGCCCCGAGCCGATCTCGAAGAAGCCCGGGATGGCGGTGGGGATCCGACCGCCGACGGGGATCTCGCCGAAGAGGGCGTCCACCGCCGCCCGCTGACTCACGGGGCTCCCGCTCCAGGCCAGCATGTAGTTCGCCACCGAGGGGAACTCGGTGATGAGGTACGGATTGCCGAAGGAGATGACCACGTGGGGGATTCCCCGGGCCGCCAGCTCCTCGATGAAGGCCGACACCTCCTCGGGGACGGCCACCGTGCCCGCGTAGGAACGGGCCGTGACGTACAGGGACACCACCACCAGGTTCGCCCGTCGGGCCCGGCGCAGGACGGCGTCGTAGATATCCGGGTCCGAGTCCCGCCCCACGCTCACCTGGTCCAGGCGGGGATAGCGACGCCGGAGTCCCGCGTCGAAGTATCGGCCCGCCAGCAGATCGTTGTTGCGGTGGTAGCTCACCGAGATGACCCGGGCCGAGCGGGTCCCCAGGAGCGGGAGGAGGTTGTTCCCGTTCCTCAGCACGGTGATGGACTCCCGGGCGATCCGGCTCGCCACCTCCTCGTGGGCCGGGATCCCCACCACCTCCGGGAGTCGTTCCAGGGGAACGGTCCGCCGCTTGTTCAGTCCGAGGCTCTCCTTGACCGCGAGGATGCGGCGCACCGATGCGTCGATCCGCTCCTCCGGGATCCGTCCGTCGCACACCGCCGCCACCACGGCATCGACCGCGGCCTCGGGGCTCGGCGGCATCAGGAGCACGTCGGCCCCGGCCTCCACCGCCCGCACGGCGGCCTCGTCCCGACCCCACCCGCGATCAATGGCCCCCATGTCCATGGCGTCGGTGAAGAGGAGTCCGCGGAAGCCCATCTCCCTCCGGAGCAGCCCGTCCATGATGGCCGGTGAGAGGGTAGCCGGGTCCCCGTTGCCCCCGTTCAGGGAGGGGACGGTGATGTGGGCGGTCATGATCCCCCCGATCCCCGCCTCTACCGCCGCCCGGAAGGGCTTCAGCTCCACGCTGTCCATCCGCGCCCGGGTCACCTCGATGAGGGGGAGGGACAGGTGGGAGTCCACACCCGTGTCTCCGTGCCCGGGAAAGTGCTTGCCGGTGGCGATGGCCCCGTGCTCCTGCACGCCCCGTACGAAGGCCGCCCCAAGGCGGGAAACCAGCTCCGGATCCTCCCCGAAGGAGCGGACGTTGATGATGGGGTTGTCCGGATTGTTGTTGACGTCCAGGACCGGCGCGAAGGGGACGTGAATTCCCACCGTGCGGGCCTCCAGCGCCGTGACCCGACCCATCTCGTACGCGAGCCCCGCATCGCCGGTTGCCCCCAGCGCCATCAGGTTGGGGAACTGGGTGGCCCCTCCCAGGACGATGTTGGTGGGGGAATGGACGGCACCGCTCAGACGAAAGCCCGGGCCCGTCTCCAGGTCGGAGCCCACCAGGAGGGGAACCCTGGCATGGCCCTGGAGGTCGTTCAGCTTGACCGCCACGACGGTGGGGGAGCCCACCGAGACGATGATCCCGCCGACTTCCAGCTCCTCCACCAGCCTGGCGACGCGATCGTGGGTCCCGGTGCCCTTGGGGGCGTAGTCGCCCAGGACGATGGGCATGATCATCTGCGCCACCTTCTGGCGCAGCGTCATCTGGGCCAGCACCGCCTCGGACCAGGAGGCGTACTTCCCCGGGTCGTGGGGCGGGGCCTTGAGCCCGGCCTCCGGTTCCGGCGTTTCCGGGACCGCCGCGGAGGAGTCGACCGGCGGCGGCGCCGCGACCCCGGGCGCCACCGGGCCGCTGGGCGTGGCGGAGCCCCCACCGGCTCCCGAAGACGAACACGCGGCGGCGAGGGCGCAGACCGGGGCAAGGAGGAGTGCGAGGAACCGGTGCATGCGTTGGGATCGTCCAGTGGAACAGGTTTGACGGGATCCGACCTCCCGTCGATGTTCCTCCCGCCTTCCGGCGGTCGGAACGCGAGGCACCGGAGTTCCCCTCCTTTGATGCGGAATTGTAATGATCGTCTCGGTACCGCGACAATCCTTGCTCGTCGCATTCTTTCTTCAGTTGACCGGCGGCGGTCCGGCTGATAACGGGCGCGCTGACGGGGAGGCGCCGCCTCGTGAGGCTCGGGGTCTGACGGAAACCGCGGCGCCCCTCGTTTACACGAGGTGCGGGTGGGAGCCACGGTCC
>JARRPL010000317.1:0-6192 GCA_037382905.1 Gemmatimonadota bacterium | reverse complement strand
ATCTCCATCACCGACGGGCAGATCGTGCTGGACACCCGCCTCTTCCACCTGGGCCAGAAGCCCGCCGTGGACGTGGGGACCAGCGTCAGCCGTGTCGGGGGCAAGACCCAGGCGCCGGCGTTGAGGGAGGCGTCGGAAAGCCTCCGGCTGGACTACGCTCAGTTCCTGGAGCTGGAGACCTTCACCCGCTTCGGGGGCATGCCCGACGAGCGGATCCGAAAGCAGCTCACCCGGGGCTCCCGGATCCGGGCCATCCTCACCCAACCCCAGCACGAGCCCCTGCGACTCCAGGACGAGGTGGCGCTGGTCCTGGCCCTCCAGGCAGGCCTCCTGGACCCTCTGCCCCTGGAGGTGGTGGAGCGGTTCCGGGTCCAGCTCCCGGAGACCATCGACACCGGGGCGGCGGAGGCGGTGAAGGAGATCCGGGAGAAGGGGACGCTGGAGGCGGCCCGGCGCCAGGAGCTGATGGACGTGTTGACGGAGCTGGCCGGTGGTCTGGGTGGGGGGCACGGGGAGGCCGCCGAGACGGAGTCCCGGGAGGGAGACGGGTCGTGAGCGAGCGCTACGGTCAGATCACCGAACGCATCGAGGCGGTCCGGCAGCTCGGGGCGGTGGTGAACGTCATGCGCGGCACCGCCGGGGCCCGGGCGGCCCAGGCCCGCTCGGGGATCGGAGCGGTGCAGGGGCAT
Source organism: Gemmatimonadota bacterium (assembly GCA_037382905.1). Classification (GTDB taxonomy): domain Bacteria; phylum Gemmatimonadota; class Gemmatimonadetes; order Longimicrobiales; family Gaopeijiaceae; genus Gaopeijia. The sequence continues at coordinate 5,503 of JARRPL010000317.1, read as the reverse complement.
GCCGCCGTGCTTCAGGAGGCCATCCGAAGGGTCCTGGCCCTCCTGCCCGGTCCGTTGGAGGGTGCCGCGCCCCGTGCCGGTACGGCGAGGGTGGTCTTCGGGGCGGAGCAGGGGTTCGTGGGCGGATTCACCGAGAGGGTGCTGAACGGACTGGGATCGGAGGTCCACGACGGGCCCATCCTCCTGATCGGGACCCGGGCCGCCGTCTTTGCGGCGGAGCGAGGGATCGAGACCGCCTGGCAGGGCGCCATGCCGCTGCACATCGCCGGGATCCCCGCACTGGCCGACCGGATCGTGGATGCCCTGTTCCAACTCGTGGCGGGTGGCGGGATCCAGCGGCTGGAGGCGGTCTGGGCCTCGCCCGAGGGTCCGGGCCCCAGGGAATCGACGGTGGCGCGTCGTCAGCTCTTCCCGCTCCGGTCCGAATCCTTCTCCGAAGCCCCCCCGACCCGGCGTCCCTACCTGTACCGGACACCCGAGGCGCTCCTCCAGGATCTCACGGAGGAGCACGTCCACGCCCAGCTGTGCGAAGTCGCCCTGCGGGCGTTCGCCGCGGAGAACGAGACGCGCATGACGGTCATGACCGCCGCTCACCGCCAGGTGGAGCGCCGGATGGAGGAACTCCAGGCCGAGCGGAGGCAGCTGCGGCAGCAGGAGATCACCGCCGAGATCATCGAACTCTCCACCGGGATCCTCCAGGCCCGGGACAACCGGGAGGAAGGAACATGAGTGCGTCCACGAAGGGCCCCCGGAACCGGGTGCCGTCGCCCCCCCACCCCACCGAGCGTCACCAGCCGCTTCCCGAGTACGAGCCCAAGTCGCCACGGGAGGATCCCGAGGCGCCGGATCGGGTGAGGGCCGTCATGCAGGACCCCAGCTACGCTCCCGCAGACCTGGACCTGAGCTTCCTGAGCCGGGACGACACCCGGGGTGTGCGACTCCAGCTGGACTACATGAAGCCCGAGCTCCTGATGCGGGAGCAGGGCATCCGGCACACCATCGTGGTGTTCGGGAGCACACGGATCCTCGAGCCGAAGCATGCCCGGCGGCGAGTGGAGGAGTTGGAGGCGGCGCTGGAGTCGGGGGCTGCCGACGAGACTCTCGTACGCCGGCTCTCGGTGGCCCGGCGGGTCCTGGAGAACAGCCGCTACTACGAGGTGGCCCGGGAGTTCGGACGCCTGGTGGGCGAGTCGGAAGGGCCCCCGGGGAAGCGGGTCGTCATCATGACGGGCGGGGGCCCCGGCATCATGGAGGCCGCCAACCGGGGGGCCACGGAGGCCGGAGCCCGATCCGTGGGACTCAACATCACCCTCCCCCACGAGCAGTTTCCGAACCCCTACCTCACCCCGGGACTCTGCTTCGGCTTCCACTACTTCGCGGTGCGGAAGCTCCACTTCGTCCTGCGGGCCCGGGCGCTGGTGGCCTTCCCCGGGGGCTACGGGACGCTGGACGAGCTCTTCGAGACGCTGACCCTCATCCAGACCCGCAAGCTCCAACCCGTTCCGGTGGTCCTGGTGGGAGAGTCCTACTGGCGGCGGGTCGTGGACCTGGACTTCCTCGTCGCCGAAGGAACCATCGAGCCGGAGGACCGGGAGCTGATCTGGTTCGCCGAGACGGCGGACCAGATCTGGGAAGACATTCGGCACTGGTACCGCGGCTCGAGGACGCAGGGAGAACGGTCATGGACATCTCGTTCCACGGCGCCGACCAGGAGGTCACGGGTTCGTGCCACATGGTGACGTGCGGTGGACACCGGGTCCTGGTGGATTGCGGTCTGTTCCAGGGGAAGCGACAGATCCACGAGGACAACGCCGTCGATTTCGGGTTCGACCCGCAGGCGGTGGACTTCCTCCTCCTGACCCACGCCCACCTGGACCACTGCGGCCGGATCCCTCTTCTGGTGAAACGGGGGTTCAAGGGGGAGGCGGTGACGACGGCGGCCTCCAGGGAGTTGGCTCGGCTCGTCCTTCTGGACTCCGCCCACCTGCAGGAGGAGGAGGCGGAGCGGCGCCAGCGCCACCACCGGGGTCGAGGAGCTGGCGGGGTGGATTCCGGTCCGCTCTACGGCGTGCTCGATGCCCTCAACGCCATGGACTCCTTCGGGCGGACGGCGGCCTACGGTGAGCCGATGGGTCTGGCGCCGGGCCTGACGGCCACCTTCTTCGACGCCGGGCACATCCTGGGTTCCGCCAGCATCCTGCTGGAGGCCGAGGAGGCGGGTCGGACAAGGAGGATCCTCTTCTCCGGGGACATCGGCAACGCCGGGCGTCCTCTGCTGAGGGATCCCCACCCCCCGACGGGCGCCGATGCGGTGGTCATGGAGACCACCTACGGCGACCGCACCCACCGGGGTGCCGAGGCTACCGTGTCCGAGTTCCTGAAGGTCATACGGGGCGCGCTCGACCGGGGCGGTAACGTGGTCATCCCGACCTTCGCCCTGGAGAGGGCCCAGGAGGTGCTGTACCACCTGCATCGGGGGGTGAAGGAGGGGATGCTGCCCGAGGACCTCCCCGTCTATCTCGACTCACCCATGGCCATCTCCGCCACGGAGATCTTTCGTCGTCACCCCGAGGGGTACCGGGACGAGATCGCCAGTCTATTCGAGGAGGGCCGGGACCCCTTCGACCTTCCGGGACTCCGGTTCGTCCGGAGCGTGGAGGCGTCGAAGGCGATCAAGACGGTGCACTCCGGGGCCGTTATCATGGCAGGGTCCGGTATGTGTACCGGAGGGCGCGTCCAGCACCATCTGGAATACACGCTGCCCCGGAGCGACTGCAGCGTGGTCCTGGTGGGGTATGCGGCGGTCGGGACGCCGGCCCGTGCGTTGGTCGACGGCGCCTCCGACGTGCACCTCTTCGGGAAGCAGGTCCCGGTCCGGGCCCGGATCCACACCATCAACGGATTCTCTGCCCACGCGGATCGTGACGAGCTCCTGGCGTGGCACCGGGAGACGGGATCACCCGGGACCACCTATCTGGTCCACGGGGAGCCCGGGCCCATGGAGGCCTTCGGGGAGCGGCTGGAGGGGACCCGGGTGGAGATGCCCGTCTTCGGGGCTCGCTACGAGCTCTAGGACGACCGCGGCCGCACCCGGACCGGCGTCGCCGGTCCCGGTGCGGCGTTGAGGCGTCCTACTGGCGGTGGTACGAGATCCCCGCCACCTGAGCCTGGTCGATGGCTACGACCATGGCAGGCACGAGGGTGACCTGGGGAAGAATGTGCGCCTTCATCTCGGAATAGACGTCGGCGGCTTCCAGGCCGTGGGCGGCGGCCACCTTCCCGGCGAAGTAGGTGAGGGCGTTGTTGCACATGAGGAACGTGGCACCCCGAGCCGCCAGCGGCTCCATACCGGCGGGGGCCACGGTTCCCCCGTCGAAGGTCGGGTTCACCCGCCACGGATTGCGGGTGTAGGGTGCGCCCTGGAGGTCGTTCTGGCCCATCATCTCGCCGAGCCCGTACTTCGCCCACATGGCATCGTCGAGGCCGTGGAAGGTGGTGCCTCCGTACAAGGCGATGACGGCGTCGATGTCGTCGTCGCCGATCCCCTCGGCCTGCTTCCAGGACTCGTAGTAGTTCAGGGCGTGCACGAGGGGCACTCCTCCGGCGGGTTGAGCGGCGTCGAAGAGCATGCGGTGGGGGGCGTCCAGGGCCTGGAGCCAAGCTGGGTCGTCGGCGCTCGCGCTCCTGGCCTCCAACTCGGAGGCTCGGGGAACGAGGGCCACGACCAGCACGATGCCCGCGGCGAGGACCGGCACCATCAGGGCGGTGAAGAGGCGGTTGCGTGGTGCAGACGTCATGGTGTGCTCCCGATCCGGGGGGTCGGGGACGGAACGCTCGATGTGTCCGCCGCCGACCCGTGAGCCTGCATGTGTGGGGCCTGACGCGTCCGGGCGCCAGCGTCTCCCCTCCGGGGACGTCCAGCCGACTCCCCTCCGAGACCTGCGGATCCGCCGGGGCGGAACATGCGCCGGGGCGCTCCGCGCCATGAGAGGCGCAGCCCGGCCCGTGGCCTCGTTGGAATGCCTCTTGCTCCTGAAGGACATGGAGAAGTTCCGGTGGACCCTTCACGAAACCCGATCCACCGGGATATGGAAAGGAGTTCCGGCAGATGAGTGGCGAAGCGGATGTCCAGGATCAGGGGCAGGGCAGATCCCCAGGCGGCGAATCCACCGATTCGTCCGGGTCCGGGGAAGAGCTGGGTGCTCCGTCGCTCGTAGCACTCGCCACCGGGGGAATGGTGGAGGGCGGGATCTACGTTGCTCTCGGGGTGGTGGTGGAGAGCGCGGGTCGATGGAGCTGGCTGGCCTTCACCGTGGGCGGAGTCATCGGAGCCCTTCTCTTCTACCGTCTGGCCACCACCAAACCGATGCCTCTGTCGATGATCCTCGCGGTCTTCGGGGTCAGCTTCTTCCTGCGCCCCTGGCTACTTCGGCGGGCGGAGACCGACGGGTCACCCGCTGAAGCTCCCGTGTCGTGAGGCAGGGACGGTAGCGGAACCCCCGACGAGGAAACGGCCACGGGATCGCTCCCGTGGCCGTCCTCGCCTCCGCCCCTCCGTGGCCCGAGCCGCCGGGCGATTCACTTAGAGGGTGGTGGAATCCTTCAGTCGGCCATGTCGTCGAACCAGTCATCGACCTCCTCGGAGGCTTGCTCCTGGGTCTTGCCGTACCTCTCCTGGACCTTGCCCACCAGAACTTCCTTCCGGCCCTCGATCTGATCGATGTCGTCGTCGGTGAGCTCGCCCCACTTCTTCTGCACGTGTCCCTTGATCTGATGCCAGTTGCCTTTCATCTCGTTGCGATTCATCCTGCGTCCTCCTCTGGGTCGAAATGGCGTGACGCCGGTCGATCCGGCCCGCCTTGCCCCCTGTATGGGCAAGCGCCGTGCCGAGGACGGAAACCGCGTGGGGCCGCGGCAAAGGGCCACATGGCACGCGCCACCCCGGCCGGCGAGGGCCCCCGGACGTTCAGGGCTGTCATGCAGTGAATGGGGACGGTGAAATCCCGCCGGCGTTGGCTGGGCTGCGCGGACGCCTGTCGGGGCTCTTCCGTCACCCCTGGTCGTACGGCGAGTAGGCTGCGATCTTCTCGACCGTCGAGCCTCCGCCGCCCGGCCATCTCGATCCCCTTTCCATCGGACCCTTCGTCATGCCCGACTTCCTCGCACGCCTCGGCCCCACGCTTCTGACGCTCGCACCCAGCTTCATCGTGGGATTCCTCCTGGGTCTGCTGGCGCGCCGGGCCCTTCGGACCACCCTGCTCCTCACGGGCGGGGTCATCCTCATCGCATTTCTCGCGAATCTCAGGGGCCTCGACTTTGGGGCGAGGGAGATCTGGGCGCGGAATGCCTCGTCGTGGGCGGGGGAGAACATCGAGGGGGCTCAGCGATCCCTGGCGGCCACCCTGCCCTCGGCGACGGCGGCGGGGGTCGGTGCGTGGCTGGGCTTCGGGCGGAAGGGTCGTCGCCTGCGGAAACAGCAGCAGTAGCCCGGGGAGCCGGCGGC
>JARRPL010000316.1:0-3852 GCA_037382905.1 Gemmatimonadota bacterium | reverse complement strand
CCACTTCGACGATGCCACCCACATCTACGTGGCGGATCCCGCCGACGGGGCTTCCCGGAGGGTCACCGATACGCCGGTGCTGGCCACACTGACCCAGGAGTTCCAATGGACCTCCGACGGCCGGGAGATCGCCACGGTCCTGATCCCCCGGAACCGAGCCCCCCGGCCCCAGCCACCGGCGACGCCGGCGGGTCCCCAGGTGAAGCAGACCCTCGAAGGTCGCAACATGCTCCGCACCTATGCGTCTCTCATGGCCACGCCTCACGACGAGGAGCTCCTGGAGTGGCACGCCACGGGCCAACTCGCCGTGATCGACGTGGAGGACGGGAGCGTCTCGACGGTAGGGGAGCCCGCCATGATCTGGGGGATGGACTTCGCTCCGGACGGCGCCCACGCCCGGGTGGAGCTGCTCCAGCGACCGTTCAGCTACATCGTGCCGGTGAACAACTTCGGTCGGGTGGAGGAGATCTGGGATCGGACGGGACGCCGGCTGGCTCAGGTCGGCGAGCGGGAGATGAACGTCGGGGTGGACGGAAACGCCCCCAGTGCCCCCGGCGTGGGGGGAGAGGAGGAGGATCCGGAGAAGCGGCAGGTGGAGTGGCGTTCCGACGGGGCGGGGCTGACCTACATGACCCTCGAGCCGGAAGAGGGCGACGAGGACGAGGCCGGCGACGCGTCGGAGAGCAACGGTCGCCGGGACAGGGTGGTCCTCTGGGTTCCTCCCTTCGGCGACGACGACCAGACCGTCCTCTACACCCACGAGCGGAAGCTCGAGGCCTACGCCTCGGCGCCGGAACACGGCCTCCTCTTCCTCCGGGAGGAGCGGGGTGACACGGAGCACCAGTTCGTGGTCGAGCTGGACGATCCCGAGACGGTGCACACCCTGTACCGATACGACACCGAGGATTTCTACGCCGATCCCGGCGACCTGGTGCTGGCGGAGACCCCTCTGATCCGCGGGCGGTGGAATTCCGGCTCCGGCGGAGACGCCCTCGTCTCCGACGACGGCCGGTACGCCTATCTATACGGCTCGGAATACGCCGTGGACCCCATGGAGGCGGCGCCGGTCAACTTCCTCGATCGGGTGGAGATCCGGACCGGGGAGACGGAGCGGATCTATCAGGGCCAGAACGAGGGCGTCTTCGAGCAGATGACCGCGATCCTCGACGTGGACGACGGGGCCTGGGTCGTCTCCCGCGAGTCCCCGACCCAGGTGCCCCAGTACTACCGGGTCCAGGATGGCCAGCGGGTGCAGCTGACCCGGAACACCGATCCGACGCCGGACCTCACCCAGGCCCCCCGCCGCCGCTTCACCGTCACCCGTCCCGACGGGTTCCGGTTCCTGGTGAACGTGACGTTGCCGCCGGGCTATCGGGACGGCACGCGGCTCCCGGCCATGTTCTGGTTCTACCCTCGGGAGTACGAGGACCAGGAGAGTTACGACGAGCGGGGACGGACCTTCAACAAGAACGCCTTCCCGGACTTCGGGACGCGCTCCATGGAATACCTGGTGCGGCTGGGCTACGCCGTGGTGGAGCCCGACGCCCCCATCGTGGGTGAGGAGGGGCGGATCAACAACAACTACGAGAACGACCTTCGCAACAACCTGGCGGCGGTCATCGACGAACTGGACCGCCGGGAGCTGGTGGACCGTCAGCGCCTGGGGCTCGGAGGTCACTCCTACGGCGCCTTCGGCACCCTGAACGCGATGGTCCATACACCGTTCTTCAAAGCCGGCATCGCCGGCGACGGCAACTACAATCGGACCTTCACGCCTCTCCGCTTCCAGAGTGAGCGACGGATCTTCTGGGATGCCAAGGACACCTATCTGGGCATGTCGCCCTTCATGTTCGCCAACCACCTCACGGGAGCGGTCCTCCTCTACCACGGCCTCATGGACCAGAACGTGGGGACGGACCCGGACCACTCGCCCCGTCTCTTCCATGCCCTGAACGGCCTGGGCAAGGACGCCGCCATGTACCTCTATCCCTTCGAGGACCACGGACCCGCCACCCGGGAGACGCTGCTGGACCTGTGGGCCCGTTGGACGGCCTGGCTCCAGGTCCACCTCGGAGACCCGCGGGCCGACGGTCGGGTGACGGACGACGGCGCCGGCTGAGGAGGGGGCCGGAGAACCCGGGGCGGGGGCAGGCGATCGGCCGGCCGTCGCACCGGGTTCTCGACGAGGGGCAGACCCGCCGGTTCAGACGACGCTGAGGTCCGGATCCACGGCACGGGCCCAGGCCACGAGCCCGCCGGCGAGGTTGGCCACCCTGGGGAAGTCCCGATCCCTGAGATAGGCCGCGGCTCCCGCGCTCCGGGCGCCCACGCTGCAGAGGAGGACCAGCGCCCGGTCCCGGGGGAGTCGTTCCACGGCGTGATCCAGCTCCGACAGGGGCAGATGGATGGCCCCCTGATCCGCCAGGTTCCCCTCGGCCCACTCCCATCCCTCTCGCACGTCCACGAGCAGAGGGGGGTCCTCACGGGCCAGGAGATCCTGAAGCTCCTCCGGAGTCAGGCGGGACGGAAAGCCGCCGCCGGTATCCTGCCCAGCTCCGCCCTCGCCGGTGGCCTCCACGGCCTCTCCCGGCGCGTCCGCCTCCCCGGGCCCGTCGTTCGGGAGTCCGCAGAAGCCCCGGTAGTCGTACATCTGTAGATCCCCGATGGTGGGCGCCTCGCCACAGGCCGGGCACTCGGGATCGCGACGAATGCCCACTTCCCGCCACGCAGCGCTCAGGGCGTCGAAGAGGAGGAGCCGCCCCCGGAGGCTGGTCCCCACGCCCAGGATGTGCTTGATGGCCTCCAGGGCCTGCATCGATCCCACCACCCCCGGAAGCGCACCGAAGACTCCGGCCTCTGCACAGCTGGGCACGAGGTCGGCAGGCGGCGGCTCCCGGAAGAGGCACCGGTAGCAGGGGCCGTCGGGACCGTCGGCGAAGAGGGACACCTGGCCCTCCCATCGGAGGATCGATCCGTAGACCAGGGGCACGCCCAGCTGCACGCAGGCGTCGTTGACCAGGTATCGGGTCGGGAAGTTGTCCGAACCGTCCACCACCACCTGGTAGCGCCGGAGGATGTCCAGGGCGTTCCCGGCGTCGAGGAGGATGGGATAGGGCTCCACCGCGGTGTGAGGATTCAGGGCCCGAATCCGCTCCCGGGCCGAGTCCAGCTTGGGACGGCCCACGTCGGCCGTCCCGTGCAGCACCTGCCTCTGAAGATTCGACAGGTCCACGTGGTCGAAGTCGACCAAGCCGAGGGTACCCACCCCCGCCGCCGCCAGGTAGAGGGCGGCAGGCGACCCCAGGCCTCCGGCACCCAGGACCAGGACCCGGCTGTCCCGGAGGCGCCGTTGCCCCTCGGGCCCCACCTCCTTCAGGACCAGGTGGCGGGCATACCGGCGTACCTCGTCCGAACCCAGCGCGTGAGCGGTCATGGGGGTTCCACCCCCGGGGCTTCGCCGGAGTTCCTGGCCCGCCGCCCTTCCGGTCCGGTCCCGGGCATCGCCGTTCGAGGGTCGGGACGCCGGAGACGGAATCAGGAGAATGTCGCTCCGGACTCGACGCGGTGGCCGGGAGGTCTAGATTGCCTCAGTCGTTCTACGCGTCCCCTTCCCTGCTCCACCATGAACCCTCCCTCCCCGGCCCGCCCCGACGGTTCCCCCGTTCCGGCACCTTTCCTTCTTCTTACGTCGCTCCTGACGATGGCCGCCGCCGTCCCGGCCGCGGCCCAGGACTACTACGGCGACGTCCGGCCCCTTCTGGTGGAACGCTGCATCGGCTGCCACATCGAGTCCGGCCCCTCCTGGTCCATGGAGGATCCGGAGCGGACGTACGAGCGGCGCCAGCGCATCGC
>JARRPL010000315.1:0-3866 GCA_037382905.1 Gemmatimonadota bacterium | reverse complement strand
ACCCGAGATCACCTCTGCGGAGGCCTCCACGGCGTCCTTCACGTTGGTGCCCTTGAAGACCTCGTCGAAGAGGACGAGGGCTCGGTGGCCTCCGGCCAGGAGTCGGGCGACGTCCCGGACCCGGTGGACCTCCGCCATGAAGTAGCTCAGGCCGGCCCGGGGGTCGTCCGAGGGGTTCAGGCTGGTGAACAGGCAATCCACGGGGGTGAGCCGCGCCCGGGACGCCGGTACCGGGAGTCCGACCTGGCCGAGGACCACGAGGAGACCCACGGCGCGCAGGTACGTGGTCTTCCCCGCCATGTTGGGACCGGTCAGGAAGATCATCGGTCGGTCGTGGGTCAGGCCGACGGGGTTCCCCACCGCGCCTTCCACGAGGGGGTGCACCAGATCCCGTGCCTCCAGGAGGAACTCGTCCGAATCCACGAACTCCGGATAGGCCCAGTCGACGGAGGCGGCGAAGCGCCCCTGACTGGCCCACATGTCCAGCTCCCCGACGGCGTCCAGGGCCGAGGCGATGACTGGGCGAAGGGGTCCCCGATAGGCACGGTCCATAGCCAGGAGGCGGGGTCCGATCCCGGGATCCAGTACCGATTCCCCGGCCTTCAGAATCTGCGAAGCCAGCGATCCGACCCTCGTGGGCGGACTCCTCCTCAGCAGCTCCTCGCAGATTCGCCCCAGGCGGCGAAAGAGGCTCCGGGTCCAGGAGACGCCTTCTCCCATCTCCCGGTGGACCTCGGGATAACGGATCCGCAGCCCGATCTCCGCAACCCGGTCGCCCCATGGTGCCGAACCCGTGGTCGCCAGGTTGGAATCCAGGTATCGTCCCACCCCCTGGAGCGCCTCGTCGGGGATCCCCGGGACGGCCGGCTTCCCCGCGAAGAAGCGGACCGCGGCCTGGGCCTCCCGCACGTCCAGAAGGATCGCCGGCGGGGCGCAGAGGAGCCTACGGAGCGCCTCCCGGCCCCGCACCGTCTCGGTACGGTCGATCAGACCGAGGACGCCGCCGCCACCATCCGAGGTCCGAAGGAGCTCGATCTCCGCAAGCGTCTGGGCATCGATGCGCATGGGGCCTCCCTGCCGGTCAGGGGACGGACACGGCCTCGGGAGCACCCTCACCCTCGTCCGACATCCTGCCTCCGAATAGGGCGAGAGGACGCCGAATCGCAACCGTCGGCGGCTCGGCGCCCGGAGCGGAGGCCCGCTCCAGCGAAGCGTCGAAGGTCCTCCATACAGGAGGAGCCTGGCCCTCCCGTCCGCCGGCCTCACGGATCGTATCGAGGGGATCGATGCGCGCCACCCGGGCCGCCGGCCACCAGGTCGCCACGAGGGCAACGGCGGCGAGAGGGAGGCCGGCGGCTCCGATCGCCCAAGGAACGGCGGCGGGCGTCTCGAGGAGGATTCCATCGAGAGCGCATCCCATCGCCACGGCGCCGGCCCCGCCGGCGAGGAGACCCGAGACGCACAGACCCGCCCACCCTGGACCCTGGTCCAGCCTTCGGGGGTTCGGCCTCCGGGGCGGAGACTACCCACATCAGCGAGGAACGATGGCGATGAAGTCCTGGAAGCTGGCGAACTGGGCCGAGGTGATCGAGACGGTGGTGCTCGTCGCGTCGGCGGCTCTCCTCATCCTGGAGGTGCGGAGCAACACGCAGGCCGTGCGTCTCGCAGCGTACTCGGAGCGCTCGGACAGGCTCGTGTCCCCGTATCTCGAGGTCGAAGGGTTCACCGAGGTCTACGACAAGATCAAGGCCGTGGACAGGGAGTTCGTCGACCCGGCGGTCGTCGCCTTCGCCGAGCGCTACGACCTCGGGTCCGAAGGTGCGCTCACGTGGGTCCGCTACCTCGACGGCATGTGGCGCGACTTCGAGGGCCAGTTCATCTACGGCGTGGCGCTCTCGACGCTCGAGCGCGATGTCGGAGCGCTGTTCCGCTATCCCGATCAGCAGCTCTACTTCGCGTCCAAGTCCGCAGGGATGGATCCGGAATTCGTGGAGTTCGTGATGTCGCTTCCCGGCTCCGAGAGCTTCCGCGGCCCGCCCCCGCCTCCCTGACGTCCCGGACCGGAGCGAGAGAGTCGACCCCTGCCTCGCCGGGGGTGGCCACGGGCCAGTCGAACCGGACCTCGGGCGTGCGACAACGTGCCCTCAGCAGGCGGAGGAGGGCGGTGAGGACCGCGCCCGCCGCGGCCGGTCAGGACCCCGTCCGGCCCTCCACCCGATCCAGCCAGTTGGTGATCACCCTCAACCGCGGCGGCAGGGCATCGTCCGGGGTCTCCGGGTCGAGAGGACCTCCCTGGCTCACCAGGAGGATCCGTCCGTCGGGAAGCGGCGTCCCCGAGATGTACGCCGGCACCGGACGGACCAGGACCGTATCGATGCGCGTCGGCCGAGGCGGCCCATCCCCCTCCCGGTCGAGCCCGGCCACCTGGATCGTCGTCTGCGGGCCATCCGTTCTCGTAACCCGGTGGACGAAGGCCAGATCTCCATCCGGCGTCCAGGTGAGGGCCTGGTCGACGTCCTGGCCTTCGGGCGAGATGCGGGTCTCGTCGGCGAGATCGGGCCAGGACCGGAGGTAGACCGCGCTCGGCCCGTACCGGTCGCTGACGTACGCGAGGCGGCGCCCATCCGGAGAGACCTTCAGATACCCCTCCACGTGGGGCCCGTACAGACGTGGTTCCGGTGGCGCGGATCCGTCGGCGGGGACCGCGTAGACGTCCCGGCGGTTCTCCCGCTCCGGGTCCGAGTCCGGAGGGGAGAACGACGTGACGACCGTTGGGGACGACCCTCAAGTCGCTGGCGATCGGCTGTCCGGGCATGCAGGTTGCCACGATCCCACCCACCCGTCCGTTGGAGCCGCTCATGATCTCCCGCCGCCACTTCCTCGGCACCTCGTCCCTCGCCGCCGCCGGCGCCGCCCTGACCACCACCTCCTCCGCCCTGGAAGCGGCACCGGCGGGTCAGGAAGTCCAGACGCTCCCGCCGTCCATCGCCCGGCTCACCTCCCGGGCCGCCGAGGCCGAGCCCATCACGACCGCGGAGCGGAGCGCCCGGGTGGAGAAGGCCCGGCGCTTGATGCGGGAGCAGGGCATGTCCGCCCTGGCCCTCACCGGCGGCACCTCCATGGTCTACTTCACCGGGATCCAGTGGGGCGGAGGCGAGCGACTCTTCACCGTGGTCGTCCCGGTGCAGGGGGACGCCTTCGTGGTCTGTCCCGCCTTCGAGGAGGACCGGGCCCGGGAGCAGCTCGACATGGGCCCCCTGGCCGGGGGCGAGGTCCGGACCTGGGAGGAGCACGAAAGCCCCTACCGCCGCGTGGCCGAAGGACTCCGGGACCGGGGACTCGCCACGGGTCGGATCGGCGCCGAGGAGACCATGCAGTTCCGCTTCAGCAACGGCATCGCCCAGGCCGCCGCCGGGGTGGAGGTCGTGGACGCGACCCCCGTCACCGCCGGATGTCGGGGGGTGAAGGACGAGCACGAGCTGGCGCTGATGCGGCTGGCCAACGAGGTCACCCTCACGGCGTACAAAGCCGCCTACCTGGCCCTGGAAGAGGGGATGACGCAGCGGGACTTCGGCGCCCTGGTCAGCCAGGCCCACGAGCGGCAGGGCTTCTCCGGCGGAGCCAGCGTCCAGACCGGTGAGTATGCGGCGCTCCCCCACGGATCCATCACGCCCCAGGTGATCCGGGAGGGGACGATCCTCCTCATCGACGGGGGCTGCAGCGTGGAGGGATACCGCTCGGACATCTCCCGGACCTTCGTCCTGGGGACGCCCACGGACAAGATGAAGCAGGTCTTCGACATCGAGTACCGGGCCCAGACCGCCGCCCTGGAGGCGGCGGCCCCGGGAGTCCCCGCCGAGGAGGTG
>JARRPL010000314.1:0-3872 GCA_037382905.1 Gemmatimonadota bacterium | reverse complement strand
GTAGCCACCTCCCGCTTCTCCCTCGGAGACGAGATCCTGTCCCTGCAGTGGGACCTGGAGGGGGGTCTGACCGGCCTCTACTCCGAGACGCTCCGGGACTCCCTCTTCTTCCTGTCGGACCGGATCGAGGCGACCAAGGAGGGGCTGAGGGACCTCCAGGGTCGCGCAGAGGCGCTCTCCAGCTCCCACGATCCGGACGACGCCGAGGGACTGGCATCCAGCACCGAGTCCCTCGCCGCCGACGCCCGGGCCGTGCTGGAGGGGGAGCTTCTCCAGCCGCTCCTCGACGAAGCGATGCCCACGAAGGTGGAGAACGCCGGGACCACGGCGGCCCAGAAGCTCAGCGATCGCCTGATGGAGCTGCCGACCTCGGTGACCGTCCATCCGTTGCGCCCCCTTCCCGATCAGATCGACCCCAATCAGACCACCCGGACCATCCTGCTCCGGGATGTCGTTCACCAGGCGGTGGACCTCCTCCGCCTCGAGGCGATCCGCACCTCCACCGCACCCCTGGTCCAGTACCTGACCCAGGTGGAGGGAGAGGTGCGCGAGGTGGCGGAGATGGTGGCCTTCAACCTGACGTCGGCACGGGACGCGCTGCTGGAAGCCACGACGACCGAGGCGGAGCCGGAAGAGGACGAGAGTAGCACGCCCGCGACCTCGGACGACGGCCCGGACCCGGAGTCGCTGGAGATGGAGGCGGAGGGCGTGGGGGCGGAGGCGGCCCACGCACTCTCGCTGGAAGGACTCGAGCGGGCTGCCGACGGCCTCGACGTGATCCTGGCGCCGGGCCTTGCAGCCTGGAGCCGGTTCGCCGAGGACGCCCACGGTGTGCTCCAGGAGGCTCGGGACGAGCTCCACGGTCGACTGGCCGTGGAGGGGACCGTCCAGGAGCAGATCCGAGATGTGCGAAGCCTCGTCCGGGCGTGGTTCCGCGGGAACGCGGACCAGGTCCGCCAGCAATACCGAAGCACCTGGCCCAGGGTGCGCCGGTTCTGGAAACGCCTCTACGTCAAGGGACTTCGCCTGGTCCGCCGCGGCCGGTCGGCGGTGGGCGGGGCCGACGCCCGTAGACCGGAACTGGCGAGAGACGTCCTGGGCGGTGTCGCCGGCCTTCTGGCCCCCCTCCCCCTCATCTACCGGCGTCTGTACTCCTTCAAGCCTCTGAACGACCCCTCCCTCCTGGTGGGACGCGACGAGGACGCCGCCTGGGTCGGCAACCGATACGCCCGTTGGAAGGAGGGGCCCATGCCGCCAGCCATCCTGACCGGGCCCGTCACGGTGGGACACACGAGCTTCCTGAATGTCCTCTCCACCACCGTCTTCCAGGACGCCCGTGTCGTGAGGATCAACCTTGCGGAACGTTACGAGACCGAGGAGGGGCTGGCCCGACGGCTGGCGGTGGCGTTCTGGGAGGCTCCAGGGGATCCGGACTCGACCGGGACCCCGACATCCGGCCAGGCCGGACCCTCGGATCCCCCAAAGCCCCCCTCCGAGGGCGAAGAGACACCGCCGTGGGACTTCTCCCGGGTCGAGGAGCGACTCGGCAAGGAGGAGGCGCCCGGCGTGGTCGTGCTCCTGGAACGCTTCGAACACACCCTGCTCCGGGTCCCCGGCGGGATGGACCTGGCCGAGCGATTCCTCGGTTTCCAGTCCCGGACCGCCCAGAGGGTCCTCTGGCTCAACTCCGTCTCGGACCCCACCTGGAAGCTCCTGGCCTCCACCCGGCCCCGGGCCGCCGCCCTGGTGCATCGACGGGAGCTGGCCCTTCCGGACCGGGAGACGCTGGAGGAGATCCTCCTGGTCCGGCACCGGCGCAGTGGTGTCCCGCTGGAGTTCGTGGATCCCGAGAACCCGTCCCCGCTGCTGCGTCGCAAGCTCCAGAGAGCCCGGGAGGACAAGGAGCGGCAGGCGGCGCTTCGAGCCGACTTCTTCGACCGCCTCTACCGGGAGAGCAAGGGGAACGTCCCCATGGCCATCCTCCTCTGGTTGAAGTCCGCCGACTTCACGAGCCGGCCCGGATGGCTGCGCCTGGTGCCGACCCAGGGGATCCGCTTCGCATTCGTCGACGAGCTGGACCTCCCCCTGAGCTTCGCCCTCATGGCGTTTCTCGAACACGAGAGTCTCACGGTGGACGAGTATGCCCGGGTCTTCTCCCTCCCCCAGGACGAGGCCTTCCAGTCCTTGGAGGCCCTGCGGCAGAAATTCCTCATCGACCGCCTGGAGATGGACGGCGGACTCCCCGTCCTGCCGAAGCGGGTGGAGCCCGGGGTTCGATATCGCGTCCCCCCGTTGATCACCCAGGTGATCGCCGAGCACCTTCGAAACCAGAACATCCTTCACTGACGGCGGCCCTGGCGTCACGGCACCGGCCGTGACACTCTGGACCGCCTTCCGTCCCCACACCCCCATAAGGGAGCGCCGCTTGAGCACCCAGAAGGTCGTCCTCGCGTACAGCGGGGGACTCGATACCGCCTGCATCCTGAAGGACCTGCTGATGCGGGGCTACGACGTCATCGCCTACGTCGCCGACGTGGGCCAACAGGAGGACTTCGACGAGGTGGCGGAGCGCGCCCGGGCCACCGGCGCCAGCAAGGTCTTCGTCGAGGACCTGAAGAGGGACTTCGTCACCGAGTTCATCTATCCCGCCATCGCCGGCAACGCGGTCTACGAGAACCGCTACCTCCTGGGCACGGCGCTGGCCCGCCCCGTCATCGCCCGCCGTCAGGTGGAGATCGCACTGCGGGAAGGGGCGACGGCCGTGGCCCACGGAGCCACCGGCAAGGGGAACGACCAGGTCCGCTTCGAGATGGCCTTCGCGGCGTTGGCCCCCCGGCTCGAGGTCATCGCCCCGTGGAAGGAACGGGCCTTCCTGGACCGCTTCCAGGGACGTCCCGACCTGCTGGCCTTCGCGTCGGAGCACGGCATCCCGGTGGAGGCCACCGCCGAGAAGCCCTACTCCAGCGACGAGAACCTCATGCACCGTTCCTACGAGGCGGGTCTGCTGGAGGATCCCGAGCTGGCTCCGCCCGAGGACATGTTCAAGCTCACCCGGGCGTTGGAGGACACTCCGGACACGCCCACCGACCTGACGCTGGACTTCCGCGACGCCATGCCCGTCCGGGTGACGTGTCCCTCGGAGGGGGTGGAGCTGACGGATCCGGTGGATCTCTTCGAGTTCCTGAACGAGGTGGGCGGTCGCCACGGCATCGGCCGCATCGACATCGTCGAGAACCGGTTCGTGGGCATCAAGTCCCGGGGAGTCTACGAGACGCCGGGTGGGACGATCCTGCATCACGCCCTGAGGGACCTGGAGGGGATCGCCATGGACCGGGAGGTGCTGCGCCTCAGGGACACCCTGTCCCCCCACTTCTCGGAGATCATCTACAACGGCTTCTGGTTCTCCCCCGAGATGGACTTCGTGCAGGCGGCCTTCCGCCAGTCGGAGAAGCTCATCGACGGCGCGGTGCACCTTCGCCTCTTCAAGGGGAACACCGTCATCCGGGGTCGCACGTCCCAGAGCTCTCTCTACGATCAGGAGCTTTCCTCCATGGACGTGGCCGGAGGCTACGACCAGGAGGACGCCCGGGGCTTCATCCGCATCAATGCGCTGCGACTCCGGGCCCACAAGCTCATCCTGCGCAAGACCGGCGAGGACGAGGCCACACCCGGCCGGGACTGACCCCCGGGGCCGGAGCCTGGCCCCCGTCGGACGGGCGGGGGTCAGGAGCTCCAGTCGTAGAGCGTGACCACGGTCTGGGTGTTGTCCATGGTCTGGGACTCGCCCATGACCTCCAGCACCATCACCGTCCCCGCCCGGGTCTCCATCTGGAGGGGCTGGAGCGTGGCCCCGTCCACCACGAGGGTGGACC
>JARRPL010000313.1:0-5265 GCA_037382905.1 Gemmatimonadota bacterium | reverse complement strand
GATTTCTCCGGATACATCGCATGGGACGTGGACGAGATCTACACGACAGACGTCCTTGACGGTGAGGCGGAGGGAGTGGACCGGGCGATCCCCTTCGGCTCCATCGGGGCCATCGAGAGGGCGGGATCCGGGGGAGCCAGGGTGACGCTCCTGGACGGGAGCACCGTGGTCCTCCGGGGCACCAATGACGTCAACTCCTCTATCAGCGGGATCTCGGTGTCGGACCCCACTCTGGGCGAGGTGAAGCTGGGATGGGACGAGTTCGACCGTGTGCGTTTCCACTCCGCCGACGCGGAGCCCGGTTGGGGGTTCTTCGACGGTGGCCACCCGATCGTGGGCACGGTAGTCACCGAGGCCGGCCAGGAGTATTCGGGGGAGATCGCCTGGGACAACGACGAGACGGCCTCCTGGGAGATGCTCAACGGAGAGATGGACGGCGTCGAGCTCCAGGTCGAGTTCGGTAACATCGCCCGCATCCGGAAGACGGGTCGTGGGGCCCTGGTGGAGCTGAAAGATGGACGCAGCTTCGAGCTGGACGGCTCCAACGACGTGGACGATGGCAATCGCGGGATCACGGTCCGCAACGGAGCCGAGTCCCACGAGGTCGAGTGGGACGAGTTCAGCGAGCTGCGTCTGGCAGAGGGACGGTCAGGGTAAGAACCGGAGAACCCTCCCCACACCCAGGGGCTGGTAACCTTCCCCGTATTCCTCCCGGAACAAGGCCATGGCCGGGTCGCCCGTGCAGTGGCTGGGCCCGGCTCGCTCCACTCCCATCTCCCGGAATTGCCCACCATGTGAACCACGCCGGGATGGGCGCACCCGGTGATCACCACCTTGCCCGCCTCCGTCTCCAGGACCAGGGCCTGTTCCGGAATGGCCTCTCCCACCTGGCCGGTGGTGCGGATCCCCGGTGCGATCTCCTGTCCCGGGGACGTTTCCACTATCTGTGCCGGCGCCACGGCCGCGGCCTTCAGCTCCGCCGGAAAGGTGGAGAGGAGGAAGATCCTGGGTCGCAGGCCCAGGTCCAGGAGGGCCTGGAGCCCAGCGGTGTGATCGGCGTGGGCGTGGGAGAGGACGACGGACTCGATGGCCATGGGGTCCTTCCCCATGAGGCGCATGTTTTCCAGGAGGATAGCCCCGTCTGCACCCGTGTCGAAAAGGACCGTGTGCCCCGCGGTCTCGATGAGCGCGGCGAAGCCCCACGCGGTGCCCAGGCGATCATCCGCCGAGTAGTTGTCGAACAGGATCGTGACGGTCACTTCTTCCTGCGGATTGGGGCTCATCTCGGTAGCGCCTCCGGGCACGGTTCCCGGTAGCAGGAAGACAGAGATGGCTGCCAGGATCAGAGTGTTCACGGCTGGCTCCCTTCACTTCGATGGTCGGTGAACCTTCGACGTTCGGTGAACGGCACGCCGAGGCGTGCGGACTTGCGGCCCCGATTCCTCGTACCCACACCTCACCCCGAGACGCCTCAGCCGATGAGGATCAGCTCCTTCTGGGGCGCCGCCAGGAATTCGGCTCCCCCCTCGGTCACCCGGACCATCTCCTCGATGGTCACCACTCCCCGGCCGGGAACGGTGAGGCGGGGCTCGATGGTGAAGACCATGTCCTCCTCGATGGTCTCGAAGGGCTTGTTGGCGTACTTCTCCCAGGGGGGACCCAGGAGGGCCGTGCCGTCGTGGGCGAAGCGGCCCACCTGGTGGCCCAGCCCGTGGGGGTACTCCTCGTATCCCTGGGAGACGATGTACTCCCGGGCGATCCCGTCGACGGCCACGCCCTGGACCCCGGGCCTCAGGGCCTCCCGGGCCATCTCGATGGCGGCGACGATGGTCTCGAACCCCGCCCGCACCTCAGGCGGCGCCGCAGTCTCCCCTTCCTCCAGGACGTAGAACGTGCGCTGGAGGTCGGACGTGTATTCCTGGACCTTGAGGCCGAAGTCCATGTTCAGGACATGGCCCCGCTCCACCTTCCGGTCCGTGGGCTGATAGTGGGCCCCCGCCGTGTCCGGACCGGTGAAGACCGCCGGGCAATGGGCCGGGTCCCACCCGAAGGACAGCCCCCGGGATTCGGCCTCCCGGGCCATGAAGGCGGCGATCTCCTTCTCGGTCCTCCCGGGCCGGATGAACGCCTTCACCAGCCCGAAGATGTCCAGGGTGTGGCCGATGGCGGCCTGCATCCGCCCCACCTCGGTGGCGGTCTTCCGCGCCTTGAGGCTGGACGTGATCTTCTCCGAGGAGACGAGCCGGTCCTGGAAACCGATCTCGGCGAGCATCTCCTGCAGGATGAGATACATGCCGTGGGTGAGGCCGTCGCACACCTCGCTGGTCCGGGAGAAGTTGACGGCGATGGAGGCTGGATCCAGCTCCTTCAGGGCCGCCAGGAGGTCCTTCTTGATCCCCTCCACGTACCCGGTGACCTTCCCGTATACATCCAACTCCTCGACGGTCCTCTTCTCCATCTGGCCCACGATGGCGTGGGTCTCTCCGGCCCGGGTGATGATGAAGGCGGAGTGCCAGGTCATGTCTGCGGGACACAGAAAGTCCATCATGGGATCGCGCATCATGCCGCTCTCCCGGACGAAGGTGATCCAGCAGTCGACGCCGTATTCCCCCAGGATCCCGATGGCTTGATCCACCTTCTCTTTGATCAACATCACGTCCTTCACTCCTCTCGTTCCTGGAGCTCGCCGGCCAGCCTCGTGAACAGGGTCAGGGCACCGATGCCCAGGAAGGTGTGGACCGCCAGGACGAACCAGACGTACTCGGGATGCCCCGCCCCCTCGAAGTGCCCGTAGAGGGACGTGTAGGTGATGCCGCTGAAGGCCGCACCGATCATGATGGCCAGGAAGTTCATCCCCATGTAGAGGCCAGCCTTCTCCTTGGGGGCGATCCAGGTGATGTACTCCTGGATCCGGGGCGAGGAGACCATCTCACCCACGGCGAAGACGAGGATTCCCAGGAAGATGACGGCCGGAGCCGAGATCTTCGCGAATGCCAGGACCACGAAGCCCACGGAGATGAGGAGCAAGCCGACCAGGAAGGTGGGCATGGCCTTGAACCGCTCGGCCGTCCTGGAAACGGCCACCTGGAGAACCATGATGATCCAGCCGGTATGGGATATGGTCTCCCCCAGGATCCGCCTCACCCCGTCCTCGTCCACCTGCGAGAAGAAGTTGGCCACCGCCGTGCCCAGAACGGCCTGCATCTCCTGGTATAACCGGGCCGTGTCCAGATTCCCGTCCACGTAGACGGCGCAGAGGTTGAAGAAGCACCAGTAGGGGAGCCAGAAGAACACGCCGAGGAGGATCAGCAGGAGGGTGAACTTCACGTCGGAGAGGGCCAGACCGATGTCCCGGAGCTTCTCCCCCATGGTCACGCCCTCGATCTCCCGCTCAGGCTCCTCGTAGAAGATGATGGTGATGATGAGCATGACGACGACGGAGGCCGCCGCGGCCATGAAGGCGTAGTTCCAGGAGATGGCCCGGAGCTTCCCCAGGACGATGGGGCCGAAGGAGCCTCCCACGTTCACCATTGCGTAGAAGATCCCGAAGCCCAGCGTCTTGTTCGTCTTGTCCGTCACGGCCCGGACCGTGGCAGCGATGAGGGGCTTGAAGATCCCTGCCGCCAGCCCGCTGGAGAGCATGGTCAGCACGATGCCCGAATAGGACTTCGTGAAGATCAGGAGGAGGATGGCCGGGAGGTACGCCAGGTAGGAGAAGATGAGGACCTTCTTGAATCCGAAGCGATCTGCGAATGACCCGGATATTACCGGAACACCGTAGGACAGAAGGAGGAAGAGGCTCTGGACGATCCCCAGCTGAGCTCGGGAATAGCCCAGGGAAGCCATGTAGATCCCGAAGCCGAAGTAGATGCCGTAGTAGGCGAACCTCTCCAGGACCTCGATGGAGTTGGCGACCCAGAAGACGGCGGGAAACGCGGTTCTCTTTTCCATGACCCCCTCGCGAGTGGGAGTGGACCGATCTCGCCTACATTATCCCCATCCGAGCCCGCCGGCGCCACCATCCCCGGGGGACAGGGGCCATGGAACAGTTGTGGGGGGGCGTGCCCCGACCACGGGTCGGAACGCCGACCCTGAGAGTCCGGGCGTCGGCCCTGAGAGTCCGAGCGTCGGCCCTGGCGAACCCGTCCCCCGATCCCTAAGGTGACTCACCCCCCCGAAGGCCGCGTGCGCTCAGCGTACTGACGAGGGAGGAGTCGATGCGGGATGGCACGAGAGCGGTGGTCCAGGCGGTAGGGGCTCCCGTTCGGATCACGCGAGAAACCCTGGCCGGTCGACGCCGCCCCATCTGGTGGTCCTGCTGGGGGGTCGTCTGGGCCCTGGTCCTCTGGGACGTTTACCTGTCCCTGGACGGCACCGGCGGGAACACGTGGAGCGAGGTCATGCGGGCGGCCAGCGCACGGAACCCCGTGCTCCCCTGGATCTTTGGGGCGTTCCTGGCTCACCTGTTCCATCCCCGAGACGGATTGGAGCCGGTGGTGGACCACGATGCCGCTCGTACCGTGATGGTGGCCCTCACCCTGGGGTTCGTTGCCGTCGGGGTGGGCGGCGTCGAGCTCACGGGCTGGCTCATGGCCGCGGTGGCGTGTCTGGGAATGGTGGCGGGCCATTTCCTGTGGCCCAAGCTCCGCCAGGGGGAGTGGCACTGGTAATGGACGCGATCCTCCATCTCTCCCTGACGCCGCAGCAGGCGCGTGTCGTGGGGGCGTGGGCGCTGGTTCTCGTGGTGATCCTGGATCTGTTGGCCTCGTCCGACGACGTACCGTTCAACACCCCCCGGGACTGGCTCTTGTGGCTCTCCCAGTGGAAGAGCCTCGGGTTGTGGCGCAAGGAGAGGCGAAGGGCGGCGACGAAGGGCGGCCGAAGATGGGCTCCCCTCTCGCCCCTGCACTACCTCCCAGTGACCGGGGCCGGGGTCCCGTTCAGGTGTGCTGTGCTGGTGGGTCATTTCTTCCATCCCGGACTCGGCCCTCTCATCGGGCCGGGTGGATTCGCGGGGCTGGCCACCTGCCTGGGAACGGCGGCCGCGCTCTCGGCGGTGACCTACTTCACGAAGCCCGGGACGGGCCAGCGCCTGCTCTTCGCGGTGGCTGTGGTGGGCGTGGTCTGGGGGGCGCTCGTGTGGCCGGTGCGGGGTTGACGCACTCCTCGTTTCGGCGCGGGCAGGTGGACCCTCGTTGACCCGCGCTGGATCTGACTGGGATGGGGCTGGTCGATCCCCCAGGGAGCTCGGCTCCTCTCTCTTGA
>JARRPL010000312.1:0-3905 GCA_037382905.1 Gemmatimonadota bacterium | reverse complement strand
CCGAGAGACTCGGCCCACAACTGCTGGAACCACAGCGTGAGGGCCCGAAGGCGGTCGGCGTAGGGCATGAGCACGTGGATGGGACGTCCCTTCTCGGTGTCCATGGCGTGGAGAAGCGTGGCCAGAAGACCTGCAGGGTTCTCGGAAAGGACCGGCGTCTCGCATCGGTCCAGGACCCGGCGCGCTCCGAGCAGGAGATCCTCCACCGGCGTACCGGTGATGGCGGCGGGGAAGAGACCCACCGGCGACAACACCGAGAAGCGCCCCCCGACGTTGGGCGGAATGGACAGGGTGGGCACCCCCTCCCGCGCCGCAAGCGTGCGCAGGGCTCCCCGCTCGGGATCGGTGGTGAAGATGAAGTGTCCGTGGAGCTTGTCCTCGTCCACGACCTCGGCCACCCGGCCCCGGACCACCAGGTAGAGCGCCATGGTCTCAGCCGTCGCACCCGACTTGCTGACCACGTTGAAGAGGGTACGGCGGAGATCCAGCCGACCCAGGAGCTCCCGTGTCGTATCCGGGTCGGGGTTCTCCAGGATGTAGAGGCGTGGGAAGAAGCTCCGGGCCTCGTCGTCCTTTTCGTTCCATCCCGGTCCCAGAAGCGCATCCCGCAGGGTGATCCCCCCCAGGCTGGATCCTCCGATGCCCAGAACCACGACATTCTCGAACCACTGGCCGAAGCCGTCAGCCAACTCCTGGACCGTGCCGGCCGTGGCCTCGTCCGTCGGCAGATCGAAGAAGCCCATGTCGCCGCTGGCACGCCTCTCCTCGACGTCCCGGTGGGCCGTAACGAATCGCTCCGCCAGGTCGCCCTCAAGCCGCCCCGGATCGATCCCGGAAGGCCCGAGGACGTCGGAGATCACATTGCTGTAGTCGAGTTCGGGTACGCTCACGGTCAAGTCTCCAGTGTCAGTCCGTCGTAGGCCGGTCGGATGTGGGGAGGCAGCCGGTCCTCGAGCTCCGCGTGCCGAACCCGGTGCGTGAGATGGACGAGGAAGGTGCGCTCCGCACCGACCTCCTCCGCCGCCGCCACCGCCTCTTCCACGTTGAAATGGGTGGGGTGCGGGTTCCCCCACCAGAGGGCGTTGAGAACCAGCGTATCCACTCCCCGGAGTCGCTCAAGCACGGGTTCGGGCAACCGCTTCGCATCGGTCACGTATCCCAGTCCACCGACCCGGAAGCCATGGGTGGTCATGGGGCCGTGGGGCACCGCGAGCGGCTGGAGTTCGGCTCCCAGGAGGGGAACCGGGCTGCCAGGATCGAAGGGCAGCAGTTGGAGCCGGGGTCGCGTCGTTCCAGGCGCCGGCTGGTCGCCGCTGAAGATGTAGGAGAAGCGCCTCCGCACCTCCGCCGCGTGCTCCCGGGCGATGTGGGTGGGAAGGACACGCCCGCTCCGCGCCGTGAACACACGAAGATCGTCGATCCCGTGAAGGTGGTCGGCGTGGGGATGGGTGATCCAGACCGCGTCGACGGCGTCGACCTCGGCCCGGAGCAGTTGCAGGCGCAGCTCCGGTGGCGCATCCACCAGGAGGCGTCCCTCCGGAAGCTCCAGGAGAGCCCCGCTCCGGGTGCGGGCATCCCGCGGGTCGGACGAGGTGCAGGTGGCGCAGCCACACCCCACCACCGGGACGCCGAAGGAGGTGCCGGTGCCCAGGAAGGTGAAACGCATCCGGCTACAGCGCCTCGACGCGCATGGTGTTGGTCGATCCCGACTGGTGGAAGGGCACTCCTGCGGTCACCACGACGGCGTCGCCGGGCCGGCCCACCCCCAGCTCCAGTACCGCCCGCCGCCCGTACTGGGCCAGGCCTTCGTAGCTCACCTCCTGCTCCGTAGCCAGCAGCGGGCGTACACCCCACACCGCCGCGAGCTGGCTGTAGGTCACCGGATCCGTGCAGATGGCGAAGATGGGAACCGCCGGCCGGTAGGACGAAACCAGCCGGGCGCTGAATCCGCTTCGGGTGACCACGAGGACCGCCGGGGCATCGAGGCTGTCCACGGCCTCGATGGTCGCGGAGGCCACCGCATGCTCGATGGGTGAGGCACCGCGGCGAAGCTCCCCCTGAGGCAGGACCGTGTAGTGGGGCCCGCGCTGAAGCACGCCGGAGGATTCGATCTCCCGGGCGATCCGCCTCATGGCCTGCACCACCCCCACCGGATACTTCCCCACCGCCGTCTCACCCGAGAGCATGACGGCGTCGGTGCCGTCCAGGATGGCATTCGCCACGTCCGAAGCCTCCGCCCGGGTCGGGCGAGGGTGCTCGATCATGGATTCGAGCATCTGGGTGGCCGTGATGACCGGCCGACCGTAGAGGTTCGCCAGCTGGATGATTCTCTTCTGGGCGAGTGGGACCTGCTCGAAGGGGAGCTCGACGCCCAGATCCCCGCGGGCCACCATGACGCCGTCGGCTTCCGCCAGGATGGCCTCGATGTTCTGCAGGGCCTGGGCCTTCTCGATCTTGGCCACCACCAGCGCTCGTCCCCGCACCCGGCTCTTCAGATCCTTCACGTCCGATGCCCGTCTCACGAAGGACAGGGAGATGTACTCCGCTCCCACGTCCAGCGCGAACGACAGGTCCTCGAGGTCCTTCGGGGTCAGGGACGGCGCCCGAACCTCGGCCCGAGGCAGATTGATGCCCTTCCGACTCTTGAGAAGCCCTCCCTTCACGACGCGGAAGCGGGCCCGGTTGCCGTCCGTTCCCACCGACTCCAACTCCATGAGCCCGTCGTCCAGCATGACCGGATCCCCCGGCGACACATCCGCCGCGAGATCTGCGTAGGTGGTCGGGATCTCTCCCTCTGTCGCCTCCGCCTCCGGGGCGAGAACGACCTCCTCCCCCGGCGCGAGGGTCACCGGGGACTCGAGGGTCCCGACGCGGATCTTGGGACCCGCCAGGTCCACCAGGATCGGCACAGGCCGTCCCGCCTCCCGGGCCGCCGCCCGTACCCGCTGGATCACCGTCCTGTGCGACTCCACGTCGCCATGGGACATGTTGATGCGGGCCATGTCGAGGCCGGCATCGACCAGTTCCCGGATCACCGCCGATTCCGACGAGGCGGGCCCGAGGGTACAGACGATCTTCGTTCGGAGCATCGGGGAGAGGCGGAAGGGTGGTCCGGGGGGGCGGGACGACGACCGTCCCGAGAACCCAGCAACCTGTCGTGAAATGCGGAATGGGGGCAAGGACCGACGCTCCCGGGAACCGGGCCCCCTCCCGCCGGTAGGACTTGCCCATGGATCTGGAATACATCGATGACGGCCGTACGGCCGAGAACGTGGTGGCCGAGTTGGCGGACGAGCCTTCCCTTGCCGTGGATCTGGAGGCGGCGGGCTTCCACCGGTACTCGGATCGATTGTGCCTGGTCCAGATCTCCACCCGCGGGGGTCGGGACATCATTCTCGATCCGCTGGCGGTGGAGCTGGGAGACCTCCTCCGGCCCCTTCTACAGAATCCCGACCAGACCCTCTTCATGCACGGAGGCGACTACGACCTCCGTCTTCTGGACCGGGATCTTGGAATCAATCCCCGCGGGGTCTTCGATACGCAGATCGCCGCGGCTCTCCTCGGTGTCGGTAGCATCGGACTGGCCGCCCTCCTGGAGGAGCACTTCGGGGTGCGGCTCTCCAAGAAGTACCAGCGCGCCGATTGGGCCCGGCGTCCCCTGGAGCGCGGCATGCTGGAATATGCGGCCTCCGACACGCGTCACCTCCATGAACTGGCGGAAATCCTCTCCGGGCGCCTCGAGGAGGTGGGTCGCATGGACTGGGCCCACGAGGAGTTCCAGCTCATGGAGGAGATTCGCTGGACCCCGGACGAGTCCGACGATCCGGTGACCCGGGTGAAGGGGGCACACCGACTCGATCCCCGTCCGGTGGCCCGACTTCGGGAGGCGCTGGCGTGGCGCGACG
>JARRPL010000311.1:1376-7450 GCA_037382905.1 Gemmatimonadota bacterium | reverse complement strand
TGTCCGTTGGCTGACCGCATACGAGATCACGCCGTAGATCCCCACGGATCCCAGCAGGAGGGCTACCCCGGCGGCGATACCCAGCAGCACCAGGATGAAGGAGGTCCGGGCCATGGATCGATCGAGACGTTCCTGCTGGGTGGCCACGTCCGCCAGGGGCAGACTCCCGGAGACGGACCAGACCGCCTCCTGGAGCCGGGGGAGGAGCGTCGGGAGAACGCCCGGGCCGGCCCGGACGGCGAAGGCCATGGACCGCTGGCTGAACAGCTCGTTCCCCTGGAAGTCGTCCATCGTCTGGGGCCAGAACACCGTGGCCACCGGGTCCTCGCTGAGTCCGTCGTCGTGGATGTCGCCCACCACACCGATCACCTCGCGCCAGACGCCCGGCGTCCCGTCCATGGTCAGCGTGCTGACCCGTTTGCCCAGCGCCCGGTCCGGTTCCTGCCACATCTCCCGGGCCAGGTTCTCCGTCACCACCGCCACCGGTCGACGGGAATGAAGGTCGGCCCAGGAGACGTCCCGGCCTGCGACCAGGGGGTTCCCCATGGTCCCGAAGTAGCCGGGCAGCACCCACTTGTAGCGGCGGATCGGCGGGAGCTGGCCCTCCTGAACCGGAATGTCCTCTGCCCAGAGCGGATCGTTGGAATCGAAGCCGTCCATCGTCACGGAGGAGGAGGCGCCGACGGCCAGAACGCCGGGGATGGACTGGAGCTTCTGGAGGATCCGCTCGTGGCCTGCAGCCACCTCCAGCGGGTCCTCCATGACCGATTCGGGGATGTAGACCCGGAACGTCATCACCTGCTCCGGAGCGTCGAAGCCCGGGTCGACCTTCCGAAGGGCCTGGAAGCTGCGGATCATCAGCCCCGATCCCACCAGGAGGACCAGGGCCAGCGCAACCTGTCCCACCACCAGGGCGTTACGGGCTCTGTGCCGGGCCTTCCCCTGGCCTCCCCGGCCCCCTTCCTTGAGCGCCGAGACCAGGTCCGGGCGCCCGTACCGGAGGAGGGGAAGGAGCCCGAAGAGGACCCCCGACAGCACCGAGATCGCCAGCGTGAAGGCCAGCACCGACCCGTCGAGACCCACCTGCTCCAGGCGGGGAAGCTGGCCCGGGGACAGCCGGACCAGGAGTCGGAGCCCGACCATCGCCAGCCCCGTCCCCAGAATCCCGCCCAGGAGGCCCAGGGCGATGGATTCGGTCAGGAAGAGCCGGGCCACGGTGCCCCGGTCCGCGCCGAGAGCGGTCTGGAGGGCGACCTGACGTACCCGACCCTCGGCCCGCACCAGAAAGAGGTTCGCCACGTTGGCACTGGCGATGAGGAGCACCATGGCCACGGTGCCCAGGAGCACCCAGAGCACCGTCCTCACGTCCCCCACCAGATCTTCCTTCAGGGACCAGACCAGGGCTCCGAACCGAGCCTGCTCCAGCATGGTCATCGTCACGGGACCGGGATACCGGTCCACCGCCACCGGAATGAGGCGCTCCATCTCGAGGGCCACCTGCTCCATCGTGGCTCCGGGGCGGAGTCGCCCGAAGGCCTGATAGGAGAACTGGCCCATGATCACCTCCGCCGGATCGAAGCGGGGCGGATAGACCACATCCGGCGTCCATCGCAGGAACCGGAAGCTCGGTGGTAGCACACCGATGATCTCGGCGGGATTCCCGTTCACCGAGAGGGTCCGGCCCACCACCTCCGGGTCGCCGTCGAAGCTGCGCTGCCAGTAGTCGTGGGAGATCATCACGGTGCGGGGCGCGCCTGGGGAATCGTCCGCGGGGGAGATCACCCGCCCTACCTCCGCCTGCACGCCCAGCAGGGGGAAGAATCCGTCGGTGACCAGGAGTGCCGGAAGCTCCTCGGGCTCCTCCCCGCCCTGGACCTGAACTCGAGAGTCGTCCCAGAGGGCGACGTCCTCCAGAAGCTCCGTGTCGGAGCGGTAGGTGAGGTAGGTCGCCGGCGACTGGTTGAGCTGGGAGAAGTCCAGGCCCGGGGCCTCGTGCCAGAGGGCCACCAGCCCCTCGGGATCCTGGAAGGGCAAGGGCTTCAGGAGGACCGCGTTGACGACGCTGAAGATGGCCGTGTTGGCCCCGATTCCCACCGCTAGGGTGACGAGGGCGGTTCCGGTGAACAGGGGCGTCCGGACCAGCTTCCGAAGTGCGACTCGCGTGCATGCGCCCTCCCCCCCGTCGTCGTCGTCAGCCCTCGGGGGCATTACGGGGGCGCTCCGGGTCGGGTTTCAGGGAGGCGCGCGTCCCGACGACGGGGCCTGGCCGGGGGAGTCTACAGCGTGAGGGCCAGTTGCAGGTCCCGGTCCAGCTCGTCGGCCGTTCCACCCCGGGTCAGCGCCGAGACGGCGAGGAAGGCGATGAAGGAGACCACCATGGCCAGCGCCGCCGCCGTGACCCCCGCAGGGAGGGAGAAGAGTCCGAGGTAGGCCACGAACTCGAGCCCCAGGGTGGTGACCAGCCCCGCGGAGAGCGAGGCGACGGCCCCGGCCCGGGTAGCGCCGCCCCAGTTCAGCCCCAGCGCCAGGACCGGCACCATCGTGGAGGCGAAGAGCCCGTAGCCGAAGATGCCCAGAAAGACCACCAGGGCGTTGGAGAGCCAGGCCGTGAGGGCGGCGGCCACCGCCAGGGCCACGGTTGCGATGCGGCCCCACCGCAATTCGTCGTCCAGTCGGTGGCCCAGCGCCACCGGCAGATCGTGCGTCAGGGCGGCGGCGCCCACGTTCACGAAGGAGTCCACGCTGCTCATGACGGCGGCTGCGATCCCGCTGAAGACGACCGCCGCCAGGATGACCGGGGTCTGTTCGATGAGAAAGAGGGGCGCCACCCTGTCCGGGTCCGAGAGGGGAGGGAAGGTGCCCTCGAGGACCAGTGCCTTCACCGCGACGCCGATGCCGAACATGATCAGGATCACCGTAACCATGGCGATGGTCACGAGGAGCGGGTACCACTTGAGCTGCCGGGGCTCCCGGATCATGAAGAACTTGTGCATGACGTGGGGCTGGCCCAGGACCCCCACGCTGAACACGAAGTAGAGGGAGACGGCGGCCAGCGGCGTGTAGAGACCCCAGGGGGAGAGGAACTCGGGTTCGGCGGCCAGGATGGTGCGGGTGATCCCCGGCATCCCCTGGCCCGCCTCCAGAACGTAGAGGAAGACGAGTGCCGAGGCCGCCGCCATCAGGAGGCCCTGGGCCAGGTCGGTGTAGATCCCCGCCTTGATCCCTCCCGCCACCGCATAGGCCAGCACCACGCCGGTACCGATCCAGATCCCCCACCCGTATCCGGTGCCGAACACCGAGTCGAGGAGCACCCCGAGCCCCGCCACCTGGGTCGCCATGTAGCCGATCACCCCCAGGAGGATCGCCACGGCGGAGAGCCCCTGGGCCAGGCGGGATCCGTACCGGAGGCCCACCACGTCCGGCAGGGTGAGCACGGGTCGGATCTCCGCCACCAGGCGCAGGCGCTTGGCCAGGACCCACGCCGACAGGGCGTTGGTGAGGGTGGCGGGGAGGACGAACATCATGGCCCCCAGACCCATGAGGTAGAGGAGGCTGGGTCCCCCCAGGAAGGTGAAGCTGGAGAAGGTCGAGGCCAGCGCCGCGAAGGTCAGGGCCAGGAGCCCGATCCCCTTTCCCGCCAGGAAGAAGTCGTCGGGGGTGTGGGTCCTGCGGCCGGACCAGACCGCGATCCCCGCAACCACCGCCAGGTAGACCAGGGCCACGCCCACGACGGTGGGTTGAGCCTCGGGCGGGACCGCGCCCTCCTGGACCATCACCCCTCACCCCCGCTCCCCGAGGGCCCGGGCGCGGGGTCCACCGTCGTCTCCCGGGCCACCTGGGCCG
Source organism: Gemmatimonadota bacterium (assembly GCA_037382905.1). Classification (GTDB taxonomy): domain Bacteria; phylum Gemmatimonadota; class Gemmatimonadetes; order Longimicrobiales; family Gaopeijiaceae; genus Gaopeijia. Next base: position 3,607 of record JARRPL010000311.1, on the reverse strand, counting down.
CCACCTCCCGGAGGCGGGCCAGATCCTCGTCGGTGAGGGTGCTCCGGTCGAAGACCAGGCCGTACGCCACAGGCACCACCAGACCCGGCGCCAGCCCCACGCCCAGCAGCAGGAATGCGGCACGGCGCGGGAGCCCCAGGAAGAGCGGCGCGTCGGCGGCGTCCACCCCGGGCAGGGCCAGGAGCGCCCACAGCCCACCCGTCACCCAGAGCCCCGTCCCCAGGAAGAGCACCCCGACTCCCAGCGGCAGGCTCCCCCGGCGGGCGGCGCCGGCCATCAGGAGGCCCGACAGGAGGGCGCCGGTGCCCAGCGCCAGAGCGTAGGGAGACCAGGCCGGCGGGCCTCCCGGGAGGAGTGCCGCGCCGTAGGCCAGGGCCACGAGGGCCGTGCCGGCGACAACCAGCGGGAGGGAAAGCCGGTTCACGCGGGGGCGGGTCTCTGGGTTCTGGATCGCGGAGCCCCGGCCTTCCGGGGCGGACCGGCGGCGGTCAGCTCTCGCAGGAGAAGGAGTCCAGGAGGGTCTCCAGCTGGATCATGTACTGGTACTTCTCCTTCCCCGGGGCGTAGAGCCAGGCATCCAGCAGGTAGAGCCGATCCTGATCGGGGCAGGCCACCGAACGGAGGATGAAGGGCCCCGCCGCCGGCCAGTCCGCCGCCGGCGTGTTCTGCCAGACCGCCTGGACCTGATATGCGCTATGGCCCTCATAGGTGAAGGGGCCGGCGGTCACCTCCGAGAGGTCCACCTGCTGGGGCTCGGAGTAGTGTCCCGCCGCCAGCTCCTCCCGCCAGGCGAGGATCTCCTCTCCTTCCATGTCCTCGGGGATGGGCGTCCGCCAGGTGACGGCCAACTGCCGGATCAGCTCCGACGGGTCCGGGTTGTCGTTCCGGAAGATGTAGACCGAGTCCTGGTGGTCCCAGTAGTAGACTTGCGGGAGGATCAGCGAAAAGCCCGCCTCCCGTCGAAGGGTGTCGGCCAGGGCGCTGTCCCTCCCGGTGATGAACATCCGGTCCCGGGCGAGCTGCCGGAACTGGCGGTCGTAGATCTGCCGCAGCTCCGGCATCAGGCTCCGGAGCGCCTCGGCCTGACCGGTGGGAGGCAGGAGCAGGATCGTCACGAGCTGCGCCCGAGCCCAGATGTCCCGGGCCTGGAGGATCTGCGGGGGCGCGGCCTCGTCGGCTCCCCGGGCCCGCTCGAGCGCCTCGGCGACCCAGGGATCCTCCGCCGTCCCCACCACCAGCATCTGCTTGAACTGACGCAGACGCCCCCAGTCCTCCTCGTTGGGGTTCTGATAGGTGACCGTGAAGGTCCGCTCCTCCCGGACCGTCTGGATGGTGGGTTCCAGGCTGCCGTAGACGTCGTCCTGCACCTGGGCCCAGAGGTCGGGGTCGGCGGCGAGAATGATGCTCGAAGCGTCGCCGTAGGCCCCGGTCCGGTCGCAGCCGGCGACGCCCAGGACCAGGGCGGTCAAGAATACGGGGAAGGCCGATGGGATTCGCATGGGTGTCTCCGGCTGCGCGAGAGTGCGTCCGATCTTACGCGGCCCTGGGGCCGAGATTTCGGCGGATGAGCGCCTCGGGGTCCGGGTCCCGCCCCATGAACTCCCGGAACAGGGTCTCGGGGTCCTCGCTGTCGCCGCGGCTGAGGATGGCGTCCATGTAGGCCTGACCCGTCTCCCGGTTGAAGATACCCTCCTCCTGGAAGCGGCCGAAGGCATCGGCGTCCAGCACCTCGGACCACAGGTAGCTGTAGTAGCCGGCGGCGTATCCCCCGGAGAAGAGGTGGGAGAAGGCGGTGAGGATGTGATGATCCGCGAACTCCTCGTCCACGCTGAAGGGGAGGAAGCGGGTCCGGCCGAACTCCATGGCCTCCTCCACCGTGGCCTCGGCGGCCCGGGGCGCGAACTCGGTGTGGAGGGCCAGATCCACCGTTCCGAAGGAGAGCTGTCGCATCTGCCCCCAGCCTCCCAGGAAGCGTCGGGCCGCCAGCATGCGCTGGTACAGCTCGTCGGGAAGGGGTTCGTTCGTCTCCCAATGGCGAGCGAACAGGTCCAGGGCCTCCCGCTCCCAGGTCCAGTTCTCCATGAACTGGCTCGGCAGCTCCACCCAGTCCCACGCCACGTTCAGCCCTCCCAGGGCACGGACGGGCACCCGGGACGTGCAGTGATGCAGCAGGTGACCGAACTCGTGGAAGATCGTCTGCACCTCCCGGTGGTTCAGGAGCGCCGGACGGT
>JARRPL010000311.1:0-1332 GCA_037382905.1 Gemmatimonadota bacterium | reverse complement strand
GAATCCGCCGTCGGACCGGGGCCCGCCGGAGATGAAGTCGTTCATCCAGGCGCCCTGGCGCTTCTCCTTGCGGGGGAACCAATCGGTATAGAAGCCCCCCAGCTCGGTGCCATCCTCGTGGGTGAGCTCGTAGTAGCGCACGTCCGGGTGCCAGACCTCCTGGATCTCCCGCTCCCGGACCCGGACGCCGAACACCCGCCGCACGATCTCGAAGAGCCCCTCCTGGACCCGGGCCAGGGGGAAGTAGGGCCGGAGCAGCTCGTCGTCGATGGCGTAGCGGGCCTTGCGGAGATGCTCGGCCACGAAGCTCACGTCCCACGGTCGCAAGCGTTCCAGCCCCAGCTCGGCGGCGTGCTCCCGGAGCGCCTCCACATCCGCCTCCCAGTAGGGGCGGGTCTTCTCCGTCAGGTCCCGCTCGAACTCCCGGGCCTGCTGGCCCGTGCGGGCCATCCGCTCCTCCAGCACGTAGTCGGGGTAGGTCGGATACCCCAGGAGGTCCGAGATCTGCTGTCGAAGGGAGAGGATGCGGAGGATGAGCTCCCGGTTGTCGAACTCCCCCTCCCGGCACCGGGTCGTGTAGGCGCGGTAGATCTCCCTCCGGAGCTCCCGGTCCCGGGCGTACTTCAGCACCGGCTCCACCGCCGGATAGTCCAGGGTGAGCAGCCAGCCGTCCAATCCCTTCTCCCGGGCCGCCTGCCGATAGCGGTTCCGCGGCCCCTCGGGGATCCCGTCCAGGCGTTCCTCTTCGGTGATCTCCATCTCGAAGGCAGCCGTGGCATCCAGGACATTCTCGCTGAACTTCTGCTCCAGGCGGCTCAACTCCACCTTGAGCTCCTCGAGTCGAGCCCGGTCGGCATCGTCCAGGTCGGCTCCGGCTCGCCGGAAGGCCCGGATGGTCTTCTCCAGGTGGCGGGCTCGAAGCTCGTCGAGACTCCCGGCTTCGTCCGTGTTCGCGAAGGCCTTCACCCGGGCCCACAGGCCCTGGTGCGTCGAGAGGCGGGTCCAGAAGGTGGAGATCTCCGGAAGGACCTCGTTGTACGCCGCCCGGAGCTCCGGCGTCTCCGCCACCCCGACGAGGTGGCTCGCCGGGGTGAGGTGCTCGGACACCCAGCGGGTCATCTCGTCCAGCGGATCCATGACGTTGGCCCACGTCGGTGGGGCGTCGTTGGACGCCACGGCCTCGAGCCGACGTCGCCCCTCCGCCAGGATCTCCCGGATGCCCGGGTCCACGTGGGCGGCGCGGATCCGCTGGAAGGGGATCCTGAAGCCTTCGAAAAGCAGGGGGTTGGTGGTCTGACTCACTCGTCGGTCCGGTTCTGGGGATCAGGGGGG
>JARRPL010000310.1:2963-6886 GCA_037382905.1 Gemmatimonadota bacterium | reverse complement strand
TCCGGGTGGGTGACGACGCCCACCAGGGGGAATCCCTCGTCGCCCAACCGGATCGACCGGCCGGGCGAGGGAGAAGGCTTCGGCCTTCCCCTGTGGCGGAGGTGGCCGAAGCGGAAGGCCTTCCGGTCCTGAAGCCCAAGCATCCCCGGGGCGAGGAGTTCCAGGAGGAGCTGCGCCTGCTGCGGCCCGACATCAGCGTGGTGGTGGCCTACGGACACATCCTCAGGCCCGAGATTCTCGAACTCCCCCCTCACGGTTCGTGGAATGTCCACGCCTCCCTCCTCCCCGAGCTCAGGGGGGCGGCGCCGATTCACTGGGCCATCGCCCGGGGCTACGAGACCACCGGTATCACCATCATGCGGATGACCGAGGGGATGGATACCGGCCCCATCCTCCATCAGGTGGAAGAGGCCATCGATCCGTCGGACACGTCCACCCAGCTCTCTCTCCGCCTGGCGGAGCTCGGGGCCCGTGCGCTCATCGAGGGTCTGGCCTTCCTGGAGTATGGTGATCGGGAGCCCCGGGAGCAGGATCACGCCCGGGCGACATACGCCCCGAAGGTTTCTCGCCAGGTGGCCAGGATCGACTGGAGCCGGAGTGCCCGGGAGCTGGACAACCACGTTCGGGCCATGGACGAGGTCCCCGGGGCCTGGACCCTCTGGGAGGGGGAGCCTCTCAAGCTCTTCTCACCCTCCACGGCGGGACCCGAGGGCGCCGCCGACCTCGAGGAGGATGAGGCCGGGGTGCCCGGCACGGTGGTCCGGGCCGAGCCCGACGACGGAGGCTCGCTGGCGGTCCTGACCGGTGACGGAGTGGTGTGGTTCCAGGAGGTGCAACCGGCGGGGAAGCGCAGGATGCCGGTGGCCGCGTGGCTTCGGGGCAGGGGCGCAGAGGCCGGCCAGCGCTTCGAGTGACCCGTTGCCCGCTCCCGTCCTCCACGTCGTCACGAACGACGCCGTCCTCCTCCGGGCCGACTTCCAGGAAGCCGCAGCCTCCGTACTCCGAGCCGGTGGACCGGGAGTGGCACTCCACATCCGGGGACCATCCATGGAGGGGCGCTTCCTCCTGGAGGTCGGCTGGGATCTCCTGGTCGGGGCCCGAATGGTGGGGGCGCGCCTCGTGGTGAACGATCGGATCGACGTGGCGGGATGTCTCGGGGCCGACGGGGTCCAATTGGGCCAGCGGAGCCTTCCCGTGACGGTGGCGCGACGTCTCCTGGGCGGGATGTCGGTGGGGGTCTCGGTCCACCATGAGGAGGAGGCCCGGGAGGCCCGGGACGCAGACTGGGTCCTCGTGGGGAGCCTCTTCGAGACGGCGTCTCATCCGGAGGGGACGCCGGCGGGCGTGGAGCTGCTGACCCGCGTGGGCCAGGCCGCTCCCGGGCTTCCCCGCGTAGGCATCGGGGGCATCACGCCGGAGCGCGTCGGTGAAGTCCGACGCCGGGGAGCTGCCGGCGTCGCGGTCCTCAGCGGGGTGTGGGATGCGCCGTCTGCTTCCGAGGCGGTGGTCCGCTACCTTACAGCCTGGGACGAGGCCTCGGAGACGGGGACAGAGGAACTGCGGGAGAACGGATGATCCGGGTACGGCTCAACGGACAGGATCGGGAGATCGAGGAGGAGCAGACGGTGCAGCAGCTCCTTCTGCAGCTTGATCTCCGCCCGGAGCTCGTGGTGGTGGAACGCAATCGGGAGATCCTCTCCCGGGACCGCTACCCTCACGTGCGGGTGGAAGACGGAGACACGCTGGAGCTCGTGCATTTCGTGGGCGGAGGCTGAGGCAGGCATGGAATCGACGGAGACGATGGATGTGACGCGGGATACTCCCTTCGAGATCGGGGGACGGAGCTTTCGCTCTCGTCTCATCGTGGGGACCGGAAAGTACGAGACCAATCCCATCATGGTGGATGCCATTCGGGCCAGCGGTGCCGACATGGTCACGGTGGCGGTGCGGCGAGTGGATCTGGACCGGACCCGGGAGGACGGAATCCTCCACCACCTGGATCCCGAGGAATTCTTCCTCCTTCCCAACACCGCCGGTTGCTACACGGCGGACGACGCGATCCGGTACGCTCGGCTCGCCCGCGCCGCCGGCTTCAGCGACTTCCTGAAGCTGGAGGTGATCGGAGACGAAGCCACCCTCGTGCCGGACGTAGCCGCCACCCTGGAGGCGGCTCGGGAGCTGGTGGCGGACGGGTTCCGGGTGCTGGCGTACACCAACGACGATCTGGTGACGGCGCTCCGCCTGGAGGACGCGGGTTGCGCCGCCGTCATGCCCCTGGCCAGCCCCATCGGTTCCGGGCTGGGGGTCGTGAATCCCTACTTCATCCGGGAGATCAAGCGTCGGCTCGAGGTTCCCGTCATCGTGGATGCCGGGGTCGGAACCGCCTCGGATGCGTGCGTCACCATGGAGCAGGGAGTGGACGGGGTCCTCATGAACACCGCCATCGCCGCAGCCGACGACCCCGTGGCCATGGCGGAAGCCATGAAGCTGGGAGTCCGGGCGGGTCGAATGGCCTGGTTGGCGGGGCGGATGGCGCCGCGGGAGATCGCCGTTCCGTCGTCTCCCACCCGGGGGATGCTGGACTGACCGTCAGCCCCGGCCGCGCCGCGGCGCTGGACACGCTCCGTCGGACCGCTCGGGGCCAACGTCTGGACCTGGCCTTCGAGTCCGCCGTCCGCTCCCTCGAGGCCCGGGAACGGTCGTTCGCCCACGAGCTGGCGTTCGGTGTGGTGCGCCTCCAGAGTCGACTCGATGCGCTCCTCGCCCCCCACGTACACCAGGGGCTGGACACCCTCGATCGCCGCTTGAGACCTCTGCTGCGTAGCGGGCTCTATCAGATCCTCTACATGGACGTTCCCGACTACGCCGCCGTCTCGCAGACGGTGGACCAGGCGCGGAGCGTGGGGCTGGGACGGGCGTCCGGGCTGGTCAATGCCGTCCTCCGGGCCGCGGCCCGGGCGGGGGACGACCCGTCGGTGCATCCGCACCCCGATGTGGACCCGGCCGGCTTCCTGTCGAGCTGGGGCTCTCATCCCCGATGGCTGGTGGAGCGATGGCTTCGGCGCTGGCCCTTCCCGGACGTACGTCGGCTCGTGGAGCTGAACAATCGCAGGCCCGCGCTCCATGTGGTTCCGCTGGACGGGGATCTCGAAGCGGCGGCGGCCCGCCTTTCCAACGCCGGGGCGGAGGTACGGGTCCTGACGTTGCCGGGCTCCTTGGAAGTGGTGGGCATCTCCCCGGCTCGAGCGCTGGAGGAGGTGGAGGGGTTCGTGCAGGACCCTGCGGCGTCGCTGGTGTGTCGGTATGCCGCTCCCGAGCCTGGAAGCCGGGTCGCCGACCTCTGCGCGGCACCCGGAGGGAAGGCCCTGTATCTGGCTCGCCGGGCCCGGTATGTTGTGGCGGCGGACCCCTCTCGATCCCGGCTCCGGCTCTTGGCCGAGAACGTGCGGCGCTCGGGGTTGGCCATCGGGGTCGTGCAGGCCCGGGCCGAAGCTCCCCCGGTGCAGAGGGTGGAGACGGTCCTGGTGGACGCACCGTGCACCGGGACGGGTACCTTGCGTCGTCACCCCGACGCACGGTGGCGCCTGGGTTCCGACGCCCCGCGCCGCCTCTCGGAGGTCCAGGCACGGATCCTTCGGGGCGCGGCAGTGGTCGTACCACCCCGGGGCGTGCTGGTCTACGCCACCTGCACGCTGGAGCCGGAAGAGAACGACGCTGTGGTGGGGGCCTTCCTCCGGGAGCATCCGGAGTTCCGGGTCGAGCCACCGGACGACGAACGATTGGAGATCGAGGAGAGCGGGTGTCTGGAGGTGGTTCCTCAGAGAACCGGGTGGGACGGCGCCTTCGCCGCCCGCCTGCGACGGCTGGCGTGACGACCCATGCAGCTCGGTAGCTCGTTGGCGCGGCGCCGGCGCCGGCGCCGG
>JARRPL010000310.1:0-2875 GCA_037382905.1 Gemmatimonadota bacterium | reverse complement strand
GGTTCGGATGCCCTGGCCCCCCGGGCCCTGCTCTCCTACCTGGGTCTCGGGTTGGCCGGCGGCCTGCTGGGGTACTTCCTGGCGACGCTCGTCTTCTTTCCGGCCCCGCCGCCCCCCGCCGACCTGGAAGAGGTGCCGGGCCTGATGGGGCTGGATATGGACGAGGCCCGGGCGAGGGTGGAGTCCGCGGGCCTCGCTCTGGCCCAGGTCGACTATCTCCGACACCCGCAGGTGGACTCCGGAACGGTCATGGGCCAGTCCCCCCTGGCGGGACAGCTCTCGGTTCCCGGGGATTCCGTCCGGATCACCGTGAGCCTCGGTCCGGAGCGACGAACGGTCCCGCCGGTCCGGCAGCTCCCTGGCGACCGGGCCGTGGCCCTGCTTCAGGCCACGGGCTTCGAGGTGGAGGCGGACTACGTGGAGAGCGACGAGCCACGAGGCTCGATCCTGGCGATCTCGCCGGAGGAAGGGACCGAGGTACCGCTCCCGAGCGACGTGCGCATCCGTCTGAGCATGGGTCCCCCGGCGGTGTTCGTGCCCGACCTGCTCCAACTCACCGAGGAGGAGGCCCGGGATACCCTCACGGGTCTGGGCCTGGAGGTCGAGGATGTGGAGGAGGTGTTCCGATTCGGTCGGGACCAGGGTCGGGTCGTGTCCCAGGAGCCGCCGGCGGGTACCGAACTCGAGAGGGGTGCCTCCGTTCGCCTCGTCATCGGGCGTCGCGGCGGAGGCGCCCGGCCGCGCCAGTGAGCTTCCGGGCCCGTCCGTCCGCCCGATAATCCGTTAGATTCTCCAACCATCGACGTCCCAACGGCATCCGGAGGAAGCGTTGCCACGCGCCACCCGTTCCGATCGTCCCTCCCGCCTTCCCTACATCCTCGCCCTTCTCTTCGTGGTGTTGATGGTGGGTGTGGCCTGGTGGGGTCGGGACAACTACGAGCCCGTCATCGCCGGTGAGCCGGCTCCAGACTTCGTCGCCACGACCTTCGACGGCGCCGCCCGGTCCCTCGAGGACTACGAGGGTCGGGTCATTCTGCTGAACGTCTGGGCCACCTGGTGTCCGCCTTGCCGGTACGAGATGCCGTCCATGCAACGATTGGCGGAGCGGTTGGAGGGTACGGACTTCCAGGTGGTGGCGGTGAGCGTTGACGCGGCCAGCGAAGGGCAGGTGGGGTGGGGCGGAAACATCGGTGGTGACGTCCCCGGCTTCGTGGAGGAGTACGGACTGACGTTCGAGGTCCTCCGGGATCCCGCAGGCCGCATCGCCGAGACGTACCAGACGACGGGCCTTCCGGAGTCGTTCCTCATCGGCCGGGACGGGGTCATCTACAAAAAGGTGGCCGGCGGGACCGAGTGGGACGACGACCGGTACGTGGAGCAGATCCAGCGCCTCCTGGGGTCGTGATCCTATGGGGGCTCCGTCCTTCATCCCCGGGTTCATCACCCACAACGCCTCCCTGAAGCTGCTGGCTCTGGTCGGTGCGTTCTTCCTCTGGGCCATCGTGCCGGGAACGCCGGAGGGAACCGAGACGCTCACCGACATCCCGGTGCGGATCCAGGTCGGCGACCCGGAGTGGCTCGTCGCCGGGGCTCCGGAGCCGTCCCGTGTGACGATCCGGGTCTCGGGGCCCACCCCGGAGATCATCCGTCTCGCCCGGGAGGGGACCAGCGTCCGGGCGGAGATCCAGGAGGTCACCTCGCCGGACACCCTCATCCAGCTGCGCCGGGACTGGGTCGTGCTGGCCGGACGGCCGGGGGTGGTGGTCGAGGAACTGGTCCCGGCGGCGGTCCAGGTCCGCTTCGAGGCGTCGGCGGAGGAGGCCCTCCCCATCCTGGTCCGCACCCGGGGCCGCCTGCCCGACGGCGTATCTCTGGCCTTCCCCCTGGGGACCACTCCCGCCGTCGCCCGGGTGAGCGGACCGGCCCGCATCGTCCGGGAGCTGGAGGGACTCCCCACCGTGCCCCTGGACCTGAGCGCCCTGGACGAGTCCGGCCAGGTGAACCTTCCGCTGGACACCACGGGGCTAGAGGCGGCGCTGGTGACGCCCCACACCGTCAGCGTGGGGATCCGGGTGGCCCCCACGGCCCAGCGGCGTGTGACCTCGGTGCCGCTGAGGGTCCAGGGCAGTCCGGACTTCGAGCCCCTGCTGGATCCCACCGAGGTCGAGGTGGTGGTCCGAGGGGCCCCTGCGCGCCTCGAAGCGGCGGGGCTGGCATCCCTACGGGCCGTCGTCGACGGCGACCTGCTCAGTGGGATGGCGCCGGGCGCGTCCCGATGGGTGCCCGTCGGCGTCACCGGTGTCCCGGAACTGCTGGGCGCACGCCCCGTCCCGGACTCGGTCCTGGTCATTCGCCCGGTAGGCGGCGGGGAGCCGCTCCCATGACCCGGCCGTTGATCCTGGGGCTGGAGACGAGCTGCGACGAGACCTCGGCCGCCGTCCTCCGGGGCGAGGAGATCCTCGGGCACGTGATCCTGTCGCAGGACGTCCACGAGCTCTACGGCGGCGTGGTCCCGGAGCTCGCCGCACGCCACCATCTACGGCGTGTGGATCGCGTCGTTCGGGAGGCGCTGGAGCGGGCCGGCGTCGGTCTCGATACGGTGGATGCCTTCGCCGCCACAGCCGGGCCCGGTCTCGTGGGAGCACTTCTTGTAGGACTGGGTTGGGCCCGGGCCGCGTCCTGGGCGCTGGGCCGGCCCCTGGTGGCCGTACATCACATGGAAGCGCACCTGTTCGGCCCGCTTCTCGAGAATCCGGCGGCCCGGCCCCCCTTTCTGGCGCTCCTGGTCTCCGGCGGGCACACCTTGCTCCTCCACGTGGAGGCGTGGGGTCGCTATATCCTGCTGGGGGAGACGCGGGACGATGCCGCCGGCGAG
>JARRPL010000309.1:0-4306 GCA_037382905.1 Gemmatimonadota bacterium | reverse complement strand
GACGGACGCTACGAGCTCCGCAGCTTCGCCGTCGACGAAGGTCGGCAGAAGGTCTCGGCGTTCGCCGTCTTCCGGGGCACGCACACCGGCGAGGGCGGGCCGGTGCCTCCCACGGGCAAGTCGGTGGAGGCGGACTACGTCTACGTGATGGAGTTCGACGGAGACAGGATCCGCCACATGACAAAGATCTGGAACGACGCCATCAGCATGCAGCAGGTGGGCTGGGTGTAGCGCCGGAGCCCCCCGATCCCATCGTTCTGGTCGCGGGGCGACGGGTCTCGACCCCGACAGCGGCGACCGACCTTCAGCGGTCTCTCGGCGACAGGCCCACGAGGAAGGACAGGGCCTGTGCTGCTCATGCCCGCCCTGCCGGTGGTCCGTCTCGTCTCGACCCCGTGGATGCTCACGCCAGCGCCCCGAGCCCTTTGCCGCATGTGCGACACCATTCGCCCCGATACGTACCACCACGTCCAGCTCCGCGGACCGCGCACCGGCCAACCCTCCCGGCACGACTCCGGGCCCCGCCGCGTCCCGCCCGCTGCCGGCCCGGCCTCCAACCTCGTAGCCCTGGCCCTGGCCGCCCTCCTTGCGCTCCCGACCGGGAGCACGGCCCAGACCGCCGAACAGGCCGACTCCGCCGCCGAAGCCGCCCGCCAGGGGGACGGCCTCTCCCTCATTCCGACCCGGACGCTGGCCTTCACCACCGACCGGGGCACCTGGCTGCACCTCGACCTGTCCCCGGACGGCGGGACGTTGGTCTTCGAACTCCTGGGCGACCTGTACACGCTCCCGGTCGGGGGAGGCGAGGCCACCCGCATCACCAGTGGGCAGGGCTACGACATGCAGCCCCGCTTCTCGGCGGACGGACGCCACATCGTCTTCGTCAGCGACCGGAACGGCTCGGAGAACCTGTGGATTGCGAACGCCGACGGATCCGACGCCCGGGCCCTCACCGAGGACGAGCGCACGAACTACATGTCCCCGGAGTGGACGCCCGAGGGGGACTACCTGGTGGCGGTGAAGGGTAGCGATCTCTGGCTCTACCACGTGGACGGCGGCTCCGGGGTCCAGCTCACGGGTCACGACGACGGGGACCCGGCGGTGATCGGACCTGCCTTCGGGCCGGACGACGGCACGATCTGGGTGAACGTCCGGGGGAGCCTGGGCGGGGGGTTCCCCGTCGAGACCGCGTGGGAGGACGCGCCGGCGGCGCTCCACGGGTGGACCGGGGCGTCCCCGCCCCAGGCCGCACCCCGCTCCTCGCCGCGGCAGGTGGACGCCTTCCAGGTCGCGCGCCTGGACCGGGACAGCGGGCGCCTCGAGATCCGGACCCAGGAGACCTTCGGCGCCTTCCGGCCCGTGGTCTCTCCCGACGGACGCTGGCTGGTCTACGCGACCCGCTACGACGACCGTGCGGCCCTCCGCCTCCTGGACCTGGAGACGAACGAGGTGTCGTGGCTCCGCATGGACGTCCAGCGGGACGACCATCAGGGCGGCGGGATGCGGGACCGGGACGTCTATCCCGGCTCCGCCTTCACGCCGGATTCCGACGCCCTGATCACCACCTGGGACGGGCGGATCTGGCGGGTCGAGGTGCCCTCGGGCGAGGCGACCGAGATCCCCTTCACGGCGCGGGTCGAGCAGGAGCTGGGGCCTCTGGTCGACTTCGACTACGCGGTGGACGACGACGAGCTGACGGTCTCCCAGATCCGGGGAGCCCGGCCCTCCCCCGACGGGACACGGATCGCGTTCACGGCCCTCGATCGGCTCTACACCGCGACCCTTCCGTTAGCCCCGAACGGGCTCATCCAGGCCACCGCCGCCGAGGGCGCCGACGAGCCCGAGCCACTCCTTTTGACCGACGCCGCCCCCCTCACCGGCCGCGCCCCGGTGGAGCACGCCCCTGTCTGGTCGCCCGACGGCCGCTGGATCGCCTACGTCACGTGGGACGATTCGGTGGGCGGCGACATCTGGCGCGTGCGCTCCGACGGCTCGGGGGAGCCCGAGCGCCTCACCCCCGAGTCCGCCTTCTACGAGAAGCTCAACTACAACGGGGACGGCACGCGGCTCCTGGCGGTCAAGGGCTCGAAGCTCCACCGCATGAAGACGCTGGAGGACTTCGGCCGCCACTCCGGGGCGGCGGAGCTGGAGTACATCTGGCTCCCCGCGGAGGGGGGCGAGCCGACGCGCATCGCCTGGGTGGGAAGCGGGCCCAGCGAGGAGTCCCGGGCGGTGCCCCATCCGGGCCCGGATCCGGACCGGGTGTACGTCTGGGCCGGGAGCGACGGCCTTTTGTCCATGCGCTACGACGGCACCGACCTCCGCACCGTGGTGAAGGTGACGGCGCCTAGGGTGCAGGGGCCGGGCTCGTCCCCGACGCCCGACGAGGTGATCCTCTCCCCCGACGGCACCCGGGCCATCGTCCGGGCAAGCCGAAACGTATGGCTGATCACGGTGCCCCGGGTCGGAGGCGAAGCGCCGGAGGTCTCGGTGACGGGCTCGTCGATGCCCGCCCGGCGGCTCACCCGCATCGGCGGCGACTTCGTGGGGTGGCGACCGGACGGGGCCGTGGCCCACTGGTCCATCGGCCGCTCCTTCTTCCAGTACGACGTGGCCCTGGCGGACTCCCTGGTGGCCGACTCGGTGGCCACGGCCCGGGCTGAGGCGGAGGCCGAACCGGCGGAGGAGGAAGACCCGGACGAAGCGGAGGAGGACGCCGAAGCGGACGAGGCGGGGGACGAGGACGAGGAGTCCCGCCCGGCCTACGAGCCCTACCGGGCCGACCTGGAGCTGGTCGTGCCCAAGGACAAGCCCACGGGCGTCGTGGCCCTCACCGGCGCCCGGCTGATCACGATGCGGGGCTCCGAGGTCATCGAGCGAGGGGACCTGGTGGTCCGGGACAACCGGATCGAGGCCGTGGGGCCTTCAGGTTCCGTGGACATCCCGGCCGACGCCCGGGTGTTCGACATGTCGGGCAAGACCATCTACCCGGGCCTGGTGGACATCCACGCGCATACGTGGGTCGCCTGGGGGGTGCACCGGAACCAGATCTCCCAGTTCCTGGCCCAGCTCGCCTACGGGGTGACCACGCAGCGGGATCCCCAGACCTCCTCCGCCGACGTGGTCACCTACGCCGACCGGATGGAGATCGGGGACATGATCGGGCCCCGGATCTACTCCACGGGCCCCGGTGTCTTCGGCGCCGACGACATCGACTCCCTGGACGAGGCCCGGGACGTGCTCCGGCGCTACAGCGAGCACTTCAACACCCTGACCATCAAGCAGTACCTGGCCGGCGACCGGAAGGTCAGGCAGTGGGTCATCACCGCGGCCCGGGAGCTGGGCCTGACGCCCACCACAGAGGGTGGCTCCAACTTCACCATGAACCTGACCCTCATGCAGGACGGCTACTCCGGGCTCGAGCACTCGCTGCCCATCAGCCCCTTCTTCGACGACGTGGTGGAGCTGGGGGCCTTCAGCGGCCTCACCTACACGCCGACGTTCATCGTCGCCTACGGGGGGCCTTCGGGGCGGCAGTACTACCTCACCCGGGAGGAGCTGAACGGCAACGAGCGGCTCCAACGCTTCACACCGAACGACGAGCTGGACAAGTGGCGGGCCACCCAGTGGTACCGGGAGGACCAGTACGTCCACTTCCTGCACGCCGAGCAGCTCGAGAAGTGGATGGAGGGCGGCGGGATGGCGGGGCTGGGCTCCCACGGGGAGGTCCAGGGCATCGGCACCCACTGGGAGCTCTGGATGATGGCCGCCGGCGGCATGGATCCGCACCGGGCGCTGCGCATGGCCACCCTCATGAGCGCCGACGCTATCGGGCTCGACGGGGACATCGGCTCCCTGGAGCCCGGCAAGTTGGCGGACCTCCAGGTCCTGGACCTCAATCCGCTGAACGATCTCCGCAACACCACCTCCATCAGCCACGTGATGAAGAATGGCCGTTTGTACGAGGCGGGCGACCTCACCGAGATCTGGCCTCGGCAGCAGCCGCTGCCGACCCAGTGGTGGTGGCGGGTGGAGCCGCCGGGGGTGGAACGAAGCGGGGGGTGAAGCCCTGGAGGGTGCGCACGGTCCCCGGGGACCGGCCGAGGTCCCCCGCGACCATCCCCTGCCTCCGCTCACCTTTCTTTGCGTTCCGCGGATCGTCCCCCTCTACTCTACCACCCTGGTCGCCACGCCGACCACCGTCACGTGGTACACCGTCTGCTGCCGCTCGTAGATGACCACGGCGAGCCCTTCGGCCTGGACCTCCTGGAGCACCTCGCTGAAGATGCGGCCCAGCTCCCGGGAC
>JARRPL010000308.1:0-3930 GCA_037382905.1 Gemmatimonadota bacterium | reverse complement strand
TAACCTGGTCGTGCTTCCCGCCACCGTCCAGACGGAGTGGATGTCGTTGGCTTGGCCGAACGCCTGGCGAGACTTCTGGCTCGGGTCGGTTCTCAGTCAGGCGATGCTGGTCGGGGTCGCTCTGTGGGTCGCGTCACTTGCCCGATCCTGGTCCCACTTCCTGGCGGCAGGGGCGGCGCTCTTCGTGGGGCAGCTCGTCTTCCGGCAACTCCAGCTGCCCGAACTTCTGGCCACCGAGACGATCCCCCCTTCGCTGGCCATGCGCCGGAGTGGGGGATGGGCCTTGATCGGGGTGGTCCTGGCCGGGTGGCAGTATCTGTCTCCACGGCCCCGAGTGGCCGGGTCACTCGGGGTCGCGCTTCTCGTCGCCTTCCCATTCGTGGTGTCCGGATCCGATGAGCCGCTTGCCGAGTGGGTACCGGATCGCCCGCACGCGACGTTCGACTATGCGTCCCCGGATTCTGTGACGGCGTCGCTCCTGGGTGTTCGCCTCGAATCGCGCGCGGACAACTATGCGACGCCGCGAACCGGTCCCGCTCTCACGGGCTGGCTCGCCATCGATACACCCGGCAGCACGGTGGCGGTGCTTCGCAACCCGGTGGTTCGGTTGCAGCCTTCGGAGCGTACGGCACGGCCCCCGGCATCGGTCGCCTTGCTGGAAGCTTTCTCGTTTGTGCCGGGACAGCAACTTCAGGGCTACACCGATCTCTCGGAGACACAGCCCCGTACAGGCCAGTGGAGCAGCGAATACGAGATCCCTCTCATGGCGGGATCACGGGACGACCTCGAGTCGGCGCTCGAGGCTTCAGAGGGAATCGAGATCGAGTTCGAGCTCGACCTGTACAGGCCAACCCTGGGAGCCCGGGAGCTTCTTCGCCCGGGGGCTCGGCTCATGAGCCCGGAGGCCGTCCTCGAAGTCCACTCGATCGAGGAATTGCAATCGGACGTCCGTATTCGGAGCCTCTCCCACGCTACGACTTGGGACATGTACTGGCTCGAGCTCGGACCACCCCAGCTGCTGGTCAACGAATCGTAGCGTCAGTTCGTTCCGGGCCGCGACGGGATTGGAGGTCGGACTCGTGCTCCGTTGGTGCAGAGTCCCCAATGGACCGGAGGGTTCCGCCAGAGGCGCTTCGAGGTCGCCCCACCCGGTCTCCCGGACGGATGGTTGGAGTCGGCCGAGCTGGTCACCCTCGAGATGGAGTACGTCGGCTCGGTGCGACGGACTCTGACCTACGAGGTCCCCCGATGGCCGGGGTGGGATCAACGAGGGATCGAACTGGATTCGATCACGGTCCTCCCGTCGGGTGGGGGGGATGAACAGGGTGAATCCTAGGACAGCACGGGACCCGATTCCCAAGCCACGTTCCCTGGGACGGGGCCGAAGAACTCCCACGGACCCACCCATCTCCACCCCCTGGGGGATCCCGCGGCGTTCCCCGCGGCCCGCCTGCACCCGAGCGAAGTCGCGAGCACACGACGGTCGCTCCCCGGCGCCATGGGACGCCGGGACGAGCCCGGCGTCCCATCGCCGCCTGTCCAGGGCGTTCAGCGACGCGAACGGGTGGAGAGCACCGTCACGCGGTCCCGACCATAGATGTCCTGCCCGTCGAAGGTTCGACCCAGGAGCACCCCCTCGGTCGTCGAGGCGTCCAGATTCGTGTCCCCCAGCCGGACATGCATCACGAGATCGATGTCTCCGTCGCCGTCGACGTCCTCTTCATGTCTACGGACCTCGCCGGTTCTCTTCTGGACATGGGTTTCCGTCGCTCCCTCGAAGACCAGGGTCTCGTGATCGATGGTGCGGGCATCGAAGTCCGGCGTGCTGAGGACCGCAACGGGAAGGACCCCATTCGCCCCTCGAAGGTTGACCGGATTCCTGGCGCTGCCCGGCTTCACGTCGACCTCGACCAGAAGAAGTGCGTTCCAGCGGATCTCGTCGGAGATGCACCAGAAATCGCCGGTGAGCTCCACGCGATCGATGGGTCCCACGTCGTGGACCGTGAGAGGCCCGCGGAAGCCCTCCAACGAACGGCGCGCAAGCTCGGATCCGTCCGACGCCAGGGCTCGGAGGGTCACCGGGGGGTTCACCACATCGATGGACACCGCCGACACCGGAGTCGGCCGGCCCTGATCGTCGAGGAAGATGGTCCGGATTCCACCGGCCCAGTTGTTGTAGGGCGAGGGCCGCTGGCTGCCGAGGCATCCTCCGCTGTTGGTGAAGGCGACACCGCCGTCGATGAGTTGGAAGCGGACTCCGAGGCTCTCCCACAGATCCCCGGAAGGGCTCGGGAAGGAGAATGTCCTCGGCCCGGTCCAGCTCGCGTCGAACCGCAGGTCATCCGGCGTACGCAGGATGCCGTCCGGTCCCGGAGCCGAGGAGACGCTCACTCGGTTGTCGAAGGAGAGCTCCCCCGCGACATGGGAGCGGGCCACGTAGAGTCCCTCCGGCACCGCTTCGAGAGGGGATCGGGGGGCTTCAACGCCGCTCATGCCTTGCGGCATGTCGTCGGCGGGGTCGACAGGGGTCGAGAGTGGCGTCTCGGTGCAGGCCGCGCAGAGGGCGATCAGCCCGAGGGGAGCCATGTGGCGGGGCCAACGGCGACGGGTCGGGGGGGTGCTCATGGGAGCCTCCAGGATGGGGGACTTCATCCGGGACGCGAGGGTCCCGGACTGCGTGCGCCCAGCATTCACCATTCCTCTCCCGCTTTCCCTACGTAGGACTACGCATCCGGGACGTGGGATGTACGGCCGCTCCGGATCGCGGATCGCTGTCACACCCTCCCGCCAACGTGTAGATTCAAGCATTGGCCCGGCCTCTCAGGAGGCGGAGCGCGCGCTTTGACCACGACAGCTTGGCGGGCGCGCTCCAGCGATCGGGCACATCCGCCTAAAGCGTCGGAGGGCCCGTATCTCCGGCATTTGGGGATACGGGCCCTTCGGCTTCCTGCCACTCACTGGACGAGGAGCCGACCATGCCACATCGCACCTACGAACACCCGTGCTGCCCCGACGCCATCGTGCGTCGCCCGGGCCGGCGCCCCTGCTACACCTGCGGTACCCCCGGCTACCCCGACGGCTGGGGACTCTCGGTGGTGGAGTACTGGTGCCAGGCCGAACGGGCCTGGCAGATGCGCGCTATCGGCCCGCATCGGGGCATGGCGAACGAGCTCCTGGGCCCCTTCTGGAAATACTGCGACCGCTGCAAGCGGAGCGGCTACGTCGGGAAGCTCCGGCCCCACACGTGCCCCGACTGCGGCGGCCGTGGCGGCGTCTGGGACGGGGACGAGGACGAGATCCGGGCGGCCCACAAGGCGGTCCTGGACGCCCACCCGGAGGCTGCCCGGCTCGGCAGCATTGTGCTCCGCACGCACGGGTTCGACCGATGACGGCCCGGAAGTGGGGCGAGTGGATGCCGCCCGAGGTCTTCCACGGGAAGTGCAGCGAGGGGCTGGTCCTGGCGCTGGAGCGGGGAGAGCTGGAGCTGCACTCACGGCTGCTCGGGGAGTTCCTGGAGCGCGGGCCGGAGCCCGTCCTAGAGCTGACCTGGGGACTGCGGGAGCGGCCCGCAGAGCCTCCGGTGCCCGGTCTTCGACGGCGCTCCGAGGCCCAGGACGAGCCCTGCGTGGACCACGTCCACCGCTTCGGCGGGGCGTACTTCGCGTCCTCGGTTCGGGGTCGGAGCGGGCCGTTCGCCTCGATGGAGCAGGCGCTGCTCGCCCTCACCGGCGAGCGGGGGATTCCGGTGACGTCCGCCCTCGAGCGGATCCGCTCCACGGAGTGGACCGAGGCGGAGATCCGGGAGCGGATGCGGGTCGTGGACCCCGCCGCCGCGCCTGCCATGGAGGGCCGTTCGGCCGACGAGCCGCCACCCCCGCCGTCGCCGTGGTCGAGCGGGGAAGGAGGGGGGCTGCCGGTGGACGGGGCCCC
>JARRPL010000307.1:0-4557 GCA_037382905.1 Gemmatimonadota bacterium | reverse complement strand
GGAAGGGCTTCCGATTCCCGTACGCGCGTCTCCGCGTCTCCCCAGGGCCTCGCGAGAGCATTCGTGATGTGGAGGTGGAGCCGGAGCTCGGGGACGAGGCCTTCACCTACCGCCTGACGGACGGCCGAGGGGACACGATTCACCTCGACGCGGTCCTCGACTACAACCGCGATCCCGACGACATGCACGGCCTTCTCCTTCATCGGTTGACCGTCGAGGCGCTGGACGCCCTGGAGGAGACCGGCATGAGCAAGCGGGAGCTCATTCGGGCCCTGGACACCTCCCCGGCCCAGCTCTATCGCCTCCTGGACCCGACGAACCGGTCCAAGTCCATCGGCCAGATGATGGCGCTCCTGCACCTCCTGGGGCGCCGGGTGGAGGTGACGGTCGAAGCCGCGTCCGAGTGAAGGGGCTCAGCCCGTCCGGCTCCCCGACAGGCACCGCTCCGCGAACACTCGAGGCGGGCGGGAGGGACCGATTTCATTGCGCGGGAACCCGTCCAGAGACATGTTCGCATGAACACATAGTGCCGTTCATGCGAACAGGAGGCCCCGTGGCGACCAAGAAGCTCAACCATCTTCGGAAGCTTCTCGGACCGGATGTCGTTCGAGGCCTCGGAGCCTCAGGGGGAGCGGGCCTCAACGTCGTCCGTGAGACCGTCGAGAAGGGGCTGCCCTCGGAGGCCATAGCCGAGCTCCAGAAGGAGCTGGCGAACCTCCGGGTCCCCAGGCCGAGCGAGTACGTCGAGGTCATCGCCTCCCGTGCCACTCGTGCCCGCCGAACGACGCTGACCACAGAACAGGGCGAACGGTTCGTCCGGATCGCCGGGGTGCTCGCTCGCGCTCTGGAGGTGTGGGGCGACGAGGAGGACGCGGCAGACTTCCTCGTGTCGCCGCATCCCCTGTTGGATGGCGATACCCCCATCGACCGGGCTCGAAGCGAGCTGGGCGCCCGGCAAGTGGACGACCTTCTCACCAAGCTGGACCTGGGACTGCCCGTCTAGCCGGTGGAGGTCTTCCGGATCCACGGTCCCGCTTTCGACCCCTTGGACGGTACCGGGGCGGCCATCCGCGGCTCCCGCTGGAATCCGCCGGGTCTGCCAGTGGTCTACGCGGCGCTCCATTACGAGGGAGCGATCCTCGAGCAGCTCGTGCAGGCGGGAATCGGTCGACTCCCCCGCAACCGCGTGGTGTCGAGGATCGAGATTGCCGAGGCAGCCGGCGTCGAAGAGCTGGAGGAGGTGAACGACGACGTTTGGCAGGACGAGGTCCGGACGCGCCGCATCGGGGGCGAGTGGCTGCGGGCACACTCCGGCGTCGCGCTCGTGGTTCCGTCGGTCGTCGCCCGGCCTTTCGGAAAGAACGTCCTGATCAATCCGGCGCATCCCGACTTCCGACAGGTGCGGGTACTGCAGACCATTGCCATGACCTGGGACCCGCGGCTCTTCGGCTGAGAGGGCATCTGCGAGACGCTCCGCCCGAGGGGCGGCGGGTGGAGGTCACGGTCGAACCGGCGTCCGAGTGAGTCCCATCCAGACATGGCCCGCACCCTCCTGCATCCCTAGCTTGGGTGCCCCCCGGCCTCCCACGCGCCCGCCCATGAGCCCATCCGAATACCAGGACCTCGTGGCCTTCCTGGTGAAGAAGTTCGACCGGATCGACGCACGGTTCGTGGAGGTGGAGGACCGGTTGTCCGCCCGCCTGACCCGCGTTGAAGTCGGTCTCGAGGCCCTTCGGGACGACGTGAAGGCGGTGGCCGAGCAGGCGGGCGCCAACGCGGAGGCGATCCGTGAGAACCGTGGACTGATCGAGCAGAACGGCCGAAGGATCGAGGAGAACGGCGCGCGGATCGAGGCCAACGGCGCGCGGATCGAAGCCAACGGCGCGCGGATCGAACGCCTGGAGAGGCGCTGGGACGCACCCTCCGCCTGATCTCAGGATTCCCGAAGACCCGGCCCCGACAGTGGAGGCCGCGGTGTCGGCGACGCCCGACCTCTCGCGGCTCTCCGGGTCGGCGGCCTCTCCCTCACCCCCCCGGCTCCACCGCCAGCTGCACCAGCTCCCGGAACCGCCGG
Source organism: Gemmatimonadota bacterium (assembly GCA_037382905.1). Lineage (GTDB taxonomy): Bacteria > Gemmatimonadota > Gemmatimonadetes > Longimicrobiales > Gaopeijiaceae > Gaopeijia. The sequence continues at coordinate 2,483 of JARRPL010000307.1, read as the reverse complement.
AAGGGTGGCCGCCCCCGAGGCGTCTGCGTGAACACGAGGCCGACCAGACCAAGCTCCGGGTCCACGAAGGCATCGGTCCCGTCGGAGCCGCTGTGGCCGAAGACGCCCTCCCCGGACCCCCACCCCTCGGCGCCGTCCTCCACCGCCCAGCCGTAGCCGTAGCCCTCGGCCCCCTCCACGTGGTCCCGGGTCATGCGGGTGACCGCCTCCTCGGAGAGGATCCGGGTGTCGCCGTACGCGCCGCCGTTCAGGAAGGTCTGGAGAAAGACGGCGTAGTCCCACGCCGTGGAGATCATCCCTCCCGATCCTCGGGCGAAAGGAATGGTCACGGCGGCCCCGGGCTCCCAGGTGCCGTCGCTCCCTCGCCGGTAGTACATGGGACCCAGGCGGTCCCGCTTCCCGTCCAGCGGGTGGTCCGCCCGATAGTTGTAGCTGTCCTCCATCCCCAACGGGGTGTAGAGGACCCGGTCCAGGTGGGCCTCCAGCGTCTCGCCGGACCGTAGCTCGAGGAGCCCGCCGAGGGTGTTGAAACCCGGGTTCGAGTAGCTGTACGCCCCGGGCTCCGCCGCTGCCCCCACCTCCCCGAAGCGCCGGGCCTCGCGCACGAGATCGGTGTCGTCGGCCATGTCGGGAAGGAACAGGGTCGGGATCCGCAGACCGCTCGTGTGGGAGAGGAGGTGGTGGGGGGTGATGAACCCGGCCCTGTAGTTGTCCCACTCGGGCAGGTGGACCCGGACCGGCGCCTCCAGCTCCAGCTCTCCCGCCTCGGCCATCATCATGACGGCCGTGGCCACCACCGGCTTCGTGTTCGAGGCCATCTGGAAGAGGGTGTTCCGGGCCATGGGTACGCCGGCCTGGGCGTCGCTCATGCCCACGGCCTCGTGGAGGACGACGGTCCCGTTCCGGGCGACCAGGACGACGGCGCCCACCAGATCGCCGCGCTCCACCGCCTCCTGGTAGAGGCCCAGCGCCGCCCCCAGGACCGCCGGCGACATTCCGACGTCGCCAGCCTCGCCGTAGGACAGGGTCGGCGCCTGCTGCGCCCGGAGGCCCGCCGGGGCCAGAACGGCGGAGGCGACCAGGGCGATCCAAAGCCCGCCCGCCTGGAGACGGGGCCGAAGCTGCGCCGCTCCACGGAAGGCGCGTCGGGCTCGAGCCTCAACCGGGGCTCGCCGGCTCCGCCACCGTCCGAGACTCCGTCCGCATCCACCGCTCGCCCCCCCGTCCGTCACCCTCATCCGCTCTTCGGTCATCGTCTCCTCCTGGACTCTCCGGACCCGTATCCCTCGGTCCGAATAGAAGGCGCGGGATCCGGCGGCGCGAGAGGAGGGTCGGCGCGTCGAGATCCGCGTCCGCCTCGAGGTTCCGCTACGGCGACTCCCGAAGCCCCGGCCCCACAAGGTGGGTCTCTGCGAACACACGATCGCTGGGGGCGAGTTCGTACTGCAGGATCTCCTCGACGGTCACCCACGCCAGCGCCGAGTGCTCGATCTCCCGGGGGGTCCCTTCGATCTCCACCGGCATGAACTCGATGGAGAACTCGGAGCCCGGATCCTGGCGAATGAACATCGCCTCCGAGACCGATGTCGCCGGCACGCCCAGCTCCTCCCGCATCTCCCGGTCGGCGGCCTCGAGGTCGCTCTCCCCCGCCTCGATCTTGCCCCCCGGGAACTCCCACAGGTCGCCGTGGCGCTTGTGGGCGGGGCGCCTGCAGATCAGGTAGCGGTCGTCCCGGGTGATGACGGCGGCGAGGACGCGGATGGACATGGGGGCCGGGTGCTGGAGTTCGATGGCCGGATCAACCCCCTGAGTCTTCCCCGTGAGACCGTGATCGAGCAACCCTCGGAGCGAGCCCACCGGGATCCCGAGTACCTGCACGGCCCGGTGCTGTAACGGTTGGCGGCAGAGCGGCTGGACGCCCTCGATGAAACCGGCATGAGCGAGCGGGCGCTCATTCGTGCCCTCGACACCTCCCCGGCGCAGCTCTATCGCCCCTTGGATCCGACGAACCGGGCCAAGTCCTTCGGCCAGTTGATGGCGCTCCTGCACCTCCTGGGGCGGGGGGTGGAGGTCACGGTCACCTCGGCCCTCGACTGAGGGGGATCACCCGGCCCCAATCCCCGGCGGGCATGTCCCCGCGAACACCGGGTCGCTCGGGGCGAGTCCTCTGTCCAGGATCCACTGCACCGTGGCCCGAAGCCGCATGACGTTCTCGTCGTCTTGGACTTCGCCTCGAATCCCATCCCATCCCACCATCCCTCCGCCCCACTCCCACCGTCATCCTTGGACCACACTCGTCCGGACCCTAGCTTGCCCGGAGGAGGAGCGTGCCGTGGAAACCAAGCAACGCCGGATCCGGTGGACCTGGGCGGAGTTCGCGCGCCTTCCCGATCAGGGAAGCCGTCGAGCCGAGGTCATCGACGACGAGCTGTACGTGACCCCGGCCCCGACGCCCTGGCACCAGCGTGTGGTCACGCGACTGA
>JARRPL010000306.1:0-3954 GCA_037382905.1 Gemmatimonadota bacterium | reverse complement strand
TCCGGTTGGGGTCTCCCCAGACGGCCCTGGGCTCCTTGGTGTCGGTGTTGGTGGGGGTCCAGCGATCCAGTGCCCGGGTGGTGTTGTTGTCGCCATAGCTCCCGAACTGGTCGGCGTAGGACCGGAACCCGTTCCGGATGTCGTTCCCCTGGGAGAACTGCACGAAGGCCGAGAGATCGAAGCTCCCGTAGCTCAAGTCGTTGGTCCAGCCGCCCTCGTAGTCCGGCCAGGGGGATCCGATCATCTGCCTGTCGTCGGCGTTGATGACCCCGTCGCCGTTCAGGTCCTTGAACGCGATGTCCCCGGGGGCGGTGGCCCGGCGGGGGTTGCTGTTTGTGACCTGGGTGGCGTGGGCCGCGATCTCGTCGTAGCTCTGGAAGATCCCCTCCATGACGTACCCGCGGAAGAAGCGCAGGGGCTTGCCCTCCTCCACGCGACTGCTGCCGCCGATGGGCTGGTGGTCGTACAGCTCCGTGACCTTGTTGCGGTTCCGGGCCACGGTCAGGGTGCTGGTCCAGCTCAGGCCCCCCTGCTGCTCCGGCACGAAGATGCGGGCCGTGGCCGCCAGCTCGAAGCCCTTGTTCTCCAGGGAGCCCACGTTGGACCAGATGGAGTTGTAGCCTGTTGTCCGGGGCACCGGGCGGGCCACCAGGAGGTCAGTGGTCTTCTTCTCGTAGTAGTCCACGTTGAAGGCGAGACGGTTGGAGAGGACGGAGAAGTCCGCTCCCACGTCGAGCTGCTTCGTCTTCTCCCACCTCAGGGCCGGGTTCGCCAGCTGTGTGGGGGTGATGCCCGGCTGGTCGAAGTAGTCGGCGCCACCGCCGAAGAGGCCCCGGGAGGCGAAGTTCCCCAGGTTCTGCTGGTTCCCCGTCAGGCCGTAGCTGACCCGCAGGGCCAGGTTGCTCAGGACGGGGAAGTTGTCCATGAAGGGCTCCTCGCTCACGCGCCAGAGCACCGACGCCGAGGGGAAGGTCCCGTAGCGGTTGTCCGCGCCGAAGCGGGAGGACCCGTCGCGACGGACGTTAAAGGTGGTGGTGATGCGGTCGTTGTAGGTGTAGGACACGCGACCGAAGTAGGAGAAGAGGGTCCAGTCGTTCCGGGACGAGGAGCCGCCGGTGATGAGGGCCGCCGAGGTGATGTACTTGAAGTACTCGGTGGGGAACTGCTCCCCCGTCACCGACATGTTATCGCTGCCGTTGTCCTCGTAGCTGGTCCCCACCACACCCGTTACCGAGTGCACTCCCCCGAAAGTGCGGTCGTAGTTCACCCGGGCTTCGTAGGTGAGCTTGTTCACGAAATTCCCCGTGGCCCTCGCGGTTCCGCCCGAGCCCGCCGCCGGGCTTGGGGTGATGGGGGAATCGTAGGACCGGCCCCGGAGGGAGAGGTTGTCTACGCCGAAGGTGACCCGACCCGTGATTCCTTCGAGGAAGGCGTACTCGGCGAAGGCGTTCCCCAGGATGCGGATGCTCCGTTCCTGTGCCTGCCGCTCCTTGATCATGGCAACCGGGTTGGCGTAGTACACGTCGTAATAGCTGCCGTCTTCGTTGTAGACGGGCTGCGTGGGGGGGTCCGCCAGGGCGTTGGCAAAGGGGCTGTAGATGTTGTTGTCGGCCGGGGCCCGGTCATAGATGGCCCGGGTGAGGCCCACATTGGTGCCCAGGGTGAGCTTGTCGGTGGGGTTGTAGTCCAGGTTGATGCGGCCGTTGAGGCGGCGGTACGCCTGGCTCCGAACCATGCCGTCCTGCGTCAGGGCGCTCCCCGAGACGAAGTAGCGCATCCTGTCGGTCCCGCCCCGGATCGAGGCTTCCACGTTCCCCATGGGAGCCGGATCCGTGACCTCGTCGACCCAGTCGGTGTCGGTTCCCGGCACGCCGACCACGACGTCGTTGAAGTCGTAGACCCCCGGCCCGTACCTGGCGTCCAGCCCCTCCTGGTGCACCTCGACGTACTGCTCGGCGTTCAGCAGCCCGATCGTCCGCCAGAAGTCCTGGATGCCGTAGTAGGCGCCGAGGTTGATCTCGGGCGCCTGGTTGGTTCCGCGCTTGGTGGTGATCAGGACGACGCCGTTGGACGCCCGGGACCCGAAGATGGCGGCCGCAGAGGCGTCCTTCAGGATCTCGATGCTCTCGATCTCGTCGGGGTTCAGGTCACTGATGGCGTCGATGTCCTGGCCGCCGAACCCTCCCAGACGGGAGTAGTCGCCCTGGTTGATGGGGATACCGTCGACGACCCAGAGGGGATCGTTACCGCCGGAGATGGAGGACGAGCCCCGGACCCGGATGGTGGCGGCGCCGCCGGGAGTGCCGGAGTTCTGGTTGATCTGGACCCCGGCCAACCGCCCCTGGAGGGCCTGGTTGACGGAGGTGATGGAGAGCTCCGCCACCGCCTCGGTCCGGAGCGACGACACGGCCCCGGCCACGTTGGCGCGGCGTTCCGTTCCGTACCCGGTGACCACCAGCTCGTCCAGCAAGAGGGGGTCGGGTTCCAGCGTGAGAACCAGAGTGGCGGGAGTCGAGCCCACCGTCACCAGCTGTTCCGCCATCCGGTACCCGAGTACGCTGGCCCGGATGGTGACCTGGCCGTAGGGCACCGAGGCAAAGAGGAAGCGTCCCCGCTCATCCGTGATGGTGTTCAGGTTGAGGGAGGGGATCTCGATGAGCACGCCCCAGACGGGTTGCTCCGTGTCCGAGGCGATGACCTGTCCGGTTACGGAACCCCGCTCCTGCGCGGAACTCCCTCCCGGCGCGGCTACCATGGCCACCAGCACGGCCAAGGCCAACAGGAGTCTTCTCATGCTACACTCTCCTTATTGAAAGGCTACCTGACTACTCTTGGAGGTTTCGAGCCCCCTCGAATACCTCCGCTGAAATAGGAACGTCCGAGGGACCCAAAATGACGCATCGTGGAAGTGAATTGTCCTGGTGCGCCCCCCTCTTCCCCCAACGGCTGGCGTGGGCCATTTCAGACGTGCGATGTAGGCCCCAGATTCCGGCGCCGTTCCGCCGCACCGCCTTCGAAAAAGACTCGTCCGGGGCATTGTAGCTCAGTCGTCCGGCAGCGGCCATCCTCGAGCTCGCAGTCGGGGCCGACTCCGATTCGTGAACCTCCGGATCGCGGCCGTGGGGACGGAGAATGAGATCCCGTACAGGATCCGTTGCACCTCTTCGATGTAGATCCGGCCACGGTACAGCGTCCGTTCCTCCCGCTCAGGGATAAAGTCCGGGTCCGGCACCAGTCGTTGCTCCGTGCGGCCGGCGGCCGCTCTGGCGATCCCCACCCACTCGAGCGTTTCGTCCTCGCCCCGGAACGCCAGGATCGGCCCCCCGCTCATGCCTTCGTTCCAGAGACCGTCGATGAGGAAGAACGACGACGGGCCTCTGCCCGGGTCGCTCACGATTCCCTGGGTCACCATGTCATACCCGCCGGGGTGCCCCAGGACGTATACGAAGGACCCCCAGGACAAGCGTTCCGAATTGCCCATGGGAACCCTCAGGGTGGAGAGGGCCCGAGGCGGGGTGTCCGCCGGATAGACGGTCCCCAGGAGCGCCAGGTCGGCCTGAGCGTCCTCGGCGAGGACCTCGAAGCGCAGGACGGAAAGGGAATCGGCCACCATGTTGTATCGGCTTCGCAGAACCGAGACGCTTTCGATGGGTCGAGGACCCGTGGAGGCGCTCCCTTCCGGGGTCTCCTGATACTCCACGATCGTGGCTGGGATTTGAATCGGGTGTTGGTTCGTGAGCAGCGTGACCTTCAGCCCTGCCCGGGCGATCTGCACCGCCGAGGCTTCCCGGGAGGTGGAGCTCGAGAAGGTGTCCGTGGCGCGAGCCAGGACCTCCGGGGTCAGGGGGTCCCCCTCCATCGGCTGGTCCCCGGGCGCGAAGCGGTAGTTGTCATACGCTCCGGTGACCCGGATCCTCTTCACGGCCCGCATGGCCACCTCCAGGGCGCCCGAAA
>JARRPL010000305.1:0-3957 GCA_037382905.1 Gemmatimonadota bacterium | reverse complement strand
CCGTCGGCCACCCGGACCACCGCATCCTGCGGGACCACGACGGCGTCGGGAATCCGAAACCTCTGGATCGTCACGTTGGCCACCATCTCGGGCTTGATCTGCCCCCCACTGTTGGGAAGACGGAGCTCCACCGGAAAGGTCCGATTCCGGGGGTCCACGGCGGCTCCCACGAAGTTCACGGTGGCCTCGGCGTTGGCGTCGGGGAGGACGTCGAAGCTCACCGTGGCCGGCGCCCCCACCGTCACGTCGGGAGCGTACCGCTCCGGCACTCCTACGGCGATCTTCACGGGATTCACGTCCAGGACCCGGGCCACGGGCGTCCCTGGGGAGACCAGGGTCCCCGTCTCCACCATCCGGTCCTCCACCACGCCCTCCACGGGTGCCCGGATCACCGTCCGGGCCAGACGCTCCTCCAGCGCGCGGAGGTTCGCGTCGGCCTGCTCGGACGAGAAGCGAGCCTCCAGATAGGCCAGCTCCGAACCCACCTGGTCCTCCTCCCAGAGCCGCTTTCGCCGCTGCCACGTCTCCCGGGCCAGCTCCGCCGCCGCCCGGGCCTGATCCACCTGGGACGTGAGGACCCGGTCGTCGATGCGCATGAGGGCCTGGCCCGCCCGCACCCGGTCTCCCTTCTCCACGGACGTCTCCACGATGGTCCCGCTCTCCTCGGCGGACACCACCACATCGCGGCTCGCCTCCACCACGCCCGTGAGTCGGATCTGTTCGAGGAAATCCTCGAAGGCCACCTCGGTGGTCTCGACGTTGATGATCCGGGTGAACCCCCCGGCACCGCTCGCGGGGTCCGCGGAGGGGGTGGGATCCCCCGCCTCCGCGTCGCCGCAGGCGGCGAGCCCCAGGAGGAGGGCCGCGAGGCTTGCGGGAACGCCCCGCCGGGTGATGGTCGTCATGGTTCTCGCTCGGTCGTCTTCCGGACGCGGCGTCCGCCGGTCCGTGGTCATGTGAAAGGTCACGCCCCCGCCTCCAGCACCTCGCCCATCGGGACGATTCCCACGGCGGCGTCGAGCTGGGCCCGGGCCACCAGGTAGTCGTAGACCGCCTGGGCGTAGTTGAACTCACTCTGGCGCAACGCCACCTCCGCGTCCGTCAGCTCCAACTGGCTACCCAGGCCTTCCCGGTACTGGGCGCGGGCGATGTCGAAGCCACGCTGGGCCTGGGTCACGGCCAGCTGTTGCGCTTCGGCACGCAGACGGGCCTCCTCCACCTGTTCCGCCAGGCTCCGCACCTCAGTGGCCACCTGATTGCGGCCCAGCTCGGTCTGGACCCGCGCCTGCTCCAGCACGGCACGCTGCCGGTCGATGCGAGCGTCCCTCTGGAACCCCTGGAATATGGGAAAGGTCAGGCGTACTCCGATGAGCCGGTTGTAGGCCCGGGGATCTCCGAAGAAGCGGGGATCCCCGTTCTGTTGCGAGATGATCCCGTAGCTCCCGAAGAGGGAGATCCGAGGCAGATATTCCACCTGCTGCAATCTCAACTCCGTGAGGCGCAGGTCCTCGGTCTGCTCCAGTTGGCGGACGTCGGACCGGAGGGACATGGCCGACGCCACGAGTTCCTCCGCCGGTGCCGTGGTGACCTCCGCCATGGCCAGGATGGCCCGGTTGTCGGCGGAATTCGCCGCCAGGTCGTCCAGCCGCATGGTCGCCAGCGAGCCCGCCACCTCCAGCGATTCGGCCTCGGCCGGCGGGATGTCCAGCTCGACGCCGAGCTGTCGCTTGGCCTGCTGCACCGCATTCCGCGCCCGGCGGAGGTTCGGGGTCAGGTTGGCCAGCTCCACCTCGAGCCGCAGCACATCGTATTCGGACGAGAGTCCTGCGTCCGCCAGCGCCCGGGTCTCCCGAAGGCTCTCCTCCACCCGGCGCACCGAATTCTCCAGCAGCCGCTCCTGCTCCTGGCTCAACAGGAGTTGGAAGTAGGAGGACTGCACCCGCGTCACCACGGTGTGGAGCTCGCCCCGCAACACCTCCTCCTGGAGGGACTCGAAGCGTCCCGCGGCCCCGACGCCGATGAAGGCGGCGGCGTTGAACAGGGGCTGCTCCACGTCGATGGAGAGATTCCAGAGGTTGTCCGCTCCGAACTGGACGGCGATCAATTCGTCCGGGTCGGCGTCGGGATCGAAGATGATCCCCGGGAGGAACGACACCGGGACCGAGAGGTTCCGGGTGTACGTCGTGGTCAGGTCCGCCGAGGGAAACACGTTTCCCCACGCCTCGTCCACCTGCTCCTGAGCCTGCTCCAGCACCAGCCGTGCCGACTGCAGCTCGGGGTTCCTCTCTACCGCGGTGCGCACCGCTTCCTGAAGGGTCAGCACACCCCGTGGTGCCGCTGGGCCGGTCCCCACCGGCTCCTGAGCCGTGACCGGCGCACCGACCGCCACCACCAGCAGCAGCGCCGCCATCACGATGCCGGGGAAGCGCGGTCCCCCGCGCCCCGGCCCCGTCTTCATCCCGTTCATGGCCATCGATCGATATCCCGGTGCTTCCTCGGTCGGATTCATCGGATTGAAACGTCGAGCAGCGCCATCGGCGGCGGTGTCGACCTCACTCCCTCACGCTCACGGTGGCGGCTCCCGGCACCGCCTCGCCCCCGGTCTGGGCACTGTCGTCGGTGCCCATCCCACCCTCTGAGGCGAGATCCGCCACGAATTCGGCGGTTCCAAGGCCGCTCAGGAGACGGATGGACGAGGCCTCGAAGACCGATCTGAACTCCTCGTCACTCAGCTCGCCTCCACGGGTGAGCACCCCTTTGCGGTGCAGCGTCAGCAACCCGTGAGCGTGGGCCCACATGGTGGTGGAGATGGACTCGGTATCGCCCTCTGCGAGGATGCCGTCGTCCATGCACTCCCGGACCCGGTCGCGCCAGAACTGCCCGACGGCGCAGCCGAGCGCCTCCAGCTCTTCGGAGCTCTCCCCCAGCCCACTCGTGTCCGGCGTGGCGAAGAGGATGTCGTAGAGCTTCGGGTGCTCCAGAGCGAAGTCCAGATACCCCTGGGAGGCGAGGTGCATCCGCTCCCTGGGCGTCGTGCCCACCAGGGCCCGGTAGAGATACTGGGAAAAATGCTGATAGGCCTGGACCATGACGTCCTGTAGCAGCCGTTCCTTGCTCTCGTAGTGGCGATACAGAGCCGGTGCGGTCACCCCGACGGCTCGGGCCAGCTTCCGCATGGAGAATCCCTCGAGGCCATCGGAGAGATACAGGTCGCACGCGTGGGACAGGATTCGTTCGCGTTGTTCAGACATGTGAACAGTGTAAACATGTCGTGGCTGATGCTCAATGGCCTGGGGGCCTCACAACTGTAACAGTGTTCATCCGATTCGAGGGGCGGGGCACCCTCCACCCATCGGCGCCGGTGGCCCCGTGGGTCAGCCGGGCGACACCCACGCCCGAAGCACCCGGTCCTCCGGGGCCAGGGAGTCCAGCACGTCGAGGCCCTCTTCCACCCAGCCGAACGCGGTGTAGCCTCCGTCGAGGTGGGGCTGGGGGGAATGGGTGAGGAAGAACTGGGTCGTCTCGGTGTCCTTCCCGGCACTGGCCATCCCCAGCACGCCCCGGCCGTAGCTCACCCGGGTGAACTCGCTGCGAAGGCGGAAGCCCGCGCCCTCCCGGACCCCGCCGAGGCTGACGTCCCCCCCTTGGGCCACGAAGTTGGGGACCACCCGGTGGAAGGGCGTGTCGTCGTACCGCCCGGCCACGGCGGTGGCGACGATGGCGTCCACGGTGAGGGGCGCCTCTTCGGGAAGGAGTCGCAGCTCGATCCGGCCTCGGACCGTCTCCAGGTGGAGCCGCGGTGACGGCCCCAGCCTCCGAAGGGCCCGCCAGTCGACGGTCCGGTATCGGATGGTCCCGGGATCCTCCTCCTCCGACGCCACCCCGGCAGGGACGGCCCCCTCCACCGCCCGTTCCGGGTCGGCGAGCTCGGCGAGGCCCTCCTCCCCCCGGCGCCGG
>JARRPL010000304.1:0-4791 GCA_037382905.1 Gemmatimonadota bacterium | reverse complement strand
GAAGTTCCCGGCGGTTCTGCTCCAGTGATGCCCTATGTCTCCGGGTACGTCTCCGGGGATGCTGACGGTGACGTTGGCGGTCTGCATCTGCAGATCCGCGATATCACTCGACCCTCCTCCGGTGAACGTCATTGTGGAATCCCAATACCTGAGTTCCGAGACCTCGGTGGGCAATCCGGTTTCCTCCTTGCCGAGCTCCCTCTGCATCTCCTTGGCGAAGGCCTGCTCCTCTTCAGTCCACTCGGGCATGCCAACCAGCTCTATGTTGCGCTGTGCCAGAACCGCCAGCGACTTCGGCGCGCGGCTCTGATGTGCGGCCGAGAGGACGCGATACGACATCTCCGTGCCAGTGGCCAGCGCGGCCGCCCGAGCGCAGTTGATGACCTTCTCATGCATCTCCTCCACTCGGTCATCGGTGTTTCTCGTGAAGTACCACACTCTGGCGTAGTCGGGTACCACGTTCGGCGCCTCGCCGGCCTCGATGACCACGTAGTGCAGGCGATAGGTGTAGAACAGGTGCTCACGCAGGTAGTTCGCCGCCACGTTCATGATCTCCACCGCGTCCTGAGCGCTGCGGGCGGTCCACGGACTCCCCGCCGCGTGTGCGGTCTCGCCTCTGAACGTGAAGACGGTGGAGAAGATCGCGTCTCCACTCACGCCGTAACGCGTGCCCAGTTCAGTGCCGCCGTGGTTGGACAAAACCACATCCAGATCGTCGAACAGATGATCCCTCGCCATGTACACGCGGCTGATCAGGGTCTCCTCCGCCGGTCCTCCAAAGACCTTGATCGTGCCCCCGATTCCGAATTCCTCCATTGCGGCTTTCAGGGCCAATGCCGCCGGAATCACGGCGGGCCCCTGTTGATTGTGCCCACAGCCGTGTCCGGGAGCACCGGGAACGAGGGGCGCCTGGTGTGGCACGTCACCCTGCTGCGAAAGGCCCGGCAAAGCGTCGTACTCAGCCATGAGTCCAACCACCGGCCTGCCCGATCCCCAGGTGGCGACAAACGCAGTGGGCATGCCAGAGACGCCACGCTCAACCTGGAAGCCGTTTCGCTCCAGGTCATCGGTGAGAACCTTGGCCGATCTGATTTCCTGCATGCCAAGCTCGGCGTAGGACCATATGGCATCCGACATCGTCCCATACTTCTCCTCGACATCGGGATTGCTGAGCCATTCGAGTACAAAGTCCTTCGCCTGATACTCCGCCGCAGGCTCCGTGTCGACGTATCTCTGAGCAACCGTGTCGTCAGGTACGAACACAAGGGTGAGCACGATCGCGATTGCTCCGACAACACCTCTGGTAACGGCGTTGACTCTCATGGATCGCCTCCAGTTTCGATGATCCCATTGCGGCGAACCGGCAGATCGCCGACTCCGGGCGGTGGGTGCAGCGATGAGGTTGAAGGTATGGTCGGCCCGGGCCGGTGCAAGCCGCCTGACGCGTTACGGCTTACCCACTTCCTTCACGGCATTCCTCCACGTCTTGCCCGCAGCCTGGTACGCGGCGGGGATGTCCGTCCCGACGAGCTGGTCGAGCTCGGCGACGGCCCCTTCCGCGGCCTCGAGGGCGTAGTCCAGCGCCTGTCGCTGGTCCACGCTGGGCAGTCCGCTCCACCCCTCGATGGGCCTGCGTTGCCCGTTGACGCTGTTGAAGGCGCGATCCACCTCGGTGCTGAGCCGCGCGATGCGCGCGTTAATGGAGTCGGCGGGCGCACCGAGGTCGGATTGGATCGTATCGCGCTGTGAGGTGAGTTGGGCGACGGCCTCGCGTGCCGAGCCCAGGGTCTTCATCCAGTCGTAGATGCTCATGAGGAGCTCGTGCCGCGCCTCGCGATCAGCCGCGGTGAACTTCGGGAGCGGATCGGCCTCCACGACGACCTGGCTCGTGAGGGGCGCCTTGCCGGGAATCGTCACGCGCACGTTGTAGGTGCCGGGCAGGACGAGCGGACCCTGCGGCAGGCCGCCGCGCCGGAAGCCCCCACCGCCGGCGGGATACCCCACCTGTACGGCGGCGGGCGGCCCTCCGCGCCCACCACCTCGGCCACCCCGACCACCGGAGGCGGGGACGTTCGTCGAATCCACCGGTGGCTCATAGCGGAGATCCCAGGAGACCTGGTTCAGGCCCTTCGCGACGGGGCCTTCCAGACTGCGGATGATCTCCCCCGTGCCGTCCATCACCACGATCTCGGCGGACCCGGTGGCGTCATCCTTCAGGTAGTAGGCGATGTGTGCGTCCCAATCGGGGTTGGGCGCGAAGAACTCGCCGGCGCCGTACCACGCCTGCGGCGAGAAGGTGCTCATCTCACGTGCCACGTTGATGGGTAGGAGCGTCACGTCGGCCTCCAACGCGTCGGCGGTGAGCGCCTCGATGGGGCCCACGTCGTCGAGCACCCAGATCCCGCGACCGTGCGTCCCGGCCACGAGGGCGTTGTCGCGCTCCTGGAAGACGACGTCGTCCACGGCAACCGTGGGCATGTTCGTCGTGAGCGGATGCCACGCGGCGCCACCGTCGTTCGACGCGTGCACGCCACGCTCGTGGGCGAGGACGAGCACCTTGGCGTTCCTCGGATGCTCGGCGATGCGATTGACGCTCGTCTCCGGCAGGCCCTCGGCCAGGGAGCGCCACGTAGTGCCGAAGTCGTCACTGACGAACACGTACGGCTTGTAGTCGTCGGTGTAGTGCCCGTCGAAGGTCACGTAAACGCGGCCGGCGACGAACTGGGACGCCAGCACGGTGCTCACGTACGTCTGGTCGGGCACGCCCGGGATCATCCGCGTGAGGTTCGTCCAGGTCGCGCCGCCGTCCCGCGTGAGCTGTACCTGGCCGTCGTCGCTGCCGGTGTAGATCACCATCCCGTCCAGCGGCGACTCGCTGATCGTGGTGAGCGAGCTGTAGTTGGACTGGCCGTCGTGCCGCGACAGCGCGTCGGGGCCCACCACGGCGCCCATCATTCTTAACGTGTCGCGATCGACGTCGAGGGTGAGGTCGGGGCTGATCTTCGCCCAGCTCGATCCCTTGTCCATGCTCTTGAAGAGCAGCTGCGCGCCCATGTACCAGACGTTGGGATCGCGCCTGGAGACGATCATGGGCGTGTCCCAGTTCCAGCGGTATCCCTCGGCGGCGCCTTCGCCACCGCCGGGACCTTCGCCCCCTTGGGCGGGGCGATCACCGGTGCCGGGACGCGCCCCGCGCCGCTCGATGGTCTCGATGTTCACCCACGCCGCGTTCCCGTTCTGCGACGACTGAAGCACCATGTCATTGTCGGTGGGATCGAAGAGCGAATGGAAACCGTCGCCGCCGCCGATGTTCCAGGCGTCGCGGTCGGCGATGCCGTTCCGGTTGCGAACCGCGCTCGGCATGCACCAGACGCCGTTGTCCTGCAGTCCGCCGCAAATGCGGAAGGGGACGCTGTTGTCCACGTCCACTTCATAGAACTGGCCGATGGGCATGTTACGCCGGAAGTCCCACGTCCGTCCTCGGTCCCACGAGATGGAGATGCCGCCATCGCCGCCGACGATCATGTGATTCGGCTGTTCGGGATCGAGCCAGAGGGCGTGGTCCTCGCCGTGCACGTTGCTGAACAACTCGATGAAGGACCTGCCGCCGTCCTCCGAGATGTAGAACCCGCGATTGGAGCCGAGGACGTAGACGTTGTCGTGGTCCTGCGGGTCGATGCGGATCTGCGAGTAGTAGTTCGGGCGGGTGTTGAGGGACGACACCTTCTCCCAGGTGGTCGCCCCTTGTCCCCCGCCGGAAGTCCGTTCGTCAGCTCGGTCCACGTCGCGCCACCGTCGTTCGTCTTGTAGATGCCCGAGCCGGGGCCGCCACCGTTGAAGCCCCATGTCCGGCGCTGGCGCTGGTACATGGCCACGTAGAGCACGGCCGGATTCCCGGGGTCGATGACGAGGTCGGTTGCGCCGGTGTTCTCGTCCACGAAGAGGACCTTGTTCCACGTGCGGCCGGCGTCGGTGGTCTTGAACAGGCCACGCTCGGCGTTCGGTCCCCAGAGGTGCCCCTGGGCGGCGACGTACACGATGTTCGGGTCCGTCGGATCGATGACGATGCGACCGATGGAGCGCGTATCCTCGAGCCCCATGTCCGTCCAGGTCTCGCCGCCGTCGGTGCTCTTGTAGACGCCGTCGCCCCAGCTCGAGCTCTGGCGTGTGTTCGCTTCGCCAGGGCCCACCCACACAGTGAGCGGCTGGGAGGGCGCGACGGCCACGGCGCCGATGGACATCATCGCATCGACGTGGTCGAAGACGGGCGTCCACGACGTGCCGTTGTTGGCACTCTTCCAGAGCCCGCCACTGGCGGTGGCGACGTAGACGGCGTCGGCCTTCCCCTTCACCCGCGCGACGGCGATGTCGTCGATGCGGCCGCTGGTGTTCACGGGGCCGATGGATCGCCACGTGATGGAAGAGAACGGTGACTGGGCGGCGGCCGGCGGCGTCGCTCCGGTGAGTCCGACGAGGATGACGGCGAAGGCGGCGACGTGGGACGGATGGTGTGACACGATGGGCTCCAGGAGGTGGTGGTGGGTCCAGCCCGAACATATGCCCACCCGCCGGTTGGAGCGAGAGGATAAGGATCCCGGGGGCAGCGCGTCCTCCGGGGGAGAGGTGAGCGACGCCCGAGGGCCCGAACTGGGACTCTAGACCCGCTGAAGCTGACCACGCCTCGGGGGCATGGGGAAACGCACCGAAGGCTCTGTAAGGGTGGGTCAGCCTTCAGGGGGCGCGTCCCTCAACCCGCATACGTCCCGGTCCACCTTCCAGACACCTTCCTCC
>JARRPL010000303.1:0-4023 GCA_037382905.1 Gemmatimonadota bacterium | reverse complement strand
AGGTGCTTCTCACGTGGTGCGTTGGCCAAGGTGTCGAGCGGCTGCTGCTGCAGGAATTCCAGGAGCGCATGATCCAGGAACGGGAAGCGCACCTCGACCCCGTGCGCCATGTCGAGGCGATCCGCCGCGAGGTGATAGTTCGCGAAGATGGACCGCAGCCACAGGTAGGTGAGCTGACGCCCCGGGGGCCAGGCCGAGATTCCAGCGGCGCGGTCGCAGTCCTGATAGAAGTCGTGGTACACGTCGTAGTCCCCGAACTCCCGCATGAACTCGGGGCTCAGGAGTGAATGGAGGCTATCGAGGCCTCCGGTGAGGCGGCGGAGCAGCGCGGGCGATACGTCCAGCAGCGTCGCCAGTCGTGCCATCCAGGGGGATGCCGCGTGCAGGCCGGGGTATCGTCGTCGGGGTGACCGCATCAGGCGCGGGAGCATCCTCAGAGTGCCCAGAATGCTGCGCGAGCCGGTGACCCTCGCAGCCGCGCGGGTGAACTCGTAGCCGTAGAAGAGCTCGTCGGCGCCCTCTCCGGCCAATACGGACTTGTAGCCCGCGTCGCGGACGGCTCGACTCAGGAGGAAGCGCGCGGTTCCGTGAGCGTTGTACTGGACGGTTTCGGCGTGCCAGACGGCGTCGTGGAAGTGGTCCGCAAGCACTCGATCGGTCACGGCCACGACGTGGTGGTCCGCTCGGGAGAATCGGGCGGCCTCCGCGGCGCCGGGGCTCTCGTCGAAGTCCGCATCGTCGAATCCCACCGTGAACGCCCCGACCGGAGTGTCCTGCGACGCTCCCGCGATGCCCAGGATGGACGAGGAGTCTAGTCCGCCACTGAGCAGGCAGCCGACCGGGACGTCGGCTTGGAGTCTCGTCCGGACCGACTCGGTCACCAGGTCGCGGACTCGCTTCACGAGGGCCGCATCCGGCTCACCACCCGGACTCGGTAGTGCCGGGGGGTTCGGTACCTCCCAGTACTTTTCGAGGCGATATCCGGCCGGCGTCGAGACGAGCATGTGCCCGGGAGGGATCTGCCGAACCCCCGCGAACATCGTAACCGACGGGCGGGGGCACGCATGGAGCAGCTGGTAGACGGCCATGAGGTCCCATCTAGCCCGGACTCCGACCGCGAACAGGGCCTTGGCTTCCGAGGCGAGAAGCAGCGTGTCACCCACCTCGGCGAAGAAGAGAGGCTTGATCCCGAGGCGGTCACGCACCGCCAGCAGCGTTCCCTCCCGCTCGTCCCAGAGGACGAACGCGAACTGACCGCGAAGGTGGTGCACGAAGTCCCGGCCGTGGTCCTCGTACAGGTGTAGCGCCACCTCACTGTCCGAGCCCGCCCGGAAGGTGTGGCCCTTCTGCTCGAGCGTCTGACGGACCTCGCGGTAACCGTAGAAATCTCCGTTGCACGTGAGGCGGATCCGACCGTCCTCGTTGGCGAGGGGCTGGGTCCCACCCACCGGATCGATGATCGCGAGTCGGGTATGCCCCAGAGCCACCTCGCCGGACTGCGAGATCCACCTCCCCCGTCCGTCCGGGCCGCGGTGCGCGAGCGCGTCCATGGCTCTCCGAAGGGCCTCGGCGTCCACGCCGGACGACGACCGGACGGCGACGATCCCGCACATCAGGCTTCGGCCGTCCGGGGCGGACCGTCCGCCATGAATTCCATCACCGCTTCGCCGTTGTCACAGGAGAACCGCATGAACAGGAATCGGCGGCCTCGGCGGAGGCCCAGGTTGTCGCTCGTGACGCGCTGGGTCGTGGCATGGACCTCCACCGTGCAGGCCTCGGGGTACCGACGAGCGAACCGTTGCGCGTGACGTGTCATGAGAGATGCCCGCAACTCCTGGAGATCTTCCGGCTCTAGTTGAAGCCATACGCTCCCGACCAGGTACGACTGGAGCAGGAGGTGTCGTAGGCTGCGAGGAAAGACCTCCGCAGGATCCACTACGTTCGGCTCGTCGGGCGACTCGCTGCGATAGGTGTGGACTTCGTACCGGACGTGGTAGTTCCGCGAGTCGATCCAGTCGAAGAGACGGTAGCTCTGGGCGATCCCGACGAGCCAGAGCAGCACGTAGATCGGGTTGCGGAGGAACCCGGAGATGTGGGTCTTCCACAGAGGCGTGCCGTTGAGGTTCCAGCTGCGGAGCACCTCGAGGAGGACCATCAGGATGAGTATCGCGACAAGTCCCCAGGCCAGCAGCCCGGTCACGGCGGGCTCCCCGGAGGCGATGTGGGTCGGAGGCGGCCGCCCGAAAGAGCCCTGCATGAATTCCGGCGCGAGCGCGAGTGGGACGGCTCCGAGCATCGCCAGGTTGGCGAACGGGATCTTCAGCGTGGCGATAATGCCGAGGTGGAAGGCCAACGCGCAGAGCACGAGCACCCACTTGAGGAGGCTGTTGGCGGGTGCGATGAACATGAACGCCAGGAGCGGCTCGACCATCAGCGCCCAGTAGTTGGCCGCGCGGAGGAGGGGCCCGTGCGATTCCTTCCAGACATCGGGGAACCGCGAGATCGGCATGCGGAGGATGGCGTGCAGCGCCGTCCCGTCCCGCCACATGGGGCTTGAGAACTTGTACAGGCCCGCGACTACGTAGACGAGGGCCAGGTTGGCCATGAGGGCGCGGGTCGAGGCGCCCGAAACCGTGACCGACGACCAGGCGTCGAGCGACGCGGATCCCTCGTTCACCCATCCCGTGATCGTCAGCGTTCGACCCACCGGGAGGAGAGCGAGCCAGTGGACGGTGAGATGTGCGATGGCGTCGTCGACGTACACCGCGAAGAGGTTCCATCGGTACGTCGACACCGCCACGAGATACATGAAGACGGCGCTGATCCGGGGGTGATATCCCACGACGACGAAGACCGCCGCCAGGCAGGCGACGGCGAACACCGGCCGGTACAGCCACGACGGGAGACGCGGATGAAACAGCGTCATCCGCGTGGGAGGGAAGACCCGCCGACACAGCCGGTGATCGATCAGGCCATCCTGACTGGTGAGGTCCGGCGCGTCGTATAGAATCCGCAGGAAGTAGGCGAGCCCGACGAGACCGGCCAGGATGCGGAACAGGTCGAGGGGGAGCGCGTGGATCGGCGACGCCATCGCCGCCCAGATGTCCGTGAGGATGCTCGATCACCCCACTGGAGCCGATCCGGGGCGGTCGTACGTACGCCCCCTCACGGTAGGAACCTCGTCCGCTCGTCAGGATCTGGGATCCGACAGGTGTCGCGGCGACCGGCCATAATGAACCGATAGCGGGCGAACAGATCGTATGCCCAGTCCCGCACGACCCGGGGAACGAGCCGGCACACACCGGCGAGCCGCCACAGGCCGCCGAGATACTCCGCGACTCCGAGCACCGCATCGGAGCGGACGTACACCGACTCCCCGGCGTCGCGCCGCATCACAAGCACGAGGGAATCCACACCCTCCAGCCAGGGGTGCCGCCGAACCACCCCGTCGGCCGTTTCCCCCTGGAGCGGCGCGAACCTCATCGCACCCCCGGGATCCCGCGTGAGGAGGAACCGGACCGTCCGGTCGCAGAACCCGCACAGGCCGTCGTACAGAAGGACGGGGGGCGCCGCAGGCATGGCCCCGGAAGGCGACGCCGAGGCGCGTGTCGTCTGTCGTAGCGGACGCTCCACTGCGGGGGAAATCGATGGCATAGGAAAACAAAGGGGCACTCTGCCGGAAGAGTTACGATACGAGGGCGTCCGCAGCAGGGGCAAGCCGCTTCTTGTGGGTGCCGTAGAGCTGCTTCGAGCGGCTGCCGGGGAGGCTCCCTGCCGGGAGGCCGGCGATGCAAAGGTGCTCGAGAGGGATGCGCGGATGGGCGGGCTGCGCCGAGGCGGCGGCCACCTCCTGAGCCTCGGCGAGTCACCCTCAGGGGCGGTGTCTCAAGCGGACCAGTGCCGTCGTGGCTGGACAGGCTCTGGTCGAATTGGGAGGGCGGATCGACGGTGAGGAGTTCGTGCTGGGGCGGCCCAGAGGCAGGGGCGAGGGGCGGGGCCCGGACCGCGAGGTCGAGGTGCTCG
>JARRPL010000302.1:1020-6544 GCA_037382905.1 Gemmatimonadota bacterium | reverse complement strand
CCCTGGGGGAAGAGTGAGCTCCGGGAGTTCAGGAGGATCCGGGCCGACTCGCAAGCGCTGGCTGCCAGCACCACCACCCGGCCCCGGACGTGGACGTCCCGGCGGGTGGTCTTGTCGACGTAGTGCACGCCCGTGGCCCGACCCCGATCGTCCACGGTGACCTCCCGCACCATGGCGTCGGTCCGGATCTCCAGGTTGCCCGTCGCCAGCGCCGGGGGGATCAGGACGGTGGTGGACTGGAAGTTCGCCTTGATGGAGCATCCCCGGCCGCAGGGTGTGGCCCAGAAACACGCTGCACGGGAGCGCATGGACTCGGCGGTCACCCGCCGGGCCAGGGCATTGTCCGGGAAGAGCATCCGGGGGAGGCGCTCGGCATCCTGGCGTTGGGTGAGGATGGCCAGGTGCCCCGCCACCATGGGGATGTCCAGGCCGTCGCAGGCCTGCTTCATGAGCAGCTCCGTGGCCCGGGGAGCCGGCGGTGGCTGGAGGACGCCCGGGGACGAGTTCGGCGTGTTCTCGAGCCCGTCGTTGGCGCCGTACACCCCGATGAGGGCCTCGGTGCGGTCGTACCACGGCTCCAGGTCCTCGTACGTCATGGGCCAGTCGGCGCCGAGCCCGTCCCGGGAGTACGGCTTGAAGTCGTACGGGCCCATCCTCAGGGAGATCCGTCCCCAGTGGTTGGTCCGACCCCCCAGCATGCGAGCCCGCCACCACAGAAAGTTTGCGTCGTCGACGCTGGCGTAGGGTTCGCCGGGTACCTGCCAGCCCCCATCCACCGTCGCATCGTAGAACCCGAACGGCTTCTCCGGCGTCCATCCGCCCCTGAGGGGGGCCTCCATGGGAAGCTGGAACATGGGGGTCTCGGTGACGGGATCGTAGTCACGACCCGCCTCCAGCATGAGAACCCGCAGCCCGTTCACCGACAGGATGAAGGCCGTCATTCCCCCGGCGGCACCGGAGCCGACCACGATGGCGTCGTACTCTTCCTGTTGAGCCTTGCTGGGCATACCGCTCCTCGCTGCGCCTGGCCGGTCCCGCCGGATTCCCCGCGGCCGGCGACGTGATCCCCCGGGGCTACCCGGGGAGGGAGTTGAGATATCGGATGGCGTCCCGGAGGGTGGCCATGGAGTCCCGGGGGCGATCATGTTCCACGAAGGCGTGCCGGACGCCGCCGACGTCCTGACCGACCTGCAGGAGGTGGCTGAAGTCCAGCGTGCCCGCCCCCACCGTCACCATCTCGCCGCTGCGGCTCCGGTCCTTGACGTGGACGGCGTGGAAGCGGCCCGGATGGCCCCGGAACCAGTCTTCCGGGTCGGTTCCGCCCTCCACGGCCCAGAAGAGGTCGAGCTCGAAGCCGACGAGTTCGGGGTCGGTCCCGGCGAGAAGGATGTCCAACGGCCGCTCCGGGCTGCCTCGGCGCACCGGATCTTCCAGGGGGGTGACCTCGAAGGCGTGGTTGTGGAATCCCAGCTCCAGCCCCCGGGCCCGGGCCGCTCGGGCCGCTTCGCCGGCCCGGTTGAGTTCCGTGGCCAGAGATCGGAGGCCATCGGGGGTCCGGGCGTCGGGAGGGAGGGACGGCAGGACCACCAGCGACTGGCCCAGCGTCTCGGCGGCGTCCAGGGCCGCCGGCCAGTCGTCCCGGATGACCTGCATGGGGTGATGGCTCGACGCCGCCCTCAGGCCCAGGTCGTCCAGCAGAGCCCGCATCTCCGACGGTGTCCAGTCGAAGAGGCCGGCGAACTCCACCTCCCGGTAGCCCATCTCCGCGACCGCCTCCAGCGTCCCCCGCACGTCTTCGGCCATCCGGTCGCGGACCGTGTAGAGCTGGACGCCCCAGGCCTCCGCCGGCGCACCGGAGTCCCACACGAGCTCCCGGGCCGCCAGAGGACCGGCCAGCCCCAGGGCCGCCAAGCCGCCGACGAATCCCCGGCGGTTCACGGGTCGAGCCTCCGGATCTTGATGTTGCGATAGGCCACCCAGTCCCCGTGATCCTGCAGCGCGATATGCCCCTCCGGAAAGGTGCCGTAGGCGGGCCACTGGGTGAACTTGCTCCGGGCCAGACGGCGGTTCCAGTCGTCGCTCCCCAGCTCGTAATCCACGATCTCCTGTCCGTTGAGCCAGTGGGTGACGTGATTCCCCTGGACCCGGATCCGGGCGTGGTTCCACTCCCCGGCGGGATGCACGACACCCCGGGGCGCCGGGTGCATGGCGTAGTTGGCCCCTGCGGAGGTCAGAGGATCCCCCCCGTCCACATGGACGGCGTCGTCCAGCACCTGCATCTCCGGCGCGCCCTCGAAGGTTCGGGCCACCTCTTCGCTCACGCGGTACAGGATCCCGGAGTTGCCCCCCTCGTGGACCATCCAGTCCAGCGAGAGCTCGAAGTCCCGGAAGGTGTCCCTGGTGATGATGTCCCCTCCCCCTTCGGTCCGGACCAGGAGACCCTCCTGTGCCACCCATCCGTCGGGAAGGACGTCCTGACGGAAGCCTCGCCACTGGTCCAGGCTCTCGCCGTCGAAGAGGAGCTGCCAGCCCTGGGCCCGCTCCTCCGCCGTCAACGTATTCATGGCCTCCTGTCTCTCTCCGGGACCGACCTCTCGAGACCCGTCCGGGTCCGAGGCGGCGTCGGCGTCAGGGGCCGGCCCACACCCCTGGATGGCGGCCACGAGGGCGGACACGAGGCAGGCGCGCAGGACTCGGGACTCCTTCATCGGACCTCCCACCCCGGGCGGTAGTCCCGGGTCAGATAACGGTTGGCGTCTTCCATGTCGGTGACCCGCATGGCCTCGGCATCGTAGTGGATCTTGCGCCCCTGGCCGGCCCGGAGGGCCACCAGCCCCAGGAGCATGGTCTCGGTGAGGGGTGCGGCG
This sequence comes from Gemmatimonadota bacterium, assembly GCA_037382905.1. Lineage (GTDB taxonomy): Bacteria > Gemmatimonadota > Gemmatimonadetes > Longimicrobiales > Gaopeijiaceae > Gaopeijia. The sequence goes on along the minus strand of JARRPL010000302.1, from coordinate 3,677 downwards.
TAGGAGAAGGGACTCACCGGCGCCTCCAGCCCCTTGCAGGCCCGGGCCCAGTTCATCTCGTGGTTCTCATCGGGGACGCGTTCGTAGCGACGTGGAACCGCCGCCGCCTCGGCATTCAGCGCCTCGGGGTACAGCCTGGGGTTCCGGCCGTAGGTCTCGTGGACCAGGATCCCCCGCTCTCCCTGGAGGATCACCCCTCCGCCCCGATCGAGCTGGACGTCGTCCGGGAGGGCCTCCGGCCGCTTGGGCATGAGGCCGCCATCGTACCAGTGCATCTCCACGGGCGGTTGGAGACCACGCCGTGGAAACTCGTAGTGAACCGCGGTGGCGAGGGGGTAGGTGACTGGATTGTCGCTCCCCCCGCCCCAGGGTGTGGAGGTGGCCTCGATCGCCGTGGGAAGACCCAGATCCAGCGCCCAGTAGGGGTGGTCCACCAGGTGTGCGCCCATATCCCCCAACGCTCCGACTCCGAAGGGGACCCAGCCCCGCCAGTGGAAGGGGTGGAGGATCGGATGGAAGTCCATCTCCGTGACCGCCGGGCCCTTCCAGGCGTCGAAGTCGAACCCGTCGGGAGGGCGGAAGTCCCCGCCGATGGCCTCCGCCACGAGTCCTGCCACATCCCCCGGCCACCAGGAGGTCATCTCGCCGAAGTCCCGCTCCGCCGGGGGGTAGACCGGCGCCGGGAGCCCCTGGGGCCAGATGGGCCGATTGGTCCAGACGTGTACCTCCCGGACCGGCCCGATCACCCCGGCCTGCACCCACTCGTTGACGAGGCGGGCGTCGTCGGAGGAATGCCCCTGATTGCCCATCTGGGTGACGACGCCGGTCTCCCGAGCCGTACGGGCCAGGACCCGGGCCTCGTGGACGGACCAGGTGAGGGGCTTCTGCACGTAGACGTGCAGACCCTTCTGCATGGCGGCCTGGGCCATGACGGCGTGGAGATGGTCCGGCGTGGCGATGACCACGGCATCCAGGTCCCCTTCCCGCTCCAGCATCTCCCGGAAGTCCTGGTAGCGCGCCGCCTGCTGGAACTGCTCCTTCCAGCGGTGCCCCTTCTCCCGGGGGTTTCCGTCCCCGTCGGTCAGTCGCTCCGCCACCTTCCGCTCCACGTAGGCGAAGTCCAGGTCGCACACCGCCACGATGTTCTCGGAGCCGAGCTGTTGGGCGTTCTCGGCCCCCATCCCGCCGGCGCCGATGATCCCGACGTTCAGGGTGTCGCTGGGGGCCTGGTGTCGGGGCCCACCCAGGACGTGGCGAGGCACGACGGCGGCGCCGAAGGCCGCAGCGGCCCCCCGGGCCAGGAAATCGCGTCGGGTGGGATCGGAGGCTGCCATGGGCGAGTCGAGATGCGGGCGGAACGGGACCGGCGGGCACCAGGTCCGGCATCATGGGACGTGCGAGACCTTTTCACAAATCCACGGAGGACCCGGCGTGGCCCGGCGGGGAGAGTCGTTCCATCAGGGCGGCGGCACCTCTCCAGAGGTGGCTGTGGGCCCCCTCGGACCCCATGAGCTCCAGGACGTGGCGGGCCTCCTCCCGCGCCTGCCTCACCTCGCCCAGCTCCTGATGGAGCCGGGCCAGCTCGAGGTGGTGCTCCGGCTGGCACGGCGCGTCCCGCTCGGCACGGGCGAGATGCTCCCGTGCGCTGGCCCAGCTCGCCCCCGCCAACGCCTCGCCGTCGAAGAGGGTTCGCGCAAGGAAGCGCTTCGTCCTCCCCATCCGCTCCACCGCCGCATGGAGTCTCCCCATGAGATGGTTCGCGCCGGGGTGATCCGGATCCGTAGCCAGAACCTGCTGGGCCTCCGCCCGCATGGCCCCCGCCCATTTCAGCTTTCCGCGACCGCCGGCCAGCTCGCTGCGTCCCCCCAGGACCACGGCAAGGAGGTATCGGTCTTCCGTCCGATCGGGGTCGACGGCCAGGATGCCCTCCAGGGAATCCTGCAAGGACTGGAGACGCATTCTACCCCGGGCGTCCTCCGGCTCCGCCAGCGTGGACCGGACCTGGACCAGGACCGGGTTGGCCTGGGTCCCGGAAGGGTCCGGGCACCGGGACACGAGGCTCGGGGCCGAGGTGATCTCCGGCATATGGATCGACTGGGCCCCGGCGATGGGCAGGGGTGTGATCGACAGGGCGAGGACGAGTGGGATCCGGTACTTCATGCTGCACCTCCGAGCCCGAGCATGCCGGCTCCCCAGGCCAGCACGCCGTAACGGAGGAGGCACCCCAGCAGGCCCGCCGCCGTGAACAGGGCGAAGGGGAGCCGGGCCAGACCACTGGCCAGGGTGATGAGGTAGAACGGGGGGAGGGCCACCGCCGATCCGGTGAGGACCGCCGCCGCCAGAAACCGGGGGCGCCGGGCCAGACCCCGGGCGCGGGCCAGGACCCCGGCCGCACGGTCCGGCAGTCGGTGCGGGGCGGAACGGGCCAACAGATAGAGGCCGGCCTTGCCCGTCATCTGTCCCGCCGCGCACGCCGCCACCGCCGCGGGCACCCACGATGCCGGCAACGCCAGGAGCGCCCCCAGGAGGACGGCCTCGGTGCTGATCCACGGCAGGACCGCGCCGAGGGCACAGGTCCCGGCAGCGCCGAGAAGGATGCTCAGCTCCACGATGCCCCCCCTGCCCTGTTCGGGGGTCGCGTCGACGCGACTCCCCGG
>JARRPL010000302.1:0-1013 GCA_037382905.1 Gemmatimonadota bacterium | reverse complement strand
GTGCCATCTCGGCGGCGTACAGCCCACCCCCGACGAGAGCCACGGCCAGCCCCGCCGCAACCCACCGGCTGGAGATCCGACCGCCGAGCCCGGCCACCGACTCGACCACCAGCACGGGACCCATGCCGATGGCGAGGTCCAGGGCGGGGATCAGGAAGTCCTGGCTTCGGACGCAACAGGCCAGCAGCACGCTAAATTGGGCGAGGGCCAGACCCGAGAACGCCGTCCGCCACGCTCCCGGATCCGTGTGCTTCCGCACCACCGCCAACTGGGCCATGGCCACGGCCGCACCCAGGCCGACGTTGGAGATGAACCGGACGCCGTCGTAGAGCCGGGGCTCCAGCCAGGGGAATCCGTGCTTCAGCGCTCCGAAGGCGGCCCCCACGGCGAGGCACCAGAAGAAGCCGCGCCAGAGCCTGGAGGCCATGCCCGATGGAATCCGGGCACCGAGCCACCCGCACTGAAGGGCCAGCAGCACATTCGTCACCACCGAGGCGGGATGATGCACCTCCAGGCCCAGGATGGTCAGGAGAACGGGATCCATGTCACCCCTCCCCGTGGCCGGCGTGAACCCCACTCCGCCGTTCCCGGACCCACCAGCCGAAGGCCTCGGGTACGCCGGACTCGGGACGGACCTCCGGGGCCCAACCCAGCTCTTCCCGGGCCCGGCGGGAGCTGAAGGGATTGTCCCGGGTGAGCGTGTTCAGCATGCCCGGGGCGTGTCGGGCCAGGTCCCCCCGGCCCGCCAGGGTGAGGGTGGCCTGGAGCAGCCCGAATCCGGCCCGGGCCACGGGAAGGGGGATCGACGGTGTGACGATGGACCGCCCCAGGCCTTCGCCGGCCCAGCGCACCAGGTCGCGAACCCGGATGGGGAAGTCGTCGGTCAGGTGATAGACTCGACCGCCCGCCACATCGACGGTGCCGGCGGCGATGGCCCCCAGCGCAACCGCATCGGCGTGGACCAGGTTGAGACGGGCCCGACCGCCCTGGACCAGGGGGAAGACCCCCCGCTC
>JARRPL010000301.1:4092-4916 GCA_037382905.1 Gemmatimonadota bacterium | reverse complement strand
CCCCTCCAGGTCCCACTGCAGGGACAGGATCTCGTCTACGAGGGAGAAGCGGGAGGTGGCTACGGTGAACCACCGCTCCCACACGGCGTTGCGGGCGTCCATCCGCTTCCGGACCCCCTCGTGGCGATCCGGGTCAGCCCCCGAGGCGGAGGGGGCCAGCGGCGTGCCCCCGTACCGGAGGGCGGTGGCCAGGCGCTGCTTCAGCACGTCGATCCCCTGCCGGATCGGAACCAGGACCGGCTCGTGCAGCGATGAATCGGCCACCTCGTCCAGCGTCCGTTGAAGCGCCGCCGCCACCGTCCGGGGATCTTCCGGGGTTCCTTCGGTGTGCGGCTCCGTCTCCACTGCGGGTTCGCCCTCATCGGTCGGGGTCCCGGGGCCCCCGCCGGAGGCCTCGGTGCCGGCAGGGTCATCCGGGGTCTCCGCCTGAACCGAGGCCTCCCGCAGTTCCCCACGAAGGGCCTCCAGCCGCTCCCGATCCGCGGGAGCCAGGTGAGCGTGGGCGTTGTGGCCGCCGGATTCCATGGGGAACCAGTCCCGGATCCAGGCGGTGAGGGCCATCTCCAATCGGGCCAGCGGGTCGGCGTGGGTCCGGTAGAGGACGTCCAGCAGGTTCACCACCCCAGGAAGCTCTTCTCCGACCAGGATCGACCGGGCCAGCGCCCGCACCTCCACCACCTGCTCTCTGGGCTCCCGGGAGAAGATCGCTGCGGCGCCCCGGCCAGTCCGGAGCACGGCCTTGGCAAGGGCTCGCCCGGGCCCGTCGTCCTCGGCGGGGGCATACTGATCCCGCGGAGCCGGACGGCGGATGGAGGTGGGAGCTC
>JARRPL010000301.1:0-4046 GCA_037382905.1 Gemmatimonadota bacterium | reverse complement strand
AGCTCGATCCGCCACCGCCTGGAGGCCGACCAGGAAGGCGTTCCAGCGCTCGCTGAGAACCCGGGCGGGATCCCGCTCCTGCAGCACCTCCAGGATCGGGAGCAGGACCTCCTGATGCACACCCTCCCGATAGTCCCGCAGGGATCTCCACTCCCGGGGTGTGAGGGGGGCCTCCCGGGCAGGCACCGGGTCACCGTCCTTGTCTTCGTCTTCGTCCTCCTTCCCGACCTCCGATGCCGGGCTCTCCGGCGCCGGACCGTCCCCCGGGGTGGCCTCGTCCTCGTCCGGACCCTCCTCCGGGAGCGGCTGGAGTCCGGCTTCCTCCACCAGCCTCCGGTGGGCGTCCCGGGCGTGGGCCAGGGCGTCCAGCAGAGGTTGGCTCAGTTCCTCCCGGAGCGACTCGGACCACGCCTGGAGATGCGCCTCGACGGCAGCCTCCAGCGCGGCGCCGGGATCCTGGTGTCCGGACCCGGCCGATCCGGCCTCGTCCAGGACGGTCTCGGCTCCCGCGCCGGCGGGGGTCAAGCGTCCACCTGGGTCGGGGCCTCTGCGTCCTCGCCTTCCGTGTCCGGGAGCGGGCGAGGATCGGAGACGCCGGGTCCCGCCTCACGAGGGGCATGGGGCCCGACGCCTTCCCACGCCCACCGTGCCTCCACCATGGGGTCGTATCCGCCGGGGCCCTGGAACGACCGGAACTCCGGGAGGAGACCCGCTTCCCGGAATCCCGCACGGGCCCGCTCCGTGACGTCGCTCATGAAGACGAACTCGTGGCGGGGGTCCAGGACGTAGGCCTTCACCTTGATGTGGGTCAGGAAGATGTGGTCGAACTCGTCCTTCACCAGCACGACGATGGGCTTGTTCAAGAAGACGTACCGTGAGGAGGACGCCGCCTCGAACGCGATCTCCTTGGCCTTGGCCTCGTCCACCCAGCCGGGGAGCCAGAGGTCGGTGACGACCTGGCAGTTCAGCTCCCCGGAGTTGGCGTTGGAGACCTGGCCCTCCACCACCTGGGCATTGGGCACGGTGACCGTGTTGTCGTCGGGGGTGACGATGCGGGTGGAGCGGAGGCCGATGCTCACAACCTCACCGTAGCTCCCCCCTACCGAGATCTTGTCGCCCACCTGGAAGGGTTGATCGAAGAGGACGATCAGTCCGCCGAAGACGTTCTTGAGGATGTCCTGGGCAGCGATTCCCAGAGCCACGCCGCCGGCGGCGCCGGCCGCCAGGAGACCCTGGGGGTCCACGTCCACGATGATCAGGGCGACGAAGAGGACGCCCAGGCCCCAGAGGACGATCCGGATGATTGGCCCGAGGCGTTTGAAGAAGAGCCGCCTCTTCGCGCTGCGCTCCGCCAATTGGGCCAGAACCCAGACCACCAGCCGCACCGCGATGCCCACGAGAGCCAGGAAGAGGAGGCCGATGATGATCCGAAGCCCCCAGTTCCGGGCCGTGTCGGCCCCTTCCCCGATGATCTCGGACGTCTGGGCCGAGGCGCTTCCCGTGTCGGGGCGGGAGGGGGCGGCGCGGTTCGCCTGCAGCGCCACCAGACCCAGAATCGTGTTCCGCAGGCTGTCGTTGACCGCCTCCAACCGGGTCACACGGGCCTGGAGGTCGCCGCCGGCCTGGCCGGTGGTGTCGGCGCCGGGTGACGGCGCCCCAGGGGTGGGGATTTCCGCTCCAGCGGCGGCGGTGTCGGCGGTGGAGCCCTGGGCGACGGCTCCCCCGGACTGGGAGGTGACGGGCATCGCGTCGACGATCTCCGCCGCCGGAGAGGACCCGGCGGCCTCGTCCTCGGGGGGACCGGCCCCGTCCCCACCCCACCACCCGCAGGCGGCCGTGGCCGCCAGCAGGCTGAGGGCCCCGACGGTCCGGACCCGAGACCTGGTGGGGCTGGGCCTCACGGCGCGGTCGATCCGACGGTGGAGAGGGCCATCACCACCCTTCGCAGCGCCCGGACGCCCTCCACGAGGCGCGGGCCGGGTCGTCCCAGGAACGGCTCGCCGATGCAGTGCACCTGCCGGTTGCGGACCGCCGGGACGTCGGCGAAGTCGGGGTTCTCCAGAACCACGTCGGGCCGGTACTTGTCCGGGTGGACTCCACACCACGACAGGACGATGGCGTCGGGAGCCAGCGCCACGACCTCCTGGTTCGTCAGGGGCCGGCTCTTCACCGCCTCGTCGCCAATGGGCGTGCGGCCGCCGGCCCGGAGCACCGCCTCGTGGGCCCAGCTCAGCCGGCCCGGGGTGATCACGGGCTTGGGCCACCACTGGATGAGGATGGAGGGCCGGTCTCGATCCGCCTGTTCCCGGGGGGTGGCCCCCTCTCCCAACTCGGCTTTCATCTCCTCCACGAGGGCCGCGCCCCGATCCGCCACGCCGAGGCGCGCGGCAATCTCCTCGATGTCCCGGTAGACGTCCGGGATGGAGACGGGTTCCGGGGCGATGAAGGGAAGACCGGCGGCCTGCAGCCGCTCCACCACCTTCTCATGACCCGGCACCGTGAGGGTTGCCAGCACCAGGTCCGGCTCCAGGGCCGCCACCCGCTCCACATCGATCTCCAGGTCCGGTCCCACCTTCGGCAGGGGGGCCACCAGCTCCGGAGGCCAGTCGGAATGGTCGTCCACGCCCACCAGGAGGTGACCACATCCCAGGGCGTGAACGATCTCGGTGTTGGAGCAGGCCAGCGATACGATGCGCATGGGGAATCGTACTGCCTGGGACTTTGCGCTTCAACGAAGCGGCCCGAGCCTGCCACGCGTGGCGGGTTGAAACCCGGGGCACGCTCCCCCCGTCCGGGCTATGTAGAGTTCTACATCTGCACCCCGGTTCCCCACGCCGTCCGCCTCGCCATGACACCGATCCGACTCACGCACGCCACCAGCCTGATCCTCCGGGCCATGGTCGCCGGACACCGCCACGGTTTCGACATCATGGAGGCCTCGGGCCTGCCCAGCGGAACCGTATATCCGGCGCTGCGGCGGCTCGAATCGTGGGCCCACGTCACCTCCCGTTGGGAGGACGACCATGAGGCTCGGCGGGCGGGCCGGCCCCGGCGCCGGTTCTACGCCCTCACCCCCTCCGGGCGGGCTCTGGCGGCGGAGGCGGGGGAGCGGCTGGGGGAGGCGGCGCGACTGTTGAGCCGGGACCTCCCTGCCCGGAGCCCCAGCGAGGCGTGACCCGTGGCGAGGCGAGGGGTGGCGTGGTTGGTTCGCCGGTGGATCGGCGTGGCCTCCCTCCTGATCCCCCGGGACGAACGATCCCGCTGGCGGGAGGAGTGGGAAGCGGAGCTGGCGGCGGCCCGGGACCGGGGCGCCTCACCGGCACGATTGACGGGATGGGCCCTGGGCGTCGGCCGGGCCGCATGGACCTTCGGATTCGAGGAGTGGAGCATGGGTGGATGGGGAAGGGACGTTCGGCACGCGGTGCGGGGACTGCTTCGGGCCCCGGGGTTCGCCATGGTCACCGTACTCACGCTTGCGCTGGGGATCGGCGCCAACACGGCGATCTTCAGCGTGGTGAACGGGGTGCTCCTGAAGCCGCTCGCCTACGAGAGGCCCGGCGACCTCGTCTATGTGACCTCGGCCTTCCCCTCCATGGGGTTCGACGAGTTCTGGATCTCCCCGCCGGAGTACATGGAGCTCCAGGAGCGGTCCCGGTCCTTCGACGTGATCGGGGCCTTCCGGGAGGGGGAGTTCAGCGTCGGCGGTGGAGACCAGCCGACCCGTGTGCCGGGCGCCATCGCCTCGGCGGAGCTCTTCCAGGCCCTGGACGTGGCCCCGGCCCTGGGCCGGTGGTACACCACCGAGGAGGACATCCCCGACTCCGACGTGGTCGTCCTCTCCCACGAGCTCTGGACCCGGGACTTCGGCGGCGACCGGTCCCTGCTGGGCGGCACCATCGAGGTGAACGGGATGACCCGGACGGTGGTGGGAATCATGCCCGAAGGCTTCGACGTGGACGACCACGGGATCGAGATCTGGGCCCCCCTGGAGCTCGACCGCTCGAATCGGCAGAACCGGGGGAGCCACTACCTGAACCTGGTGGGCC
>JARRPL010000300.1:0-4052 GCA_037382905.1 Gemmatimonadota bacterium | reverse complement strand
TCCGGGAACCGGTCGCGTGGTCCTGGCTACCGTCCTGGGAGGAGCCCTGGTGTACTGGATCTGGCTCGGCACCGTCCCTCGCAGCATCACGACGGACCCGGCCATCTCGATCCTGGCCGCGCGAGGGATCCTGGAGCATGGATATCCCGTCCTCCCTTCGGGATATCTATACCCGAGGGCGGTTCTCCCTCACGCCCTGGTGGCGGGCTCCATCGGGCTCTTCGGGCTGAACGACTTCGCGATCACGCTCCCGGCTGCGCTCATGTCGATGGGCTCCCTGCTGCTGACCTACCTCCTGGCGAGGGACGCGTTGGGTGCCCGATGGCTCGGGATCGCCGCCACGCTGGTGCTGGTCGCCATCCAGCAGCAGGCGTTCTACGCGACCAGTCCTCGGATGTACATGGGCCTGCAGTTCTTCACGATCCTGGCGGTGTATTCGGGGTGGAAGGGATGGTTGGAGGACAGGAGGGGCTTCCGGTGGCTTGCCCTCTTCGCGGTCGTCGGCGCCATGCTCAGTCATCAGCAGGGCGGGATCGTCGCCTTGATGATCCCCTTGGCGATTCTTGCCGCCAGAGCTCTGACCGATGGGTTCAGGGGAGGCGTGCGGGAGCTGCCGCGGCTGGCCGGTTTCGCGGTCCTTCTGCTCTTGTGGTACCGGTTCGTCCTGCGGCATTGGTTTCCGGGTACGATGCCCCAGATCGCCCTCCGAGGGGGGACCGGAGCGAGAACGGCGGGGCTCAGCCTGGACGTTCGCCAGTGGCTGAGCCACGTGAACTGGCTCGAGCACACGGTGCCGCTGGGTCTCCTGCTCCTTCCAGCGGTCCTGCTGCTCCTCTACGGAGCTCTTTCCCGGCGAAGCAAGGAAACGAGTCCGGGGGTCGCCTACCTTGCCGCCGTGTTCGGAGTCTGGGCCCTCGGCGTCCTGGGATACGTCCGGATCTCCGGCGAGCGATTCTGGGTGGGAATCGTCCCCGTCTACGTGCTCCTCCTGCTCGCCGGCACGCAGCTGCTCACCCGCCGCCCGTTCTCTCCCGCCTTGTCCTGGGCACCTCGCGGCGTATCGACCCGGGTGGCGGCTGCAGTCGTCGCGGCCTGGAGTGTGGTCGTGATCTCGGGTGCCTCCATCTACTACGGATCCACCGGATACTGGGACGTGATCAAGACCGGGTACGGCGTGCCGTGTTCGAGGGTGGCGGACGATTGCTGGTTCGGTAAGGAGCGCGCGTTCCGGGAACTGCGGGAAGTTCTCGGCCCCGAAGACCGGGTGGTCGCGACGCAACCGATGGTCGCCAGCTACTACCTGCCCCGGATCCACGGGTGGCTCGTGCAGCAGAGCGTGGGGGATCTCCACCAGGCGTTCGACAGCCCGACCGACGAGTATCTCGGGATCCCTCTCATCGACACCCAGGACGAGCTGGTCGCCCTCGCCGACTCCCCACAGCGGGCCTGGGTGATCATGGATACGGGGGCGGACCGTTGGTTGAGCGAGGAGATGACGCTTCTACTGGAGCGCTCCTTCCACCTGTACCATCGCTCCGGGCACCTGACGGTGTACGTCAGCTCTGCGGAGGGTCTGCCGCAGCCCGGGGAGGCCTCAGGAGCCGACGCGCCCGGCAACGCACCCTAGGGCCGGGGCGGGGGTTCACGGCCGCCGCAGCACTCTGTCCGCCAGCCCCCGCAGGACTCCCTTGACCGCCCCCAGGTTCCCCCTGCGCCCCTCCCGAAGGACCAGACGTAGCGCCACGTACGGCGCCCCGACCAGGTAGAAGCCCGCCTTCTGGTACCAGGTGCCGTGCCGGCTCAGAAAGGTCACCCAGTGCCGCGCCTTGTGGCGCGCGTAATCGGCGCTGTACCCGGCGCCATAGGTGTGGCTGACGATGTGGTAGGCGACCGCCGTCGGGACGAAGAGTGCCTCGAACCCCCGTTCCTTGAGGCGCAGCGAGAAGTCCAGGTCTTCCGGGCCGAAGGGATCGAACGTCCCATCGAAGCCACCCAGGGACTCGAAGAGCTCGGTCCGTACCATCATGGCTCCCCCACACGCGATGCAGGGTTTGACCTGGTCGTGCTGCCCTCGATCCACCTCGTCGATCCCCACCGGCACCGTATCGCCGGTGAGGAAGTTGATCCGGCAGCCGCCGCCGTCGTTGAGACGTTCCCGATCGTGCATGAACCTCAACTTGGCCTGAACCTGACCCACCTTCGAATCGCTCCGAAGGACATCCAGGAGCTCGGTCACGAAGCCCGTCTCCAACTCCATATCGTTGTCGAGAAACAGCAGGAAGTCGGGCGCCCAGGTCTCGATGGCGAGGGCGGCGCCGGCGTTGCGGCCCGATGCCACACCGAGGTTGGCGTCGCTGCGGTGCGCGAGCACCTCGGGAAAGCCCTTTCTCACGGCTTCGACGGTCCCATCCGACGAGCCGTTGTCCCAGACGAGCACGTGGGTAGGCCCGGGACCGGATTCGTAGAGACTCTCGAGAAACCGCAGCGTGAGCTCGCGCTGGTTGAAGGTGAGTACGATCACCGCCACGGTTCCTTCGCGGGACGGAACCGTCCCGGAAGCGCTCATCCGGCGCCGACGGAGTGCTCGTCGCGATCCGCGTCCGGCACGTCTTCGTCGGGCGAGAGGGGCCCCTCCCGCAGCCGATACAGCGGACGCCGAGAGATGTTGTGGTGCACGACGATTTCACCGATGAGTCCCATGGCCAACGCCTGCACCCCCATGACCACCAGAAGCACGGCCAGGAGCAGGACGGGTCGGTCCGCAAGCCCTCTCCCTCCCAGACGCTGGACCAGGAGGATGACCAGGATCACACCGCCGGCGCCCATCAGACCCGTCCCGAGCATTCCGAAGAACCTCAGGGGCTGGTAGGTGAAGCGGACCAGGAACATCAGACCGACGAGATCGATCAGGCGCCGGAGGTACACCGCGGGGTTGTACACACGGGTCCGTCGATCCTGCTGGTGCGCAGGGACCTGAAGCTCCTCCACACGGAACCCATCGCGTACGGCGAGCATGGGGAGGAATCGGTTGAAGTCCCCGTAGAGGTCGATCTGCTCGAGGACCTCCCTACGCACCGCCCGCACTCCGTTCGCGATATCGCTGAACCTCCCACCGACAAGCGTGGCGAGCAGGAAGTGAAACGCCCTCCGCTGGAGCCGATTGACCAGGGGATTATGCTGGTTCTCCCGGACGGCGGCGACGAGGTCCGGCCCCTCCTCGAGGGCGCGAACGAGCCGGGGAAGCGACTCGGCCGCCACGGCGGGAAATGCGGGCAGCGTGACGAGCACCGGGGCCCGGGTGTGGCCTGCGGCAATATGCGGCAAAGCGCCCTCGGGCTGAGCGTTGCCGGTCAACAGGATCCGGATGGCCGCTCCACGGCCTCGGACCGCGTCGAGCTCCCCGACCCGATCCGAGTCCCGGTCGCGCAGGATGAAGACGAACTCGAAGTCGACGCCTGCCCGCTCCAGCGGCGTCGCGTACTCGACGTAGAGTCGATCGAGAGGATACGGGGGATCGGTGACGGGTACGAGCACGCTGACGCGAGGCTCCCTACCGTCGTCTCCGAGCACCGTCTCCCGCCCTCCTTCCCTCATCTTCCCTCTACCTCCACCGCTCTTGCCCGGGCGGGACCGTACCGAGCACCGGTGGGAAGAACGGTCTCTCCCAGGAGTCCGAGCAGGAGGAGGAAGCCCGCCAGGGCGAACCAAAGGAGCGACACACCCGGGAGCACGAACGCCACCGCCCGGGGTTCGGAGAGGCGAATCCATGCCCAGACACTGGCTACGGCGGTCACCGTCCCGAGTGCGGCGCTCCACAAGGCCACGAGGGCGAACATCACCAGCGGATGGCTACGGAAGGAACGGAGCATCTTGACGATCGCACGGTCGAGCGCCACGCGGAAGATTCGAGAGAGCCCGTACTTGCTGACACCCGCCAGGCGCGGGCGGTGGTTCACCGGAATCTCCGTGACGCGGGCGCCCGCGACCCCCACCGCGAGTGCCGGAATGAAGCGGTGCACGTCCGAATAGAGGCGCAGGGCGTCGATGAGCTC
>JARRPL010000299.1:0-4055 GCA_037382905.1 Gemmatimonadota bacterium | reverse complement strand
GTCGCCTCTCATGGGACGGATCGCCGATGAGTACGCCAACGAGCGACTGCCGGCGGCGGAGACCGTCGCCTTCCTCGACGCCACGGCCGATGCCCTCGCCGGGGACACGGATCCGGACCGGGCCGCGGCTCGGGAGGCGGCCCGGACGGTGGTGGATGCCTACGCGGACCGACGCGTCCTTCCGTCCCCGGAGACGGCCAACGCACTTCGGGCCGTGATCTCCTCCGGCGCCGAGCCGGACGTCACCGGCCGGGCCGCCGCACTTCTGGGACCGGCGGACAACTACGGGGGCCGCATCTCCTTCCGGTACGTCGCGCCCCTCTGCGGGGTCCTCGTCCTGATCTTCGGGGCGCTGTACGCCGCCGACCGTCGGGCCGGCGGCTACCGGGTGACCCGGATTCGGGCGGAGGGCTGACGTGCAGCCGGTACGATACGGGATGGTGGGTGGCGGCCCCGGTGCCTTCATCGGGGGGGTGCACCGGATGGCGGCGGCCCTGGACGGCCGCTTCACCCTGGTGGCGGGGGCCTTCTCCTCGGACCCGGAACGGTCGGCGACCCAGGGCCGGGAGCTGGGACTGGATCCGGAACGGGTCTACGCCAGCTGGAGCGAGCTGTTGGACCTCGAGGCGGCTCGGCCCGCAGGGGAGCGGATGGAGGCGGTGGTGATCGTCACCCCCAACCATCTCCACCACCCGGTCGCCAAGGCGTCGCTGGAGGCCGGTTTCCACGTGGTGTGCGACAAGCCCCTGACCCTCACCGTGCCGGAGGCGGAGGAGCTCTGCCGCCTCACCGCCGAGCACGACCGGGTCTTCTGCGTGACCCACAACTACACGGGCTATCCCCTGGTGAAGGAGGCTCGAGCCCGGGTCCGCGTGGGTGCTCTGGGGGAGCTCCGGAAGGTGGTGGTGGAGTATTCCCAGGGCTGGCTCTCCACCCTCCTGGAGGCCGAGGGCCAGAAGCAGGCCGAATGGCGCGCGGACCCCGCCCGGGCCGGCGTCTCGTCGGCCCTGGGGGACATCGGGACCCACGCCCACAACCTGGCGGAGTACGTCACGGGAGAGCGGGTGACGGCCCTCTTCGCCGACCTGGGCAGCGTGGTGGCCGGCCGACGAATGGAGGACGACGCCACGGTGCTCCTCCGGTTGGGGGGTGGGAGGGACGGAGCTTCTCCGGACCCCCGGCCGGGCGATACGCCGCCGGGGATCCGGGGGGTGCTCATGGCGTCCCAGGTCTCCCTGGGCGAGCGGAACCACCTGCGGCTCCGGGTCTACGGGAGCGAGGGGTCGCTGGACTGGTGTCAGGAGACCCCCAACGACCTGCGGATCCTGGATGCAGACGGCGCCGAGCGGATCCTCCACACCGGGGGGGAGGGCCTGTCGGAGGCGGCCCGGGCCCACACCCGTCTCCCCGCCGGTCACCCGGAGGGGTTCATCGAGGCCTTCGCCAACCTCTATCGGAATGTCGCCGGGACGATCCGGGCGGGAGCGGCGCCCCCTCCCTTCGCCCGGGACTTCCCCTCCGTCCAGGACGGGGCCAGGGGCGTACACTTCATCCACGCCGCCGTGGAGAGCGGGCGGACCCGCCGCTGGATCGACACCGCGTACAAGCCGCCGGGCGTCGGCGCCTGAGCCTCCGGGAAGGCCCCGGCTTCGGGGCCTTCCCGGACACCTTCGGAGCCTTACAGACCCCAGCTCAGCCGGACCCGGAACTGACGGGGCTCGGCGGGATGGAAGTGGACGTCCTCGATCCCCGCCACCGGCTCGCCCTCGAGGCGGGATCCGTAGAAGTACTGGATGTCCGAGTAGCCTTCGTCGAAGGCGTTCAGCACCTGGACCTCGAGCTGCGCGCGTCCGAGCCGGTACCCGAGGGCGAGGTTCGCCATGGTGTTGGCCTGGGCCCGGACCGAGTTGTCCTCGATGAGCGGATACGTTCCGAACCGTCGCACCCGCAGCGCCGCGGTGACCCCGTCTCCACCCGGGTCCCGGGTAACGCCCGCAGCCAGCACGTTCTCCAGCGCCCCCGGGATCCGGTCCTCCCCCGCAGGCACGTCCAGGAAACGGGCCCGGGTCAGGGAGAGGTCCACGTCGGCGCTCCACCCCGGAGCGAAGCGGTAGAAGTTCGCCAGGGTCACGCCGACGCGCCGGCTGGCGTCGCTGGGCTCGGTGGTGCCGGCGTCTCCCACGAAGAGGAGCTCGCTGTCCAGCTCCACCGTCCAGAGGCTGAGGGTCGACCGGAGACCCGGGATCGCCGAGGTGCGAATGCCGATCTCCCCGCCGGTGGAGCGGACCAGAGGATCCACCGGCTCGGTGGGTTCCCCGCTGGCCGGGTCGATGGTGGTCACGGTGCCCCGGGCATCGTTCGAGTGGAAGCCCAGGCCACCGCTCACGTAGAACTCGGTCCCGGCCCAGGGTCCGAAGATCAGCGATGCCTTGGGGCTTACCATGCCGTCGTCCGCGGTGCCGCTGTTCCGGGGATCGTCGCTGGTGACGTCGAAGTGATAGAGGTCCCCCCGCAGGCCCAGGGTGGTGCGGACGACGTCGGACCAGTGGGACTCCACCTCCAGGAAGAGCCCACCGCTGTACTGGCTGACCTCGTCGCTCCGGACGACGCTCACCGTCTCCCGCTGCCAGCTCCGGCTGAGGGTCACGTCCGCCAGATCGCCCCGGAGCTGCGCGCCGATACTCCATTCGTGGTCCCAGCCCCAGAGATCCAGCGTCTGGCCGTGGCGGACGTTGGCGCCGAAGGTCCAGCGCCCATCATCCTGCTGCCGGATCTGGTCCCCCATGACGGGATCGTCCAGCAGATAGGTGAAGTTGGAGAAGAGGTCCAGGTCGTACCGCTGGGCATAGACGTCCAGGCGCTGGCTCGAGCGGCGGGTGGAGCGGACCCACCGGGCCGAGAGGCTGTAGCGGGAGCTCTCCCCCCCGAGCGTCGGGTCGATCTGGCCGAACCGGCTGATCTCGCCGCCCTCCACTGCACGGAGCGGCACCTGGTCCGACGAATCCCAGGCGTTGTCGTAGCCCAGCGCCAGCAGGGAGAAGGTGCTGGACTCTCCCTCGTGCGTATAGCGCACCATGCCGCTGAGCTTCCTGAGGTCCTCCTCCACCACCCAGGGCCCGTCGTACCCCCGGAGCTCGGCCCCGACCAGGAGACTGCCCCGGTCGCCGATGCCCACGGACCCGCCCCCGACGATGCGCCGGTGCGCGTTCTCGCCGACGCCCACCCGGAGGAAGGGCCGGTCCAGCGACTGGCGGAGTCGGATGTCCGCCCCCCCAGCACTGCCGAAATCCCCGATGTCGGCATAGTAGGTGCCGAGGGCGTAGCCGACGTTGTCCACCAGCTCCGGGATGAGGAAGTTGATGTCCGTGTAGCCCTGCCCGTGGGCGTGGGTGACGAAGTTCAGCGGCATGCCCTCGAGGCGTGTGGAGAAGTCGGTGCCGTGGTCCAGGTTGAAGCCCCGGACGAACATCTGGTTGGACTTTCCGCTTCCGCTGTGCTGGGTGAGGATCATCCCGGGGATGGTCTCCATGAGCTCCCCCTCGCGCAGCAGGGGTCGAAGTCGGAAATCCTGATATCCCACGTAGCCCACCGACGCCGATGAAGCGATCCCGGTGAGATCGTCCACACGACCTTCCACGGTGATGGGCTCCAGGATGAACACGGTGTCCCGAGACGGTTCGGTCCGGGTGGAGTCGGGCCTATGCTGGCCAGCGACGGATGCCGCCGACAGCGTGAGCGCCGCCGTCGCCGCAACGACCCCGAAGGCTCGTCGAACGGCGGAGAATGGTTTGAGAAACATGCTGCCCTCTTCGGATGGGGTGGATCCCGGGCCGAACGGAGTCGCCCGGGAGTGCCGTCCAGCGGCGCCTCCGGCGACGGACCCACCCCGGCAGGTGCCGGCGGGTGGCGTCCGTGGTCTGGGAGACCGACGGATGGCGGAATACCTCGATCCAGCGGGAGGTCAGCCCCGAGGGGGCGGCAGCGGCGGCGGGGGCCCCGGTCCCCTGGGAAGGTCCACCGTCCAGGGAGGACCGCCGGGGTGCGTCTCGATGGAG
>JARRPL010000298.1:0-4079 GCA_037382905.1 Gemmatimonadota bacterium | reverse complement strand
GTTCTGGGGCTCTCTCCAACTCGCACTGGATGCCGGCGTCGATTTCCCGCGGCTTCTCGTGGAGGCGGCCCTGGGGCGGAAGCCCGAGGCACGGACGAGCTATCGATCCGGCGTGCGGTCCCGGTGGCTCTGGGGCGACGTGGATCACCTGTTGGCGATCCTGCGCAACGGCGGGACCATGAGGCGGACCCATCCCGAGCTGCCGGGTCTGGCCTCCACTCTCGGGGCCTTCCTGATCCCCTGGCGACCCGGGGACCGGTTCGAGGTCCTCCGGGCCAGCGATCCCGGGCCCTTTCTCCGGGAGACGGGGGCCTGGATCCGGGACGTTCTGCGGTAGCGCCCGGAGTCCGGCGAGAAGGCTATCCGGGCGACGGTCCGGCGGGGGCGGCGGCCTCCGCCAGGATCCGCTGCAGTTCGGCCACGCAGCGTTCGATCTGATCGAAGACCCGCTCGAACTCCGCCCGGGGCTTCCCCCAGGGGTCCAGGATCGCTCGGCGACCCTGCCACTCCGGTTCCAGATCCCCCAGCCAGAACAGGCGATCTCGACGCACCCCCGGGGTCCGCATCAGGTCCGCCTTGTTGAATCGGTCGAAGAGGAACACGGCCTCGGCGACCTCCAACTCGCCAGGGGCCAGCGTCCGGGACCGATGATCCGAATGGTGGATGCCCCGCTCTGCTGCCACCTCGAGGGCAAGGTCCGCCGGCGGCCGACCCGGTTTGATGAACCCGGCGGAGTCCACGCGCACGCTCCCCGGGTTCCCGTCGACGAACACCCGCTCGGCGTACGGACTCCGGCAGACGTTGCCGAGACAGACGAAGAGCACGGACGAGGGGTTCAACTCCGTCAGACGGGCCGCCGCACGTTCCCGCCGACCTGCGTGGAGACTCTGATCGATTCGGTCCCGCAGACGGACGAGGGCCTGGCGGGCGGTTCCGGTGATGGCCATCAGCAGGCGGTTCCGAGTTTCTTGTTGGGGGCGACGGTCCTCTGAATCATATTGAATCATGCGGCCCGACCACCACTTCACCATCGACGTGGAAGAGTACTTCCACCCCACCGCCCTCAGCGCCTACTTCCCCCGGGATGAATGGGACGGTCTCGAGCGGCGCTCTCCCGCCGTTCTCGAGAGGCTCCTGGCCTTCCTGGCGGAGCGGAACACCCGGGGGACCTTCTTCGTGGTGGGATGGCTGGCGGAGCAGGAGCCAGCCATGGTGAGAGCCATCGCCGACGCGGGTCACGAGGTCGCCTCCCATGGATACGAGCACGCCCTCCTCGGGGCACTGGGCCCGGAGGGATTCCGGGAGTCGATCCGACGGAGCAAGGCGACGCTGGAGGATCTGGTGGGACAGCCGGTCCTGGGGTACCGGGCCCCGAGCTTCTCCATCGTCCCGGGGCGGGAGTGGGCTTTCGACGTTCTCCTGGAAGAGGGCTATCGATACGACGCAAGCCTCTTCCCGGTGCGGCAACACCCCACCTACGGCTATCCCGACGTCCCCCGGGACCCCTTCTGGATCGTCCGCCCCGCCGGCCGCCTCGCGGAGTTTCCGTCCACCACCGCCTCGGTTCTGGGAACCGTCCTCCCGGCGTCCGGTGGCGCCTACTTTCGGATCCTCCCGTACGCCCTGGTCCGAGCGGGCCTTCGACAGGCATCGGATCGATCCGAGCCCGGCATGTTCTATCTCCACCCCTGGGAGCTGGACGACTGGGTGCCGCCCGTCGCCGCCCCACGCCTCCAGCGCATCCGGACCTTTTGGGGTCGGACCCGAACGTGGGGACGAATGGACCGGATGCTACGGGAGTTTCGCTTCGGCCGGGTCGACGCCAGCCTGGCGGCCCTGGACAGGGGAAACACGGTCCCGGTGGTCGATCTGGACCACGTGGCGGAACAAGGGGCGTAACCCGACCCCGACCAGAATCCCGGCCACCAGCCCGGCCCACTCGGGACCGGTGAGGGGCAGAAGGCGGGTGGACACCACGATCGTGCCGACGCCGGCCACCACGATCACGGTCACCAGCCCGGTCCTCCGCCAGGAGCCTCCGACGAGACCCACGAGCACCAGGAGCGTGGCCATCCACCCCACGTCCAGGATCCGCCTCTGTCCCTCGGACGCCCCCTCCAGGAACATGAGCATCCCCCACGTCCGGCCCGGCGTGACCCCTCCGGCGCAATCCTCCCGGCCGAGGGCCATGAGGCACCGCCGGGTGTCATCCCCCCGGGCACCGATCTCGAGGGTATCTCCCGGCGCCGCCCCCGCCAGCACACCCAGGAATCGGCGGTCCGGGACCTCGAAGCCCAGGGGGGCCGCCCAGGTGCGCTCCCGCCACACCAGGTCCTCCCCATGGGCGCCCAGAAGGACGATCTCGTGCTTCTCGGCATCGTAGATGCTCGCGATGGGAGCGGTGGCCACCGGCGGAGGACCCTTCACGATCCGGGCCTGGAACCACCACGGTCCATCGAGGCGGAGATCCGGAGCCTGAGCCATGGGACCGTCTGGAAGCGGGCCCTGGGGCGTCTCGATGTCCAGGACCTGCCCCCCGTAGACCGGCATGAAGTCGAGATCCGGGGTCCACTGGCCGTAGTACCGGGCATCCGTGCCCAACGGCGTCAGGAGGAGCCCCGCGCCCCCGAGGTAGATGAGGGGCAGCACCGCGGCGATCGCCGTCGCCACCCAGGTGGGCCTCCCCGGGCCCGGTTCAAGTTCCCGCCGAAGCCGAAGCGCGAGCGCCGCACCCAGGACCGCACCGGACCCGTTCCACACGATGTCCCCCAGGGTGGGGTAGCGCCCCGGCAACATGCTCTGACTGAGCTCGATCCCACCGGACAACAACAACCCCGCCGCCAAGGCCCCCCGGACGCCACGTCGCGGTGCCACGAGGAATCCCAGCGGCATGAAGAGGACGACGTTGAGGATGGCGTCGGCGCTGCCCCGGATCCCACAACTCAAGCAAAGGAAGGGGTCGCTGGTGCGGATCGAGTCTTCGCCGCCGGGGACCAGCGTGATGAGACCCAGGAGGACGACCCAGGCCAGCAGGAACCCCCGGCGCGTTGTCTCAGCTTTGGGAACCAAGGTCACGATCGAAGGAAAAGGGTTGAGAAGCTCGGGGCCGGGGAGTGAAACTGAGGGGAGGGGCGAGCGAGAGATCCGCGTGCGCCGCCCTGAACTTCTCCGTTTTTCTCCGGTCCGTGAATGCCACCGTCAGCGCCATCCCGACCCGACCCGACCCCGCGGGAGTTCTCCGGCTCACCCGAAGAGTGGGACTCCGCCGTCGCCAAACTCCAGGGAAGTACCTTCTGCCACCTCTGGGGCTGGGGTGAGGTTTTCCGGGAGGTCTTCGGGCACACGCCGTACCGGTGGGTCACGACGGGGGCCGACGGGACCATCCGGGGCCTTCTTCCGGCGACATGGATGCGAAGCCGGCTCTTCGGCAAGAGCCTCATCAGCATGCCCTTCCTGAATTACGGGGGACCGTTGGGACCGGCGGCGGACCGGGAAGCCCTCGGTAGCACCATGATGAAGCTCGGTCGCGAGAGAGGGGCTGCCCGGGTGGAGTTCCGTGACCGGATGTCGCCTCTGGACTTCCAGCCGTCCAGAGACAAGATCACGGTGGTGCTTCCCCTTCCCGAAGACCCCGAGGTCCTCTGGACCGACGGGCTGAGCGGCAAGGTGAGGAACCAGGTGCGGAAGCCGCGAAAGGTCGGAATGACGGAGCGGCTGGGGCCCGAGCTGGTGGACGATTTCTACGACGTATTCGCCCGGAACATGCGCGACCTGGGTACGCCGGTGCTGCCCCGGGGTCTCTTCCACGCCGTGGTGGCAGCCTTCCCGGACCAGGTCCTGGTCTGCACCGTCGAGAACGAAGGAGGAACCCCGGTCGCCGGCGGGCTGGGTCTCCTCTTCAATGGTGAGTTCGAGCTGACCTGGGCCTCCTCACTCCGGGAGTACAACCGGGAGGCGCCGAACATGCTCCTCTATTGGTCCCTGATGGAGGAGGTGATCCGCAGGGGTGGGACAGCCTTCAACTTCGGACGCTGCACGCCCGGGGCGGGGACGCATCGCTTCAAGAGCCAGTGGGGGGG
>JARRPL010000297.1:0-8010 GCA_037382905.1 Gemmatimonadota bacterium | reverse complement strand
TCCGAACGACGTCAGTTGATGGCGTCCTTGAGTCCCTTGCCCGCCCGGAAGCTGGGGGTCTTGGAGGCTGCGATCTGGATGGTCTCGCCGGTGCGGGGGTTCCGGCCGGTGCGAGCCTTGCGATGCTTGGCCTCGAAGGTGCCGAACCCAGTGATCTGCACCCGGTCGCCAGCCTTGAGAGCTTCGGCCAGAACGCCGTCCTCGGTCGAGAAGAGGGCGTCCACCGCCCGAGCCGCGTCGGCCTTGGTCATTTCCGTGCGATCAGCGAGGGCGTCCACGAGTTCGGACTTGTTCATCGGGTAACTCCTGTGGGGGAAGCAAGATGTGTGAGGGGGGCGGACGTCCGCCGCATCTCCCGGGAGCCCTCTCCGGACGGTCCGGCTCGAGGGTCCCGATGTCCCGAACCGCCGCATGAATCAAGGAAGAACAGCGTCTCTGGCGCGATGAGTCCCGAGGATCGCCGCATGAATCAAGGAAGAACAGCGTCTCTGGCGCGATGAGTCCCGAGGATACTCCAACCCCCATCCGACGTCAAGTGAACGCCTGTTGCCCGTGGTACCGGCGGCGTAGCTTGAGGGCACCGCCGGGAACCCGAAACCTGCCGGGAGGGCCCGTTGACCGACTTCCGAAAGCGCTTCCTCTGGATCATGGTCTTCCTCGGGGTCCTCGTGGTCCTGGGGACGGCGGGGTACATGACCGTGGAAGGTTGGGATTTCGGCGACTCCCTCTACATGACGGTGATCACCCTCACCGCCGTGGGTTACTCCGAAGTCCGCCCCCTCACCGACGCAGGCCGGGTCCTGACCATGGCCTTCCTCGGGCTGGGGATCACCTGGATCGGCCTCTGGTTCGCGCTTCTGACCGCTTCCCTGGTCGAGCTCGACCTCACCCACGTCCTTCGCCAACGACGTCTGATGAGAGACCTCGCATCCCTGAAAGACCACGTCATCGTGTGCGGCGCGGGACGGACCGGCCGCCAGGTGATCGCAGAGCTGGAGGAGATGAGTGCCCCCTGGGTGGCCATCGAGCGGGACCCGGACCGGGTCGAGACGCTGCGGGACGGGACGCCGGGAGGGCTCTTCCTGACCGCCGACGCAACCCACGACGACACCCTGTTGGAGGCGGGGCTCGAGCGGGCCCAGGGGTTGGTGGCCTGCCTCAGCGAGGACACGGACAATCTGTTCGTGTGCCTTTCGGCACGGGACCTGGTCTCGGATCTCACCATCGTCGCCCGGGCCAACGACGAAGACGCGGTCGACAAGCTGCTCCGGGCCGGCGCCACCCAGGTGGTCAGTCCCAGCGTAAGCGGGGCGGCGCGGATGGCCTCCGCCATCCTCCGGCCCTCGGTGGTCTCCTTCCTGGACATCGCAACCCGGTCCCCGGGGCTCTCCCTCCGGATGGAGCAGGCTCGCATCGAAGCCGACAGCACCGTAGCGGGGAAGACCTTGGCGGAAGCGGCGATTCCCCAGGCCACCGGGCTGATCGTCATCGCCCTGAGGAAGGACGGTGACGGCCCCGGAGACTTCACCTTCAACCCTCTCGCCGAGACGCGGCTGGAGGAGGGAGACGAGATCATCGTCCTGGGCACACCGGAGCAGATCTCGGGGCTTCACGGCTACATCCAGGGCTGAGCCGGGGGGGCCGAGCCATGACCCCCGTACGAGAAGGGGCCCCCGGATCGCTCCGGGGGCCCCCTGGTCCGTCCTCTTGCGAAGGCGGCTCGACCCGCCCATCGTCACGCTTCCCGGGCAGATCTCCGGCGACCCCGGAGCAGCGTGTAGACCAGGTAGCCGATGGCGATCCACATCCCCAGCTTCACCGCCATCCCCACCACCCCGAACATGAAGCCGAAGAGGGGGAAGATCAGTGCAGCCAGGATCTTGAGGATCACCAGGCCGGCCAATCCACCGATGGCCGCCATTCCAAGTGCATTCATGGGTCGAACTCCTTGCGGTTGAGCGTCGTCTCCTAACCCCGCCTACGAGGGTCCGCTCGGATTGGTTTCCGGAGCCGTCGGACCCTGCCCGCAGACCCGCCGGAACGTCGACGCCCAGAGCGCCGGCCCGGCGGTGTCCCCTACTTGTAGCGGTAGGTGACGCGTCCGCGGGTCAGGTCGTACGGAGACATCTCCACCTTGACCCGGTCTCCCTCGAGCACGCGGATGTAGTGCTGCCGCATCTTGCCGGAGAGGTAGGCCAGGATCTCGTGCCCGTTCTCCAACTCCACCCTGAAGGTGGCGTTGGGGAGCACTTCGCTCACCGTTCCTTCGAGTTCGATCGCCTCTTTTGCCACGTCGGTCCTTGGGTTCAGTACGCTTTCTGGAACGACCAACGTAGCCTGGCCGGGCTGGCCAGATCAATGAGGGATCGCCCCTGGTCGGCCCGGAGCTACAGCGCGGGAATCCTCAGAACCTGGCCCGGATAGATCTTGTCCGGGTCCTTGAGCATGGGCTGGTTCGCCTTGAAGATCACGTCGTACTTCATGGCGTCCCCGTAGACCTCCTTGGAGATCTTGGACAGGCTGTCGCCACTCTTGACCGTGTACATGGTGGACTGGGGCTCGGGTTCGGGGGCCTTGACCACCAGCTGGTCGTTCACCGCCTCCACGCCCTGTGTGTTCCCCATGACCAGGACGACCTTCTCCCGGACCTCCTGAGAGGGCACCTCGCCCTCCACGGTGACGACCCCGTCCTTATACCCCACCTTGAGCTTGTCCACCTCCAAACCCAGGTCCTGGACGAGCTTCGACAGGGCCCGTGATTTCGCGGCCTGGGCCTTCACCGTGTCCGCCGCCGCCTTCGCCTCGGCCTCGCCGGTGGGCTCGCCCTCGTCCTTCAGAAAGCTGAACAGTCCCATCAGATTCTCCCTTCGAGCGTGATGTTGGTTGAGTCGTCGAGCGGCTCTACGACAAGCCCCGGGGACGGACGCCGCTCGTTCGAAGAAGCCCGTCCGGGCGTCCCGGCGGTCCTCTCTGATGCCCCACCTGGCCCCGCTCCCGGGACCACGATCAGCATCTTCGGCGACCGCCTCGCAACGATGGTCAGGGACAGGCGGAACGCCGAGTCCATGAGCATGCGCGTCGACATGGATCCCTCGGGGCCGACCGGGTCGGTCGGTCCGCCACCGGATGTCGAGGCCGGAAGGGCGGTGGCGGTTAGGTTGCCACCCGTGGGAGGTTTCGTGAGTCTGGCCCGATGCCCGGCAGGACGCAAGGGAGGATCGCCCATGGAGCGAGACGACTTTTCCCGTGAGCAGAAGGAGCGCCTGGCCGCCGCCTGGCGAGCCCGGAGGGCCGTCGTCTGCCCCCACTGTGAGACCCGGCTCGTACGGGACAGGGTGCCGACCCCGGAAGGGGTCGCCTACGTCCGGCGGAGAAGCTGGTTGCGTTGCCCCGACTGTGGCCGGTCCCTGGTGGCGGACGATCCGCGGGAGGCCCCGTGAGCTTCCTGATCCTGTCGTCGGGAAAGGTGCTGGTGCGGGACGACGGTCGGCTCTTCCGCTGCCGGGAGGTGCCGGAGGGGGCCGCTCACCCCCACGGGGGGCCGCTGGCGCTGGATCCGGTGCGCGGCGGGCCCGGGGTGCTGCAATGGGACGCCCGGGTGTCCCCTCCGCCCGGGACCCGTCTCCTCCCGCTCCGGGCCGGGCTGGGCCTCCTGCCCCCCGAAGAGGCTCGCCTGGCAGGACGGGCCCGCCAGCTCCTGGAATGGCGACAGCACCACCGCTTCTGCGGACGCTGTGGCGCAGCGACGGCCCTCCACGCCGGCCCGGCGCTCCGCTGCCCGGACTGCGGTCTGAGCCACTTCCCCCGGGTCGCCCCGGCGGTGATCGTACTGGTCCACGACGGGGACCGGGCCCTCCTGGGTCGTCCCGCCCATCTGCCCAACGGGATGTACAGCACGCTGGCAGGCTGGAAGTCAGTCCTGGCCCTTCCCCCACTCCCTCATGCTGGGATACCTGGCCCGGTATCGGGACGGAGAGCTGCGGCGGCAGGAGGAGGAGCTGGAGGACCTGGCCTGGTTCCACCGGGATCGCCTCCCCCGGATCCCGCCGCCGGTGACCATCGCCCGAACCCTCATCGACGCCTGGCTGGACCAGTCCGGGGAGTGACGGGGGTCGCCGTGTCGGGCCCGTGGCTCCCGCCGCCACCGACCCGGGCGGAGCGCCCGCGACCGCCCACCGGTTGCGCCGCCGCCCCCGTGTCGGGAGAATCGGGCGGCACCACCCCGCCATGGAATCCCGACCAGGGCCGTGCAGCCGCCTGGCCCGGGTCCTCGACCCTGGACACTCCGATGTCTCCCATGCGACACCACGCAACGCCTCGTCGCCGTGGCCTCCTCCCGGCCCTGACGGCCCTCGGGATCGTCCTGGGGCCGTCGATCCTTCCGGCAGCTGCCCAGACCCCGGGTCGCGAACCGGCGATCCTCGAGCTGGGGATCGGCGCCCGGGCCCTGGGGCTGGGAATGGCCCCCCAGATCGGCTCCGACGACCCCGACGCCGTCTTCCTCCACCCGGCGCTGGCGCAGCGTGCGGCGGGCTTCCATGTGGGGCTGTCCCGCTTCGGCAACGCATCGACGGGCTACACCCTCTCCGCCGCCACGGACTGGTTCGGGGGCGGCGTGGCCGTGTCTCTCCAGACGCTGGAGTACAACGCTCCGGGGCCAGGGATGCGCCCCGGTGGGCTGGATCCCTTCTTCGCGGAGAACGGGACCGGGGTGTCCGAGTCGGCGGCGACCCTCACCTACGCCCGGGAGCTCTTCGGCCTCGACCTGGGGATCTCCGGCCGAATGAGCACCCAGCGCTTCGACGGGGCCAGCGTCACCACCGGAATGGTGGACGTGGGGGCCTCCCTCCCGGTGGGCCCGCTCCGGACGGCCCTCTCGGTGCGGAACCTCGGGCGGGACCCGGAGCTCGGGGGCGAGGGCCTGGAGCTTCCCTTGGAGGTGGTGCTGGGGGTCGGGGGATACGGGCAGCCGGTGGGCCCCCTGGACATGGGACTGGCGGCCCAGGTGATCCGCCGGGACGACGGTGAGTTTCTCTATGGCGGCGGGCTTGAAGTGGGCTACTGGCCGATCCGGGGCAGGACCTTCGTGGGCCGAGTGGGCTTCCGCAACGTGCCGGAAGGCGACGCCTCACCCGTGACCTTCGGCGGGAGCTTCTGGGGCGACGACCTGGTCCTGGAGTACGCCTTCCAGCCCGTGGACGGTGAGGACGGGCTTCACCGCCTCACCGTGGGATGGCGTTAGGCCGGACCACGCAGGACCGCATCGCCTCCCCGGGCCGGGCGTAGGGTGGTCTCTCAGCGCAGCCGTGCGTCCCACCAGGCGGGGCCCAGCTGCGACAGACCGATGTCGTCCACCAGGACCTCGCCCACCGGCGCTCGATCGAAGACCAGAGAGACGGATCGAAGGCTCGCTGGATCGAAGGACGGCTCCACCGCGATGAAGTCCGAGAGAGGGATCTCGTACCCCTGGAGCACCACCTCGGAGCGATCGGCGAAGGCGTCGTCCTCCTGGTCACCCCGCCGCCAGATGGTGATGTCCAGGGGCCGCCGAATCGGGCCGTAGCGGCTCAGGGGGAGTCGGGCGCTGCGACCACGCCCGTCGGTCACCTCGACGGACAGGTCCACCGGCGGAAGCTCGTCGTCGGCCTCGTCCTCCCCGGGTCGGTCCGGACGGCGTTCGGCATCCTCGTCGCAATCGGTGTCGGAGGAGGAGCCCGGATCCTTGCGAGGGGAGGGCATCCCCGGTGTGGCGGAGAGGGCCAGCGAGACCGAGTGGCCGGCGCCTACTCCCCATTCCCGGGCCAGCCCGGGGGGCAACTCGACCCGGTACCGGGCCGGCGGGCCCGTGCGGGTGGTGTCGGGTCCGGCGATGCGGTTGTTCCAGCCCAGACGCACCGCCTGGTTCTCCTGGGAGGCCGAGGTGTTGGCCCGATTCCGGGATCGAAGGGGAAGCGTCTCTTCGGCCCACGTCCCGAGACTGTCCCCCTGGAGGACCACCCCGGTACGGGTCCCGGTGGTCACGTCGATGTCCTCCTCGAAGCCCGCCAGCCGGCGAAAGGAGGCGTGCTGCATCCGGGTCACGTACATGGTCTCCGGGAGCCACTCCCCGATCACTCGGTGGTCCCGGAAGATCGGACGCCACTTCTCGACGTCCATCAGCGTCGTCTCCAGGAAGGCGGTGATGTAGATCTCCGCCATGCGCCGCTGGGCCTCCGGGGGGACCAGGTAGCGCAGGTCCAGGATCCGGCCCGAGCGGGGGCCGTTGTCCTTGTTGTTCCAGACGGTGTTCCACTGACCGTGGTTCGCCCGGTACATGTAGACCGACGCCTTGAACAGGTCCGCAGCCGGGTCGGTGAAGGTCACCCGGTCCCACTGCCGGAGGCCGTGGAACGAGGTCACGTCGCCGTCGTGGGAGCCGTGGAAGACCAGGTAGTTCACGTCCTCGACCGGCACCTTGCGGCCGGTGGGCAGGTACTGGCCGTCCACCGGGGCGATGGCCACCACCGAGCGGATGTCGAAGCCGAAGTCGAACTCCAGCGAGGCGTCGTCGGGGTAGCGGTCGAGCCGGTTGAAGGCGGCGGCATGCCCCACCGCCTCACCGCCCCGGGAGTGGCCCATGATGGCGATCCGGCTCATGTCCACCCGGCCCTGGAAGGGGTTGCCGGCCTCCTCGTTGAATCCCCGCCAGACCTGGAGATGCTTCAGCAGCAGCCAACCTCGGCCGTCGTTCTCCTCCCGGATGCCGCCGTTGATGAAGTTCATGTCCACCGAGGCCAGGATGAAGCCGCGGCTGGCCAGGAGCTCCCCCAGGTAGTCGTAGCCCGGATCCGAGTAGTCCTCCGGATCGTGGTTCCCGTGGACCACGAGCACCAGGGGGAAGGGGCCGTCCCCGTCGGGGTACCAGACCCGGGCGTTGATGGGGAAGCCCTCGGGGGTGAAGCCCCAGTAGTCGTTCCGTTCTTCGGCGCTCCGACCGAGGTCCACCAGCTTGGAAGCATCCACCGAGTCGGTGCGGATGGCCACCGAGTCCCGGTAGGCGGCCCGGTTCTTGTCGGTCCCGCTCCCGTACGTCAGGTACGTGACCCGGTAGGGACCCGGCGTGGCCGGCGAGGGCCCTTCGAGAGCCTGCTGAGCCAGCACGGCCCCGGCGTCGCTGGGCGTGACGTCCAGGGGGCCCGTGGCGCAGCCCGCCAGGGCCAGGAGCGCGATGGCGGGGAGGGGGGTGCGGGGTCTCATGGAACCATGCCTTGAACCGGGGCCTCGACAGGGTGAGGGACGGGCCTGTGGTTGTCGGCTCCGTCCTCGGCCAGCTACTCTGCGCCACTCTGACCTTCCACCTCGTCACGCGCAACTCGGACCGCTCATGCCCCACATCGCCGCCATCCGTCTCCGCGTCGCCTTCCTCGTGGCGTCCGCCGTCGTCGCTCAAGGATGCTCGCCCCCTCCGGCCCACGCCCAGGCACAACGCCTCAACCGGACCATCGAGACGCTGGAGGCGGGCCATCCCGTCTTCGGACTGGCCACCGGAAACTTCGACCTCACGAACGCACGGGCACTGGCCACCTCGGAGCTGGACTTCATCATCATCGATATGGAGCACAACCCGTTCAGCGTGGAGACGCTCCGGACGTTCCTGCTCGGGATGCAGGACATCGGAAGAGCCGTGGAGAAGGGGTCGTCCCAGATGGACGTGACGCCGATCGTCCGCATCCCGATGAATGGTCGGGAGAGTCTGCAGTTCCTTGTCAAACAAGCGCTGGACGTGGGCGCATACGGCGTGATGTTCCCGTTCGTCGAGACCCGGGACCAGGCTCTCAACGCCGTCGCGTCGATGCGCTACCCCCAGCCCCGGGGGGATGCCCAGCCCGAGCCCCGCGGCATCCGGGGGTCGTCTCCCGGGAATGCCCGGTGGATCTGGGGCGTTCGCGACTACGGCCAACGGGCCGACGTATGGCCGCCCGACCCGCAGGGTGAACTTCTGGCCGTGTTGCAGATCGAGACGCCCCAGGG
>JARRPL010000296.1:0-4871 GCA_037382905.1 Gemmatimonadota bacterium | reverse complement strand
CCAGCGTGGCCTACGCCGGCTGCTACGGCGGCACCATCAGCCGCTACGACCGGGAGACGGGTCAGTTCCGGGACATCATGCCCTGGCCCCAGAACCAGCTCGGGGCGAAGACGGGGGAGAGACGTGGCAGCAGCTCCGGGCGGGGCTCCCTCAGGGGCTGTGGGGGAAGGCCGGCGTCGCGGTCTCGCCGGCGAACCCGAACCGGGTCTGGGTGCTGGTGGAGGCGGAAGGGGAGACCGGGGGGATGTATCGCTCGGACAACGGGGGGCAGTCCTTCCGCCAGGTGAGTGCCGACCGGGGGATCCGCTCCCGGCCCTGGTACTACATGCGGGTCACTGCGGACCCCACGGACGAGAACACGATCTACGTGAACAACGTCCTCTTCTACCGCTCGGTGGACGGGGGGAGCACCTACATGCCCATCCCCACGGTGCCCCATCCCGACAGCCACGTCGTCTGGATCAACCCGGACAACCCGGACATCATGATCGAGGGAGATGACGGCGGCGCCACAGTGACGCTGAACGGCGGCCGCACCTGGAGCACCCAGCGCAACCAGGCCACGGCGGAGCTCTACCGGGTGACGGTGGACGACCAGTTCCCCTACCGCCTGTATGGAGCCCAGCAGGACAATACCACGATCTCCGTCCCCTCGGTGATCCCGGGCACCGTGACGAGCGACACCGAGCTGGAGTTCCAGGTCGGGGGGTGTGAGAGCGGACACATCGCCGTCGACCCCCGGAACCCCAGCGTGGCCTCCAGCGTGGCCTACGCCGGCTGCTACGGCGGCACCATCAGCCGCTACGACCGGGAGACGGGTCAGTTCCGGGACATCATGCCCTGGCCCCAGAACCAGCTCGGGGCGAAGACGGGGGAGCTGCGCTACCGCTTCCAGTGGAACGCCCCCATCCGGATCTCCCCCCACGATCCCGACGTCCTCTACCATGTCTCCAACCACGTCCACCGCTCCACGAACTCGGGTCAGAGCTGGGAGGTGGTGAGCCCGGACCTGACCACCTCGGACCCCGAGCACCAGGACTTCCCCGGGGGCCCCATCACCCGGGACGGGACGGGGGTGGAGGTCTACGGGACCATCTTCGCCTTCGAGGAGTCGGTGCTGGAGCCCGGGGTGCTCTGGGCGGGCAGTGACGACGGCCGCATCCACGTCTCCCGGGACGACGGGGCGAACTGGACCGACGTCACGCCCCGGGGTCTCCCGGAAGGCGCCACGGTGAACTCCATCGATCCGTCGATGCACGCCGGGGGGCGGGTCCACGTGGCGGCCTACAACTACCGCCAGGGCGACCCGAGCCCCTCGCTGTGGCAGTCCGACGACTACGGGGAGAGCTGGGAGGAGATCGGCGACGGCAACGGGATCCCCGCCGACCACTTCACCCGGGTGATCCGGGAGGATCCGGAGCGTCGGGGGCTCCTCTACGCCGGCACCGAGTTCGGGATGTACATCTCCTTCGACGACGGGGAGCGCTGGCAGCCCTTCCAGCAGAATCTCCCGGTGTCTCCCGTCACGGACATCCAGGTGCACCGGAACGACCTGGTCCTCTCCACCCAGGGCCGCTCTTTCTGGATCCTGGACGACGTCACCCCGCTCCACGCCATGATGGACGTCGTGGCCCGGGGTGGCGCGGTGGACGACATCGACGAGCCCACGCTCCTCCAGCCCGAGGACGCGGTCCGGGCCTTCTGGGGCGGCGGCCTGTCCCTGGGGGCGTCGAACCGGGGGGAGAACCCCCCCGAGGGGGCGATGCTCGCCTACACGCTTCCGGAGGGGTACGAGGGCCCGGTGACGCTGACGGTCACCGACGCCCGGGGCGACACCGCCCGGACCTTCTCCAGCGAGGAGAACACGGGCCCGAGCCTGGGGGCCTTCGCCGCGCTGGCGGAGATGTTCGGGTTGGGGGGCGGGGGTGGGCTCCTGCCCAAGACCGCCGGGCTCCACCGGGTGAACTGGGACCTGCGCTACCCGGCGCCCGAGCTTCCCGAGGGCACGGTCATCTTCGGAACTCTGGGCCAGCCTCCGGCGGTCCCGGGGGAGTACACCGTGACCATGCAGGCGGGAGACGTCACAACCAGCCGGACCTTCCGCGTGTTGCCCGACCCCCGGGCCGACGTGACGCCGGCCCAGTACGCCGCCCAGGAGGAGTTCCTGGACGAGGTGGGTGGGATGATCGAGACGCTGGCCGAGGACGCCGATGCCCTCCGGTCGGTGCGGGAGCAGGTGCAGGGGATCGCGGGCCTCACGAGCGAGGCGGGGCTCTCCGAGGCCGACGCCGCCCGGGTGGGCGAGGCCGCCGAGGGGCTCAAGACGAAACTCACCGCGGTGGAGGAGGACCTGCTTCAGACGGACAACCGCAGCTTCTACGATCCGCTTCGCAACCCGGGGAAGCTCGCCGCCGAGCTGGCCTATGTGTACAACAACGTCGCCGGGGGCTTCGGCGGGGTGGTGAATGCGCCACCCACGGATCAGGCCGTGGAGCGGAAGAACGAGCTCATGGGGGAGGTCGATCGCCTCGACGGACGTCTGGAGGAGATCCTGGATCAGGACCTGGCCGAGTTCAACGACCTGATCCGCTCTCTGGGCCTGGAGCCGGTGGTGACGAACCGGGACCGGAGGCTGGTCAGTTGAGCCGCCGGATCCCCGGCGGGACGCCAGGGCCCGGTGGGGCCCGGGCCGTAGGGGTGACGGCGGTGGTCGTCCTCCTCGCCGCCTGTGGCCGGCAGCCCGAGCCCATCCCGGTGGTGGAGCTCACCGTGGCCGAACTGCACCGGGCCCTGGACGAGGGGCGCACCACCTGCCGGATGGTGGTCCAGGCCCACCTGGACCGCATCGACGCCTATGAGGACCGGATCAACGCCATCACGGTGGTGAATCCTCGGGCCCTCGAGGTGGCGGACTCCCTGGATGCCGCCCGGGAGGCATCCGGGGGTGACGCCGCGAGCCTGGGCTCTCTCCACTGCGTCCCCATGCTGGTGAAGGACAACTTCGACACCGGCGACATGGTGACGACGGGCGGCTCCATCGCCCTGATCGACAACGTCCCGCCGGACGACGCATTCATGGTCCGGCGCATCCGGGAGGCCGGGGCCGTGGTGGTGGCCAAGACCAACATGGCGGAGTGGGCCTTCAGCCCCCGGGAGACGGTGAGCTCCAGCTTCGACACCACCCGGAACGCCTACGCCCTGGACCGGGTGCCGGCGGGCTCCAGCGGCGGGACCGCCTCCGGCGTGGCGGCGAGCTTCGGCCTCATCGGTCTGGGGAGCGACACGGGGAACAGCATCCGCGGACCCTCGTCCCATCTGGCCCTGGTGGGGATCCGTTCCACCATCGGTCTCACCTCCCGGGACGGCGTCATCCCCCTGTCCTTCGACCGGGATATCGCCGGGCCCATGGGACGCACGGTGGAGGACGTGGCCCGGGTCTTCCAGGTGGTGGCGGGCTACGACCCCGCCGACCCGTATACGGAGCCGGCCCAGGACCGTCCGGCGGTGGATTACCTGGCGTTTCTGGACCAGGACGTGGGAGCTGGGGGCGAGGGAGCTCCAGCGCCGTTGGCCGGCGTACGCCTGGGCATCCTGCGGGCGTTGGCGGACCCGGCCCGGGCCGATTCGGCGGTGATGCGCCTCTTCGACCGGGCTGTGGCGGACCTCCGGGAGCTGGGTGCCACGGTGGTGGAGGTGGATCTGGACGTGGAGGCCGAACTGGACCGGCCCAACATGTTCTGCCGCCGGTTCCGCTACGACATGGGCAGGTACCTGGCGAGCCTGGGGAGTGCCGCGCCCTTCTCCGACGTCCTCGAGGTGCTGGAGACGGGGGAGTACCACCCGTCGGTGGAGGGCTCCCTCCGCTCGTACGAGGATACCCCGTTGGACGTGCCCCCGGCGGAGTGGGAGGAGCCGTGCCCCGATTACCGGGAGCATCCGGAACGGCAGGCGTATCGGGCCGCGGTGGAGTCCGCCATGGATTCGGCGGGGGTGGAGGCTCTCCTCTATCCGTCGTGGACCTACCCGCCGGCGCACCTGACGGCGGCGCGGGAGGAGTACCGGGGAGACAACTCCCAGCGCGTCGCTCCCGCCACCGGACTGCCGGCGATTACCGTGCCCATGGGCTTCAGCTACGGCACCCTGCCGGCGGGGCTCCAGATCCTGGGGCGCATGTGGTCCGAGCCCACGCTCTTCCGCCTGGGGTGGATCTACGAGCAGGGGACCCTGCACCGCCGGGTTCCCGAGGGATTCCCGGAGATCCCGGCAGGGAGGGGAGCCGACTGAGGCGACGGGAGAGCGTCGGGTCGGCTCCCCTGGGGCGGCCCGGGTCGGTCGTCAGTCGTCGGTCTTCCCGGTGCGCTCCAGCAGCTCGTCGATGAGGCGGCTGGCGGATCCCTCCCGGCCGCCGGTGAGGTCGTCCAGCGAACCGACGCCCACCAGCTCCGCCGCCTCCTCCTGCGACAGGCCGGCGTCGTCCATCAGACTGTCGATGAAGCGCTTCTGCCGGGGGCTCGGGGGCTGACGCTCGTCGTGGAGCCTCTGGAGTTCATCGATGACGCGGCTGGCCTGGGTCGTGGTCTCGAGGCCCTCCACCCCGCCGTCGCCCAGGATCCCGACCCTCTCCTCGTCGTCGAGCTCCAGCTCTTCGAGCAGCCGGCGGATCAACTTGAGCTGGGCCTCGGAGGGAACGGGCTGGATCTCCGCCTCCCGGAGCCGGTGGATGAGATCCTGGGCATCGGCATAGCTCAGCGCGTCCAGCCGAACGGGCCGGTCCTGTGCCGGGAGGAGCTCCTGGGGCGTGTTGGCCAGGATCCGCCGGAGCAACTTCTGTTGCCGAAGGGTGCTGTCTCCGGCGTTCCGCTTCTCCCGGG
>JARRPL010000295.1:0-4127 GCA_037382905.1 Gemmatimonadota bacterium | reverse complement strand
GGTGAAGTCCGGGCTGGAGCCCGGGGACCGGCTGGTGGTGATGGGGCAGAAGAGTGTGGCCGACGGCGACCGGGTCCGTGTCGTGGGAGGGGAGGGATGAGCGAGCCGACGGAGCGTCCCGAGATCCGTCCGGAGGACCCGGACTTCCTGTCCCGCTTCAAGGAGTTCGGGCCGACCTCCTTCGCGGTGGATCACAGCACCAGCGTCCTGGTGCTCCTGTTCATCGTGACCGTGATGGGGGTCTTCTCGTACGTCACGACCCCGAAGGAGTCCTTCCCCGAGATCGAGGTCCCCTTCGTGGTGGTCAACACGCTCTATCCCGGGGTCTCCCCGGCAGACGTGGAATCCCTCATCACCCGCCCTCTGGAGGACGAGCTCTCCACCATCGCCGACCTGAAGGAGCTCACCTCGTCCTCGGTGGACGGCTTCTCCACCATCAACGCCGAATTCGAGACCACGGTGCGGATGGAGGACGCCCTGGCCTCGGTCCGTGAGAAGGTGGATCTGGCCCGGCCGGATCTGCCGTCAGACGCCGAGGACCCCCAGGTGCTGGAGTTCAGCTTCACCGACGTCCCCATCATGCAGGTCAATCTCTCCGGCGAGTACGGCCTCGTGCGCCTCAAGGAGATCGGGGAGGAGCTCCAGGACCGCCTCGAGCAGATTCCCGAGGTGCTCCGGGTAGACCTCCGGGGCGGGCTGGAGCGGGAGGTGAAGGTGGACGTGGACCTTCCCCGTCTCCAGTTCTACGGCCTGGCCCTCAGCGACGTCACCGATGCCATCGCCCGGGAGAACGTCAACATCCCGGGCGGTTCCATCGACGTGGGCCGTTCCAAGTACCTCGTTCGGGTGGACGGCGAGTTCCAGGATCCGTCCCTCATCGAGGACCTCATCATCACCATCAAGAACGGTCGGCCGGTCTACGTGCGCGACGTCGCCTCGGTGGACTTCGGGTTCGCCGAGCGGGAGAGCTTCGCCCGACTCGAGTCCACGGACGTGGTGACGTTGGACATCCTGAAGCGGTCCGGACGCAACATCATCGCGACCTCGGACCAGGTGAAGGAGGTGGTGGCGGGGATGCAGCCGCTGCTGCCGCCGTCCACCGTGGTCAAGATCACGTCGGATCAGTCGAAGGACATCCGGATGATGGTGTCGAGTCTGGAGAACAACATCGTCTCCGGGCTCCTCCTGATCGTCGGGGTGCTCCTCTTCTTCCTGGGGCTCACCAACTCGGTGTTCGTGGGGATCTCCATCCCGGCGTCCATGCTCCTCAGCTTCATCGTCCTACGCCTCCTGGGCACCACCATGAACATGGTCGTGCTCTTCTCCCTGATCCTCGCCCTGGGGATGCTGGTGGACAACGCCATCGTGGTGGTGGAGAACATCTACCGCTACATGGAGGAGGGGTGGGATCGGAAGTGGGCGGCCAAGAAGGCCACCGGGGAGGTGGCCATGCCGGTGATCGCCGCCACCCTCACCACTCTGGCGGCCTTCGCACCGCTCCTGTTCTGGCCCGGGACCACCGGCGAGTTCATGAGCTACCTGCCCACCACCCTGATCGTCACCCTCACCTCGTCCCTCTTCGTGGCGCTGGTGATCATCCCGTCGCTGTGCGGCCTCTACATGCGGCTGGAAGACGAACCGCGCCGAGGCCTCCGACCTGCGGCCCGGTGGGCCCTCGCGGCCGCCGGGGTGCTCCTCCTGGCCTTCGTGGCCCGTGCCAACCTCCTCTCGGCCCTCCTCCTGGCCCTCACCGGTCTCCTGGGATGGGCGCTCTTCCACTTCGTGCTTCGCCATGCCGCCCGGGGGTTCCAGGAGCGGTGGGTCCCGGTCATGGTCACGCTCTACGAGCGGCAGCTCCGGTGGGCGCTGGACCACCGGGCCGTCATCCTGGGGGCTTCGGCGCTGGTCTTCGTGGTGACCCTGCCCCTCTTCGCGACCTTCAATCACGGGATCGAGTTCTTCCCGGAGGACATCCCGCCGAAGGACGTCTTCGTGGATGTGGAGACCCCGGTGGGAACCCGGGCCGCGGTCACGGATGCGGTGCTCCGCCAGGTCGAGGACGAGCTCCGGGACGCCCCGGGGCGTGAAGACTGGGCCTCGGTGGTGGCGGTCGCAGGCGGCGGGAGCGGAGGGTCGGGCGCCGCTTCGGCCGTGGGGCAGGGGGGGCCGTCCGGACCGGACCGAGGCCGGGTCACGGTGAGCATGGTGGACTTCCAGGACCGTCAGTACGACACCTTCGAGACCCTGGCCTGGCTTCAGGAGAACGTGGGCACCCAGGTGGCGGGCGCGGAGGTCACCGCGGAGGCTCGGCAGGAAGGGGTCTCGGACGGGGCTCCGGTGAACATCGAGATCGTCGGTGAAGATGCGACGGTCCTCCAGGAGTTGAGCGACCACGTGCTCATGCTCCTCCGGAACGACCCCGTGTACACCAAGCTGGTGGGGCTGGAGAGCGATCTGGACCAGGCCCGACCGGAGCTCTCGGTGCGGGTGGACCGGGAGAAGGCCGCGCTGTTCGACCTCTCCACCGCGGATGTGGGCCAGGCCATCCGAGGGGCCATCGAGGGTGTGGAGGCGGCGAAGTACCGGGACGGCAACGACGAATACGACATCGTGGTGCGTCTGGCGCCCCGGTATCGCCAGGAGCTGGATCAGCTCAGCGAGCTGACGATCGTCGCCGAGGACGGCGCCCAGGTGCCTCTCTCCTCCGTAGCGGACTGGAGCGTCGGTGAGGGGCTCGGGTCCATCCGACGGAAGGACCAGACCCGTATGGCGACGATCTCCTCGGACGTGGCTGCGGGCCTCAACAGCAACGCGGTGCTGGGGGAGGTCAGAGCGTCGCTGGCACCCTTCGTGGAGAACGACCTGCCTGCGGGCTACACCGTCCAGTATACCGGTCAGCAGACGGAGCAGACGGAGGCCCAGGACTTCCTGGTCGCCGCCTTCCTCACGGCCCTCTTCTTCATCGGCTTCATCCTCGTGAGCCAGTTCAATTCGGTGGTCAAGCCCGTCATCATCCTGACGTCGGTGATCATGTCCACCGTCGGCGTCCTCCTGGGGCTTCTCCTGTTCAGGATGCCCTTCGGCATCATCATGACCGGGGTGGGCATCATCTCGCTCGCGGGGATCGTGGTGAACAACGCCATCGTCCTCATCGACTACATCGACATCCTGCGGGACCGGGACGGAATGGACCGCAGGGAGGCGCTGGTGGCGGGAGGCAAGACCCGATTCCGGCCGGTGGTCCTGACGGCCACCACCACCGCGCTGGGTCTGGTGCCGCTGGCGGTGGGGCTGAACTTCGACTTCTTCGGGCTCTATCGTAGCCTGACACCGGAGCTCTACTGGGGCGGGGAACAGGCCGCGTGGTGGGGACCCATGGCGGTGGCGGTCATCGCCGGGATCATCTTCGCCACCTTCCTGACGCTGGTGCTGGTCCCGGTGATGTACTCCCTGGTGGACGACATCAGTGCCGTCTTCCGGCGCACCTTCACCCACGCGGGCGAAGATCCGGGTGAAGGGAAGGAGGAACGGAAGGCCCCGCCCCGGCGCCCCGAGCCCTCCAGGGAACCGGATCCCACGCCGGAGCCGGAGCCGGCCGGCGTCTTCCGGGAGCGGGTCCGCCGGCCCCTGGGAGGCCCGGAGCTCCAGCCGGAGTAGCCGGCGACCACGGGCCGGTGCCCGACGCCGTGTTGGGACCACTCGGCGCCGGGCACGGTACGCTGTATCCCGCCTCTCCCGGCGTCCCCACGGCCCGCTTCCAGCTCGGCGGGAAACCGGCCGCTGCCCTTCATCCCAGACTCCCATCGATGATTCGTCGCATCGCACTGGGCTCGGCTCTCCTGGCTGCGCTCGTCGGCTACCCTCCGTCCCTTGATGCCCAGCAGGCCTCCGCCTCGGGGACTCGCGAGCGTCTCCGGGTCTTCCTGGATTGTGCCACCTGGAACTGCCGCGAGGACCGGTTTCGGCAGGAGATCACCTGGGTCACCTGGGTTCGAGAGCCCCAGGATGCGGACGTCAACATCCTGCTCACGGGTCAGCGGGCCGGGAGCGGGGGGTTTCAATACACCTTCGACTACGAGGGGCGAGGCGAGATCGAGGCGGCCCGGGACCGCCTCACCTTCACCTCG
>JARRPL010000294.1:0-5176 GCA_037382905.1 Gemmatimonadota bacterium | reverse complement strand
CCGTACCCGCCGTGAGGTCAAATCCGACACCGTTTGCCGGTGTGCCTTCGGCCTCGAATGTGCCTTGCTCAAAATAGACGTGGATCATGTGTCTGACGCCATCCGCGTTGTAGGCGCCCCGGCTCCAGACGCGCTCCGGCGAGACGAGAAGCGGATCGTCGTCGGCGCCGTCCAGGATGGCCGCCAGGAGGCCGGACGGGCGCGTGTCGGTCGATGAGGCAGGGGGACGCATGTCCCAATCTACGCCTCCTCCGCCGGATCCCCACAGCTCCGGCCTTCCAGGGAACACCGGGAGAAGCGGCGTCGTACCGAACCGCACCCCCCGACGCCGCGACCCACGCAGGACATGAACCCACAGCGACTTCCCGGATCATCCGTCGCCGCGCACCTGGTGGTAGCCGGGCTGTGGATGATCGGCGCAGGGGCGATGCCTCTCCGGGGTCTTCAGGTCGAGGGCGGGGGGGAGCACGCCGGAGCCGCCGGGATCGTCGTGGAGCGATACACCCCGTCCCGGGGGCCCGAGCTCTGGGTCTCGCCGTCCACGGGGGACGGATCCACCACCCTGGCCCTCGTCTTTCCACGAGCCTCCGGGAGCGGAGCGGCGGTGGTGCAGCGTGAGGCCGCCACCTGGCCGGTCCAGCACCAGGACCTCGGTAGCCACGGGTGGCCGGGGTGCGACCACCGCATCTCCGCTCGCCGCCTCGCCCGTACTCCCCGGGAAGGCCTCGGAGGCGTCCTGACTCCCCCTGCCGCCCCGGGGCGTCTCCGTGACTCCGACGGGGCGACGTCCGTGGAGGCCTCGGGGACGGCCTCGGGAGAGGATGGGGGGGACCCGGGCACGCGCTCGGCGGCGGGAGTCCTCCTTTCGGCCCTGTACCACCCGGCACCGGTCCCGGGAGGGGCATTGGCCGAAGACGAGGCGCCGGAGGAATCGGTCGGGTCGAGGCCGTCGCACCTCATCGTGGTGGGGGACGTGGCGGGAAGACGCCTGGCCGGGTGGGCCTCCGAGGCCTTCCCGGGCCTCCGAGGCCTTCCCGGGGAGTACGGGCGAGGCGGCGAGCGGAGATGCGGTGGTCGCACCCCGGCCACCCGTGGCTACCGAGGTCCTGGTGCTGGACCGGCCAGGTGGCGGCCTCACCGAGGTCGTCGTCGGTCAGCTCACCCTTCCGGGAAACCACCCCGACTGGATGGCGCTGGTGGTGGCCCGGGAGCTCCTGGCGAGCAGACTCCGGGGGAGAGGCTGGAGCTACGTGGAGTTGCTCCGGGTCCGGGGCCCAGGCGCCTTCGTCGCCGGGGGGCGGTTGGCCATTGACCGGATTCCCGAAGCGGTGGGCGTGCTGGCGGAGGAGGTGGAGGCACTTCGGACCCGGCTTCCCTCCGAGGCGGAGGTGCGGCAGGTGGCGGAGCGGCTGGGCGGAGAGTTCTCCCAGGCGGTCCGGACCGGCGAGGGGCTGGCGGGCCAGCTCGCTCGGGCCGCAGCGCTGGGCCTCGACCCGAATGCGGTCACTCGCTATCCCGAGCGACTGGCCGACCTCACCCCGGACGCGGTTCGCCGTGCCGTTCGGAGCCACCTCGATCCTGCCCGCTTCCTCGTGGCCCTGGCGGGAGATGCCTCGGCGGCGGAGGCGGTGCTGGACGTTCTGGGGCCCGTGCGCCGGGTCGAGGGGGCGGCCCCCCCGGAGGACTGGCCCTCACTCCGGGTGGACGGCAGCCGTCTGGAGGCCGGCTCGTCCACCTACCGGGTGTTGGTGGGGGGGCGGGAGGTGGGCCGGGCGCGGCGGGAGATCTCGCCGACACCGCAGGGCCGGCTCCGTTTCGCCTCCACCGCCCGGGTCGGAGAGGGCGCCGTTCGGCAGGAGATCATCGCCGGACTGCCGGGCCTCGCCTTTCTGGAGGGGACCAGCACGGCCGGCGGTGAGGGGGCCGTGGGGCGCCTCGAGCATCGGCACGGGCGTCTCACCGGAACCCTCCCGGGGGGGAGGCGGGTGGACCTGGCCCTGCCCGAAGGAGCGGTGGTGGCCGACCTCCTCGAGCCCTCCTTGTGGGCGGCGGAGCTCGAGGCCGGGGCGGCGTACCGGGTGGCGGTCCTGGCGCCCGACGGAGGCGGGGTCCGGTGGGCGTCGGTCCGGGTGAGCGAATCCCAGCCCGTCACCGTGCCCGCCGGGACGTTTCCGGTGCTGCGGGTGGACGTATCGGGGCCGGAGGTCCTGACGCTCTGGTTACGTCGCGCCGCGCCGCATCTCACGGTCCGGCTGGCGTCGGCCAACGGTGTCGTCCTGGAGCTCGTGGAGTCCGCAGATGGCGGGGGTCGGTAGCCCGGCGGCGCGCCCGGGGCCACCTTTTCCGGTGTCAGGGTGTCTAACGAACCGCATGCTCGCGTCATCGGATCGACCATCCGCCACCGTCGCTCAGGGTCATGAACGCCAGCTCAGAAGATCCCCGGGACTCCTCCCAGAGCTTTCTGGACGAGATCCGGCGTCGTCACGTCGTGAAGGCTGCCGTAGCCTACGCCGCCATCGTATTCGTGGTCCTGCAGCTCGCGGAGATCGTCCTGCCGGCCTTCCGTACCGGAGTGCAGGCCGACGCCCTCATCCGGGTGCTGGTGGTGGGTGCTGTGCTCCTCCTGCCCGTGGTCCTGGCTGCAGCCTGGGTCTGGGAGATCACGCCCCGGGGGATCCGCTCCATGGCGGAGCTGGACGCGGAGGCGGGCATCGAAGCCCGGGGAAGCCTGGCGCACCGTGGGGCGTTCCTGGCCATCACCGCGGCGGCGGTGGGGGGTGCGGGGCTGTGGTGGTGGCAGACCGACGAGGGCCTTCCGGGACGGACCCGGCCGGCGAGCCTCGAGCCGGGAAATGCCTCGTTCGTGGCCGCTTCCATCGACGATCAGGGCCCAATCGGCTCCCTGGCCGTCCTGCCCCTGGAGGATCTCTCACCGAGCGGGGACGAGGAGAGCTACTTCGCCCTGGGCATGCACGAGGCGCTCCTTTCGGAGGTGAGCCGCATCAGCAGTCTCCGGGTCGTGTCCCGGAC
Organism: Gemmatimonadota bacterium; assembly: GCA_037382905.1. Classification (GTDB taxonomy): domain Bacteria; phylum Gemmatimonadota; class Gemmatimonadetes; order Longimicrobiales; family Gaopeijiaceae; genus Gaopeijia. Next base: position 2,146 of record JARRPL010000294.1, on the reverse strand, counting down.
CTCGGTCATGCAGTACTCCCAGGAGGGGAAGTCCGTGCCCCGGATCGGTGCCGATCTGGGCGTCGACGCCATCGTAGAGGGCTCGGTCCTCCGGGACGGGGACCGGGTCCGGATCACGGTGCAGCTCATCCACGCCGCGTCGGACACGCACCTCTGGGCCGAGAGCTACGAACGCGACCTCACCGACGTCATCTCCCTGCAGCGGGAGGTGGCCCGTGCCATCACGGCCGAGATCCAGCGACAGGTGGACTCGCGTCTGGATGCGACGGGCGTGTCGTCGGTGGAGGTGGCCGAAGCGCCCGCCGCCATGGATGCAGCGGACCCCTCCCGGCCCGTCTCCCGTGAGGTCCAGGAGGCGGTCATGCGGGGTCGCGTCTTCCTCTTCGACGGGGCCGGGGAGAAGGGACGCCCCGACGTATCGGGGCTTCCGGGAGCTGATATCGCCTCGCTGGACGAGGCGGAGGTCTACTTTCGCGAAGCCCTCTCCATGGACTCGGTCTTCGTCCCCGCTCTCTCGGGTCTCGCCGGGGTGCTGGTGATGCAGGGGGTGGAGGGTGGTGAGGAGGGTCGTGCCCGGGTGGAGGCGGCGCAGCGGATCGCAGCCAAGGCCCTGGAGCTGGACCCCGACAACCAGGAGGCGATGGAGCTGCTGGAAGGGGCGCGTCTGGCGCTGGAGGAGCTACAGGGGAGCGGGGTGGACTCGCTGGTCCACTGGTCCATGCCCACCACGGCGTTGGGAATGGAGCTGCAGCATTCCCTGGCGCAGGCCGGGATCCGGGAGGGCGCAGGGACGAAGGATGGGGTCCGGACCGTGGGGCGCCTCATGTTGGCGGGTCGGATGGACGAGGCCGTGGACGTGGCGCAGGACTTCGTGGACGCGGGTGCCCGCGACCCGTTCCTCCTGGAGGCTCTGGAGCAGGGGTACCGCGTCCTCGGCGACCTGGAGGACGTGCCCCCCGTGGTGGCGTTGCGGGACGGGGCGGACGAGGCCAGGGCGGTGCAGAGGATCCTGGATGACGAGGGCGCCCCGGGCTACTGGCGCTGGAAGGCGGGGTGGATCGAGGCCGCGCGTGCCGCGGGTCGCCCCGTATCCCGCACGGTGGCGGCCACGGCGGCCATGCAGGCCGGGGACGTGGGCGCGGCACTCGAGGCTCTGGGGCAGGCGAGCGCCCTTCGGGACCCCCTCCTCCCCCTGGTGCGGCACGATCCCACATGGGACCCCGTCCGGGCCACGAAGGACTTCCGGGTGGCCGTCACGGCGGGTCGGCGCGGCGACACCCCGCCACCTCCGTCTCCGCCGGGATCCTGACGGTCGGAGGGGCCCTCCCGGCCCTTGGGAGGACCGGCGAAAACCACGGATTCGACCCCCTCGCGCCAGATTGCCGCCGAGGGCCGATCGGCGTTATCTTTCAAGGTCTTTGGCCGCCCTCGACCCACCTTCCCGTGGCGCCCTGAATTTCCGGGAAAGCGCCTGGGAGAAGTCCGGGATCCGTCTAGCGGATCCCGGAGCCGGCCGGGCCGGTGTCGGAGGGCCCGTCGGGGCCTCCGGGCCCCTTCTTGAACCGACAGGAACAGCGGCTCCATGGCTGACGAGAACGACGCGGGCGGGAACGAGAACGGCGAGAACGACACTCCGCTGACCGGCGGGGGCGAGACCGTTCTCCTCCGCATGCTCGAGGACGAGATGCGGGAATCGTTCATCGACTATTCGATGAGCGTGATCGTCCAGCGGGCGCTACCGGATGTCCGGGACGGCCTCAAGCCCGTCCACAGGCGGATTCTCTACGCCATGCAGGGGCTGGGGCTCACCCCGGGACGGGCGTACAAGAAGAGCGCCACGGTGGTCGGAGAGGTCCTGGGGAAGTATCACCCCCACGGGGACTCGGCCGTCTACGACTCCATGGTCCGGATGGTCCAGGACTTCTCGCTGCGCTATCCGCTGGTGGACGGTCAGGGGAACTTCGGGTCCATCGACGGCGACTCGGCGGCGGCTTACCGGTACACGGAGGCCCGGGTCACTCCCCTGGCCACCGAGCTGCTGGAGGACATCGAGAAGGACACGGTGCGGTTCGTCGACAACTTCGACGGTCGCCTGCAGGAGCCCACCGTCCTCCCCTCCAAGGTTCCGAACCTGCTGATCAACGGC
>JARRPL010000293.1:0-4166 GCA_037382905.1 Gemmatimonadota bacterium | reverse complement strand
ACCGAGGCGCAGGTCGCCGAATGGTTCCGACTGGACTGGGGCCGTTGGATCGACATGGCCATCATCGTGGCGCTGGTGCTGGCGGTGTATGTCCTGCTCTGGGTACAGGTGGGCCGGGACCCCAGGGGCGGACCGGTGATGGTCCGCTACGAGCCCCCGGACCGTTTCTCCCCGGCGGGGCTCGGATACGTGGTGGAGCGCGGTCCCTCGGACCGGCAGCTCTCGGCGGCGGTGGTGGACCTGGCGGTCCGGGGCTGGGTGGAGATCGAGCGGGAGGGTCGACACTGGGTCCTGAGGCGAACGGACCAGGTGCCCTCCGAGCAGCCTCCGCCGGAGGAGGTTCAGCTGCTCCGGGACCTGTTCGGTGGGCAGGCCACGGGGGTCCCGGGTCGGGAGGTGACCCTCAAGGGGTCGTCGGACCCGAAGGTCCGGAAGGCCGCCAAGGCCTTCCGGTCCCGGGTCGGCCGGGGCCTGGAGGGAGAATACTTCCACCTCAACCGGAAGTGGTTCCTGGTGGGGCTGGCCCTCACCGCCCTGGGCTTCGGGCTGCTGGCCTGGCGAGACCGCTTCGCCATCGCACCGGAGGGGTGGTTCCTGGGCCTCTGGCTCACCTTCTGGACCATGGGAACCGCCACCCTCGCCTACCGCGTGGTCCAGGGGTGGCGGGCGGCCCCCGCCAGCGGCATCACGGGGTGGATGGGCGCAGGGTTCACCACCCTCTTCGCCGTTCCCTTCTTCGTCGCGGAGGTGGTGGTCCTCTTCATGCTCTGGCAGTCCGCCCCGGCCTACCTTCTGGTGGGCGCCGTCCTGCTGGGAGCCATCAACGTCCTCTTCTACCACCTCCTGGAGCGTCCTACCCTCAAGGGTCACGGCGTCCTGCAGCAGGCCGAGGGCTTCCGCCGGTTCCTCACCTCCACGGAAGAGGATCGCATCCGGGTGCTGCAACCGGCCGGGGCGCCCTTGAAGCTCTTCGAGCGCTTCCTCCCCTGGGCCATCGCCCTCGGCGTGGAGAGCGAGTGGGCCAGACACTTCGAGGACGCGCTGACGGCTCAGGCCGCGGACCCGGCCGGCGTGCAGGCCGGCGTCGCCCGCACCCCCTCTTCGGGCCTGGGCTGGTATTCCGGCGCGGCGGCCACCTCCCTCACCGGGTTGTCGGGCTCGCTGGGAAGCGCCCTCTCCTCGTCACTCTCCGCCTCCTCTTCCGCCCCTTCCTCGTCGGGAGGCGGAGGCGGGGGCGGCGGTTCGTCCGGAGGCGGGGGTGGCGGGGGAGGCGGCGGCGGCTGGTAGGCGAGGGCGGAGGGGTGATTCCGCGCCACCCCTCACCGGAGCGCCACGTCGTTCGAGCGGACCCGCCGATCCAGGAGCCGATCCCAGAGTTCGATGTACGCCGCCTCCGGCTGATCCGGACCCGACGGAAGGGTGAAGGTGAAGCTCTCGAGGCGCTCGGGGCTCCGAAGGGCACAGTAGCCGCTGATCCGGTCACCGGTGGCGTCGTAGATCTCCACCCAGGTCCGGGAGCCGCTGTTGAGGCCACAGGCCGGGACCTCCGAGTGGGGCGCGAAGAGGGACACCTCGTACTGGGAACGGTTCGAGACCTCCAGGTCGTAGATCACGAACGCACCGGCGCCGCCGGACTGCTCCGTGGAGCCGGAGAACACCAGCACCGGGACCACGAGCTCCGGTTCCGGCTCCGGACCCACCCCCCCTGCGGAGTCACCGCATGCCGCCGCACCCAGGAGGGTGAGGGTAACGAGGGTGGGCAGCAGGCTGGGGATGGGGGGCCTCGCACGGATCATGCGTACGCTCGCTCTCGACGGGGGTCCGGGCTCGGGAGCCTCGGCAATGGGAACGGCACAGCTACCGGCTCGGAGGCCGAGACGTTCCAGAGTCTGTCGCGTGGTACCCCGGGCCATCATCTTGGCTCGTTCCGCTCCCCTCCTTCCGTCGCCTCCACCGGTACGCCCCCATGTGCTCCATCCTGGGCATCCTCGACGTTCCCGACGACGCCACCCGTCGCCGCGAGACGGCGCTGGCCCTCTCCAGACTCCAGCGCCACCGGGGACCCGACTGGTCCGGTGTATTCGCCGACGACCGGACCGTGCTGGTCCACGAACGTCTGTCCATCGTGGACGTGGCCCACGGCGCCCAGCCACTCTACGACCCCTCAGGCACCCGCATCCTGGCGGTGAACGGCGAGATCTACAACCACAGGGAGCTGAAGGCCGGCCTGGAGAGCCCCTACCCCTTCCGCACCGAGTCGGACTGCGAGGTGATCCTGCCGCTCTACCAGGAGCGGGGTGCCGACTTCCTGGACGAACTGAACGGCATCTTCGCATTCATCCTCTACGACGCCGAGGCGGGCCGCTGGATGATCGGGCGGGACCCCATGGGCGTCGTCCCCCTCTACTGGGGGCGGGACGAGCACGGCGTTCTCTTCGTGGCGTCGGAGCTGAAGGCGCTGACACCCGTGTGCGTCCAGGTCTCGGAATTTCCGCCGGGACACGTCTGGGACAGCCTTCAGGGCCCGGAGCCGGTGCGATACCACCACCGTCCGTGGCAGCGGTGGGAGACGCTGGAGCCAGAGCCCGCCGATCCGGCCCGACTGGCGGACGCCCTCGAGGAGGCGGTCCGCCGGCAGCTCATGAGCGACGTGCCCTACGGCGCCCTCCTCTCCGGCGGCCTGGACTCCAGCATCATTGCGGCGCTGGCGGCCCGCCACGCCGCCCGCCGGGTGGAGGACGACGAGCGGTCCGCCGCGTGGTGGCCACGGCTTCACACCTTCTGCATCGGGCTCGAGGGGTCACCCGACTGTGCCAAGGCCCGGGAGGTGGCGGACCACATCGACTCGGTCCACCACGAGTTCATCTACACCGTCCAGGAGGGAATCGACGCCCTCCCGGAGGTCATCTGGCACCTGGAGACCTACGACGTCACCACCATCCGGGCCGCCACCCCCATGTTCCTCATGGCTCGCCGCATCCGGGCGACGGGGGTGAAGATGGTTCTGTCGGGGGAGGGGGCCGACGAGATCTTCGGAGGGTATCTCTACTTCCATCGCGCCCCGGACGCCCGGGCCTTCCACGAGGAGACGGTGCGGAAGCTCGACCGGCTCCACCTGTTCGACTGCCTGAGAGCCAACAAGGCCATGGCGGCCTGGGGCGTCGAAGCCCGGGTGCCCTTCCTGGACACGGAGTTCCTGGACGTGGCCATGTCTCTGGATCCGGAGGCCAAGCGTTCCGGCAATGACCGGATGGAGAAGCACATCCTCCGGGAGGCCCTGGGCCACCTGATCCCGGACTCGGTGGCCTGGCGGCAGAAGGAGCAGTTCTCCGACGGTGTGGGATACGGCTGGATCGACGGGCTCAAGGACCACGCCGAGGCTCGGGTGACCGACGAGGACCTTCGGAAGGCCGAGGCCCGATTCCCGGTGAACCCGCCGGACACCAAGGAAGGCTACCTCTACCGCGCCATCTTCCAGGAGCACTTCCCCCTGGCCTCCGCCGCGGCGTGCGTGCCGGGAGGCAAGTCGGTGGCCTGCAGCACCCCGGAGGCGCTCGCCTGGGACGAGGCCCTGTCCCAGGTGGTGGACCCCTCGGGGCGGGCGGTGCGAGGGGTGCACCGGGACGCGTACTGACGCGGAGCGGCCCGGCCGGGGACGCAGGCAGCCGTCACACCCGGGCCGGTTCGAAGGGACGCATCTCCACCTCACCCGCCTGGACGGTGAGGAAGGTCGCCTCCGGCACCTCCTGCCACAGGTGCGGGATCTCGTGGCCCAGTGGCTCCGAGACCACGGCCCGGGCCTCGTCCGAGAACTCGTCCAGGGCGTCGGCCTCCTCCGGGGGAAGAAGTCGCCTGAGGTGGGCCATGTCGTCGGAGTGGTAGAGGGTCCGGGAGATCCCCTCGGAGGAGTACCGGATGGCGTGCAGCCGTTCCCCGTCGGAGATCCCCAGCGTCATCTGCACGGGAAATTCCACGTCGGCGTCCCGTCCCAATCGCTCCACCAGCCCCACCATCCGGGCCACCGCCCCCGGCGGATCGTACTCGAGGCCGAAGTGGAGGCAGAGGTAGAACATGATCTCCGAGTCGGTGGTGCCCTTCAGGTGGCCGAACCAGGTGCGCCCCAGCTCCGACGCCAGGTCCCAACGGATGGTCTCGAGGCCTTCGAT
>JARRPL010000292.1:0-6049 GCA_037382905.1 Gemmatimonadota bacterium | reverse complement strand
GGGGGCGGCGACGAGGGCCCGCGCGGCTCCCGGCGGGGCGCCGCCGGTTCCCCCTCAGTCCTCCCCGATCACGGGAAGGCCCACCAGGAGCTCGTCCAGCCGACGCTGGAGCTCCCGGGTCTGAGCCCGGGCCAGGCGCTGTCCCACATAGCTCGCCACGTGAAGCCCCAGGAGGGCCGGCACCCCGAGCCACACGGCCCAGAGGCCCCAGGGCGTCTCGTTCGAAGCCCACTGCACGTAGCCGAAGATGCCGCCCAGCACCATCAGGAAGGCGATGGCGGCATAGAGGAAGACGAAGAAGGTCCAGACCCCGGGGCGGGGTGCGAAGCGGGCGAAGAGGCTGGAGCCCTCGGCCTCGTGGTCCGCCCGGATGGAGAGGTGGGGCGTCCACAACCGCTGCTCCGACTCCGGCAGGTGGATCTCGCACCATCGCCCCTTTCCCTGCCAGCAACCTCCGGGCGTGGTGGCCTCCACTGCCGCCCGCACCGCCTCCACCGCCTGGTCCCTGGGGAGGTCCAGCAGGATCCGGCGGCTGGGCCTCAGCCGCGGCGGATCCGGGGCTGGAGCGGACGCGTCGGGGGTCATGTCGGGCTCACGGCAGGATCTCCGCCAGCCCCGCCTCCGACACCGTCAGGAGGAGGGCTCGCTGGATGGCCAGGTGGCCGCTCCGGTTGATCCACCACTCGTCCGGAGCATGACCGTTCCCCCCGGCGCCGCCCCGGCCGATGGTCACCGCCGGCACGCCCAGGGCGATGGGGATGTTGCTGTTGGTGGAGGAGCGGCCCAGCTCCGGATCGACGTCGAAGAACTCCGTGGCGACCAGGGCCCGCTGGACGAGCGGGGTGGAGGGGGGCATCTCCCCTGAGGGTCGGTCGCCGATCTTGTCCGCCTCCAGCGTGAGGGCCTCGCCCTCGCGCCGCAGGGCGTTCTCCCCGGCGAGGCCCCGCTGCATGGCTTCCAGGAATACACCTTCGATGCGGGCCAGCGACTCGGGGCTCTCGGAGCGCATGTCCACCTCCATCACCGCCTCGAAGGGGATGGAGTTCACCGAGGTCCCTCCCCCGATGACCCCCACGTTGTAGCTCGTCCGCGGTCCGGAGCGGGTGAGGGTATCCGCCACGGACTGGAACTCCCGGATGGCCCGGGCCAGGGCGTGGGCCGGATTCGCCAGACCGAAGGCACCCCAGGAGTGGCCGCCGGGACCCCGGAAGGTGACCCGGTAGCGGACCGAGCCGAGACCCATGGTCACCAGGCGGTCCAGACCGCCCCCGTCCACCTCGATCCATGCGTCGATGGGGTCCGCCCCGTCCCGGAAGAGGTGCTTCATCCCCCGGAGGTCGCCGAGCCCCTCTTCCCCCACGGTGCCGACGAAGAGGAGATCGTCCCGGGTCTCGACGTTCGCCTCCTCCAGCGCCCGGAGCACGGTGAGGACCACCACGAGGCCCCGGGTATCGTCGCCGACCCCGGGAGCGAAGAGGGTGTCTCCCCGCATCCGTACCGTCACGTCGGTCCCCTCCGGAAAGACCGTGTCCAGGTGACCCCCGAGGGCCACCGTCCGGCCTCCCTGTCGGCCCCGGCGGAGGGCCAGGACGTTCCCCTCGGCGTCGATCCACACCGAATCCGCCCCCGCCTCCTGCAGAAGCTCGGCGTATCGGGCCGCCCGCTCGTCCTCCATGAAGGGCGGCGCCGGGATCTCGGTGAGCTCCACCAGCCGCTCCATTCCCCAGGGATCCAGCGCCTCCACCTGCTCCATGGCTCGGACCACCAGGGGGCTCGATGCCACCGCCTGGACCTCGGCGGCGACGTCGGGGTCGATGGACTGGGCGGAGCCACCCCCGGGAAGGAGGGCGGCGACGAGGAGGCCGCCGACCAGCGGCGGAACAGGCAGGGACAGGGAAGGGCGCATCGCGACGATCCGGGCTCGGGGGGTGGCTCGACGGCTTCATCATGGTGTCGCCGTGGCGGTCCACAAGTCCAGGGCGCCAGAAGCGCTGCGACGCCCGGTGCCGGGAAGGGCGCCGCACCTGCCGCGACGGTCGCCATCCAGACGTTGTCGGCTCTGTTCCGGACCGGTTTTTCGCTATCTTATCCGGCTGTGCCCCGAACGGGGCCCGGCACTCGATCCGCAACACACGGGACCCATGTCCATACGCAACATCGCCATCATCGCGCACGTGGACCACGGCAAGACGACGCTCGTGGACCAGATGTTCCGCCAGGCCGGCGTCTTCGAGGCCCACCAGGCCGTGGAGGAGCGGGTGATGGACTCGAACCCGCTGGAAAAGGAGCGGGGGATCACCATTCTCGCCAAGAACACGGCGGTCCACTGGGGCGATGTGAAGATCAACATCGTGGACACTCCCGGCCACGCCGATTTCGGGGGTGAGGTGGAGCGGATCCTGCGCATGGTGGACGGCGTCGTTCTCCTGGTGGACGCCGCCGAGGGGCCCATGCCCCAGACCCGGTTCGTCACGCGCAAGGCGCTGGAGCTGGGGCTCCTTCCCCTGGTGGTCATCAACAAGGTGGACCGCGCCGACGCCCGGGCGCACGAGGTCCACGACGAGGTGCTGGAGCTCTTCATGGACCTGGAGGCGAACGACGCCCAGCTCGACGCGCCCTTCCTCTACGCCTCGGGTCGTGATGGCTGGGCCTCCCGGGACGAGGGGACGCAGACCGACTCCCTGGACGCCCTCTTCGAGACCATCGTGGATCACTTCCCGCCTCCGGACGTGGATCCCGAGGGCCCGTTCCAGATGCTGATCTCCACCCTCGACTATTCGTCCTACGTGGGCAGGATCGCCATCGGCCGCATCGAGCGGGGCCGGGTGAAGGTCGGCGACCAGGTGGCGCTCCTCCCCCTGGGCGACCCGGGGCCCGTGGCGGACGCCGAGGCGGAGAAGGCCCGGGTCATGAAGCTCTACACCTATCTGGGGCTGGATCGGGTGGATGTGGAGGAGGCCCACGCCGGCGACATCGTGGCGCTGGCGGGGCTGGACGGGGTGGAGATCGGGAAGACGGTGGTGGATCCGGCCCATCGGGACCGGATTCGGGGAATCGCCGTGGAGGAGCCCACCCTTTCGGTGGACTTCACCGTGAACAACTCGCCCTTCGCCGGCCAGTCGGGGAAATACGTCACCACGCGTCAGGTGCGGGAGCGGTTGGTGAAGGAGCTGGAGCGGAACGTGGCGCTCAGGGTGGAGGACACCGAGTCGCCGGACACCTTCGCGGTGAGCGGCCGGGGCGAGCTGCACCTCACGATCCTCATGGAGACCATGCGCCGGGAGGGATACGAGTTCCAGGTGTCCCGGCCGCGGGTGATCGAGAAGACCGGGGAGGACGGCAAGGTCCAGGAGCCCTACGAGGAGGTGGTGGTGGAGGTCCCCTCGGACATGGTGGGCACGGTCATCGAGAAGATGGGCCCCCGGAAGGGCGAGATGGTCGAGTTGAAGCCCATGGGCGATTCCGGGACGACCCGCCTCCGCTTCACCATCCCCGCCCGGGGCCTCTTCGGGTACCGCTCCGAGTTCCTCACGGACACCCGGGGAGAGGGCACGCTCTACCACACGTTCTCCCACTACGGCCCCATGGCGGGAAATCTGCGGGGCCGCCAGAAGGGCGTGCTCGTAGCGGACCGGGAAGGGGTGGCGGTGGGCTTCGCACTCTTCAACCTGCAGGAGCGGGCCACCCTCTTCGTCAAGCCCGGAGATCCCGTCTACGCGGGAATGATCGTCGGCGAGAACGTCCGACCCGACGACATGGACGTGAACGTGTGCAAGGAGAAGAAGCTCACGAACATGCGCACCACCGCCTCCGACGAGAACATCAAGCTGGAGCCGCCCCGGGACCTGACCCTGGAGCTGGCGCTGGAGTTCATCGAGGCCGACGAGCTCATCGAGGTGACCCCCGACGGCATCCGGCTGCCCCCCGGGACGGCGTGGCGGAGAACCGTCACCCCCTGAACCGGGGAGCCCCCGGGGAGCCCTCGATCCCCGACCGCATCCCCCTCTTCGAGGTCTACATGCGGATGGCCGAGGAGCTGGTGGAGGCGGCGCGGAGCGCCGGCGGTCCCTGGTATCTCCTGGCCCTCTCCGAGGATTGGTGCGGGGATGCGGTCAACGCCCTCCCCATCATCGCCCGGTGGGCCGAGGCGGTGCCGGGGATGGAGCTCCGGATCCTGGGCCGGGACGACAACCCCGAGCTCATGGATGCCCACCTCACCGGCGGTCGCAGTCGGTCGATTCCAGTGGTCATGGTGCTGGACCGGGACTTCCGGGAGGTGGGGTGGTGGGGCCCCCGTCCTCGGGTGCTGCAGGACTGGGTCCTGGGCGAGGGGCGCTCCTTGAGACCGCAGGAGCGCTACAAGCGGGTCCGGAGCTGGTACGCCCGGGATCGTGGGCGCACCGTGCTGGAAGAGCTGCTGGCCCTCCTGGGAAGCACCGCGGGCGGACTCGCGACACCGTCGCCGGAGGAGGCTCCGGCGGCCCCCGGGACGGCGTGGCGGAGAACCGTCACCCCCTGAACCGGGGAGCCCCCGGGGAGCCCTCGATCCCCGACCGCATCCCCCTCTTCGAGGTCTACATGCGGATGGCCGAGGAGCTGGCGAAGCGCAGCACCTGCGCCCGCCTCAGGGTGGGGACGGTCCTCACCGATGCCGCGCTGGAGAACGTGGTGGCCATCGGCTACAACGGGAACGCCCGGGGCTTTCCCAACCGCTGTGACACGACCGAGGCGGGGAAGTGCGGCTGCATCCACTCGGAGCAGAACGCCCTGGTGAAGGCGCCGGGGCGACTGGAGGACAAGGTCGCCTTCGTCACCGCCAGCCCCTGTGTCATGTGTGCCAAGCTCATGGTGCAGGCGAAGGTGGCGTGGGTGTTCTACCGGACGGCCTACCGGGACCGTTCAGGCCTCGACGTGCTGGAACGGGGGGGCGTCGGGGTCGTGCACTACACGCGTTGGAAGGACCGCTGGCGCGGCGTCGCCCCCTTCCAGCCCGACTCTCCGTCTTCGTAGCTTCCGGGCGTCCGACCGTATCGCCCCGCGGCGCTCCTCGCTGCTCGAGGTCAATTCTTTGGAACGTCCCTTCGGCCGCTTCTTCCTTCCCGGCCCCACCGAGGTCCATCCCGACGTCCTGAACGCCCAGGCGCGGCCCCCCATCGGTCATCGCGGTCCCGAGATGCGGGCCCTGATGGCGGACGTCCAGCCGGGGCTCCAGTCCCTCTTCGGGACGCAGCGACCCGTCATCGTCTCCACCTCGTCCGCCACCGGTCTCATGGAGGCAGCGGTTCGGGGAGGCGTGGAGCGTAAGCTCCTCTGCCTGGTGAATGGCGCCTTCAGCCAGCGCTTCGCCGACATCGCCGAACGGTGTGGCGTGCCCCACGAGGTGTTGGAGGTGGCCTGGGGAGAGGCACACGAGCCGGGCCCCGTGGCGGACCGCCTGGGCTCGGGCGATTTCGACGCCGTCAGCCTCGTCCACTCCGAGACCTCTACCGGTGCGCTGAACGACATCGGCGCCCTGGTGAAGGCGGTTCGCCAGTACCCCGGAGTCCAGCTGCTCGTGGACTCGGTGACGGGCATCGGCGGCGTCCCCTTCCACTTCGATGCCTGGGGCCTGGACTTCGCCCTCACCGGATCCCAGAAGGCGCTGGCCCTTCCTCCCGGGCTGGCCTTCGGAGTCGCTTCGGAGGCCTTCCTGGAGCGGGCCCGCCGCCGACCCGGGCGAGGGATGTACCTGGACGTGGAGGGATTCTACGACCAGCTGGCGAAACACCAGACGCCCACCACACCCGCCGTCACCCTTCTCTACGCGCTCCAGGCGCAGCTGGAACGGATCGCGGCCGAGGGGCTGGATCGCCGTCACGCCCGCCACCGAGCGATGGCGGAACGCAGCTGGGAATGGGTGGAGGGGCTCCGGAGCCGTCGGGACCCGGGGTTCCGTGTGCTGGCACCCCGGGCGCACCGCTCACCCACCGTCACCTGCGTGTGGCTCCCCGACGGGATCCAGGGCCCCGAGGTGGTGGCGGGTGCGGCGCAGAGGGGCTGGGTGTTGGGG
>JARRPL010000291.1:0-4195 GCA_037382905.1 Gemmatimonadota bacterium | reverse complement strand
CGAGCTCCTCGATGAAGAGCTCGAGCCCGTGATGGTGGGAGCCGACAATACGCCGGTCTCACTCTCGGAGGTGGGGGAGGCCCTCGAGAACCGGGTGTCCACCCTCCTGGAAGAGGTGCAGGAGGAGCGGCGCGTCCTGCGCTGACCGAAAGCTCTCTCCAGAGGGACGAAAGGCCCGGCTGCCCACCGTGGGCAGCCGGGCCTTCGTGTGCGGGGCATTCGCCTCGGGTCAGGCGACGTCGAAGCGATCCCGGTTCATCACCTTGTCCCAGGCGGCCACGAAGTCCTCAACGAACTTCTCCCGAGCGTCGTCCGCCGCATACACCTCGGCGACGGCTCGAAGCTGGGAGTTGGACCCGAAGATCAGATCCACCCGCGTGGCCGTCCACTTGAGGTCGCCGGTCTCGCGGTCGTGACCCTCGAACTCCTGCTCCGCCTCGGACGTGGCCTTCCACACCGTCCCCATGTCCAGAAGGTTCGTGAAGAAGTCGTTGGTGAGGGTCTCGGGCCGGTCCGTGAAGACACCGTGCTTGGACTGCTGGTAGTTGGCGTTCAGGACCCGCATACCCCCGACGAGCGCCGTCATCTCAGGAGCCGTGAGGCCCAGAAGCTGGGCCTTGTCCACGAGCAGTTCCTCGGCAGAGACGGTGTACTGGCCCTTGAGGTAGTTGCGGAAGCCGTCGGCGATGGGCTCCAGTACATCGAACGAGTCGGCGTCGGTCTGTTCCGCCGTGGCGTCGGTCCGTCCCGGTGTGAAGGGGACGTCCACCTCGTGTCCGGCCCTCCGGGCCGCCTCCTCCACCGCCGCACACCCTCCCAGAACGATCAGATCCGCCAGGGAGACCCGCTTGTCTCCCGTCTGGGCCTCGTTGAACTCCGACTGGATCGTCTCCAGGACCTCCAGGGCCTTCGCCAGCTTGCCCGGCTGATTCACCTCCCAGTCCTTCTGCGGTGCGAGCCGGATGCGAGCTCCGTTCGCGCCGCCCCGCATGTCGGAGCCCCTGTAGGTGGAGGCCGACGACCAGGCCGTGTAGACCAGGTGGGAGATGGAGAGTCCCGACTCGAGGATCCTGGCCTTGAGGGCCGTCACATCGTCGCTGTCCACCAGCTCGTGGTCCACCGACGGAACCGGGTCCTGCCAGATGAGCTCCTCCTCCGGGACGAGGGGACCCAGATACCGGGCCCGGGGACCCATGTCCCTGTGCGTCAGCTTGAACCAGGCCCGGGCGAAGGCGTCGGCCAGCTGATCCGGATTCTCGTGGAAGTGCCGCGAGATGGGCTCGTAGATCGGATCCACCTTCAGGGAGATGTCGGTCGTGGCCATCATGGGAGCCACGCGCTTGGACGGGTCGTGGGCGTCCGGCACCAGGTCCTTGGCCGACTCGTCGGTGGGGGTCCACTGCCAGGCGCCGGCCGGGCTCTTGGTGAGCTCCCAGTCGTATCCGAAGAGCATGTCGAAGTACCCGTTGTCCCACTGAGTGGGCGTCGGCGTCCACGCCCCCTCCAGGCCACTGGTGATCGCGTCGGCGGCCACGCCCGTGCCGTGGGCGCTGGTCCAGCCGAAGCCCTGCTCGGCGATGGTGGCGCCCTCGGGCTCCGGGCCCACCAGCGCCTTGTCCCCGGCACCGTGACACTTGCCGAAGGTGTGCCCCCCGGCGATGAGGGCCACCGTCTCCTCGTCGTTCATGGCCATCCGGGCGAAGGTCTCACGGATGTCGTGAGCGGCGGCCAGGGGGTCGGGCTCGCCGTTCGGCCCCTCCGGGTTCACGTAGATCAATCCCATCTGGACCGCCGCCAGGGGGTTCTCCAGTTCTCGCTCACCCTGGTACCGCTTGTCCCCGAGCCACTCCGCCTCCGGGCCCCAGTAGATGTCCTGCTCCGGCTCCCAGATGTCCTCTCGTCCGCCCCCGAAGCCGAACGTCTCGAAGCCCATGGACTCCAGCGCGCAGTTGCCCGCCAGGATCATGAGGTCGGACCAGGAGATCTTCCGGCCGTACTTCTGCTTCACAGGCCAGAGGAGACGCCGGGCCTTGTCCAGGTTCCCGTTGTCGGGCCAGCTGTTGAGAGGTGCGAAGCGCTGGCTACCGGAAGCGGAGCCTCCCCGTCCGTCGGCGATCCGGTACGTCCCGGCACTATGCCACGCCATGCGGATGAAGAAGGGACCGTAGTGCCCCCAGTCCGCCGGCCACCATTCCTTGGAGTCGGTCATGACGGCGTAGAGATCCTGCCGGACCGCATCGAGGTCCAGCGACTCGAACTCCCGGGCATAGTCGAAGTCTTCGCCCATGGGGTCCAGGAGGGGCGAGTTCTGGTGCAGGATCGCCAGGTTCAGCTGGTTCGGCCACCAATCCCGATTCGACTGGCCGCCGGCATGGGTCGGGAGTCGATTTCCGTGCATCACCGGGCACTTTCCGCCGTTTTGCGAAGCGTTTCCTTCCATGATCAGCTCTGTTTCTCGGAGTGGAATGAACGGTTTGGAGGGAAGACGTTTGTAGACCCCGCACTCCTCGTCCGGTTTCACCGTTCCGCCCTGATCCCGGGACGGAACGGGTCCCGAGGGCGAGGCCGGTCCTACCACCCAACGCGTGGCGCGGCGCTTCCCTCACGCCGACGCGACAAGACGCCACTGCATCGGTTGCTCGAGCGCGCTAGAATGGAAGAGTGGCGGTACCCCCTCGGACCGCCGCCCACCCGAGATTCCCGGAACGGAGGTACGCATGGCCGCCAGCACTCGATGGGTTCTGCCGATGCTCTTCGGGCTCCTGCTCGCGTCGACCCTCGCGCCGACGGCCCTTCGGGCGCAAAGCCTCACCCACCGGAACGGTCCGTCCGCCGGTGAGACGATGGAAAGGACTCCTGGGCTGATGGATGCCTCGATGCCGCTCCCGGTCGACGCCGCTTCAGAGGCCCTTCGGCATCCCGCCCCGGCGCTCCTTCACCGGGGACCCCGGACCGGGTATCTGCTCGCGGACGAAGGTGGCGTCGATCTGGAGGCCATGATCGCCCAGAGCACGGGAAGTCGTCGGGGAAGGACCTTCATGATCGCCGGCGGGGCCGCCTTCGTCGGCGGACTCCTGATCGGCGGGACCGCAGGGAACCTCGTCGCCGCCGGCGGCGTGGCCCTTGGGGTCTACGGGATCATCCTCTACTTCTGAGGGGATCCGGCGAGCACTCTCAGGGAGACCCGCCACGACGGGGCAGAATCACTCCTCCTCCGGTCATCCTCCGCACCGGTCGGCGGACGTCGGCCACCTGGGCCGCAGGCCGGCTCAGAAGCGGAAGGTCACGGAGATCACCAGGGCGTGGAGCCAGGCGAAGTTGTAGACCTCGTCCACGTCGGCGCCCCCTTCGATGGTCCGGTATCCGGCGCCTACGTCCCAACGGTCCGCGACCGTGCGCCGGAGCTGGAGCGAGACGTCGAAGGCCCGGCCCGGTCCACCCGCGAGGCCTTCGAAGTCGAGAAGTCCGTGCCAACGGCGTGCAAACTCCCAGTCGCCCGCGAAGGCCAGCAGCGGAACGAAGCCCAGGTCCGTGTCCTCGCTGTAGACCGCTCCCTGCTCCAACGCGATCTTCGCGTCCCGGAGCTTCGCCGTGAATCCGATCCACAGCCGCAGGCGCTCCCGGTCCATGATCCGGTAGCGATATCCCAGGCGCCACGAATTGAAGCGGTAGGTGGCCGACAGGGGCTCGTCCGGCCGGAAGGTGGCGCCGGCGAAGGCCACCGGCTCCGCCACCGAGCCGGCTTCCGTGTACGACAACGGCGCCGCCAGGAGGCGCAGCCCGTGCCGTCGATTGATGTTCCAGGTGGCGTAGAGCCTGGCGCTCGGCCAGGGTCCGTTGCCGGCCACGTCCACCAATGAGAAGCGGGTGCCGCTGGCGTCGTTCGGAATCCGGACGTCGTTACGGCTCTGCCAGATCGGGCCCGCCTCCAACTCCAGTGTGAAGCGGGGAACGTCCTGCGCCAGGACTCCGGTGGGCGACCCGGCGGCCTGAAGCGTCAGCCCGAGCAGCGCGGCGGCGACCGCCCTCCATTGACGGCCGGGGACGGACTGGGGAACGCGGGAGAAGGGTGAGGACGGCGGAGCGTCTGGAAGGCAGGTCACGGATCCGTCTCCGGGTTTTCGAGAATCGTCCGGCTCTCATCGGTAACCTCCGAGACCCGATCCCGCACCCCGAATCCGGCGGCACACGGCCT
>JARRPL010000290.1:0-4201 GCA_037382905.1 Gemmatimonadota bacterium | reverse complement strand
GCCGGGGCGTGGTGGTGTGGGGCGATCCTTCGGACCCGTTTTCCGTTTCTTTTTGCGGGGCTTGGCAGTGTTGAGTCCCGGGTCATTCCGGGGCCCAGCCTTTCGAAGCTGCTGAACCGGCTCGAGCTGGAGATAGCGCCGGTTGAAGCGGAAGTGAACCGACCCGTCCAAGCGGATCTCCACGGTGATCTTGTCTCGGGGACGGATGCCTCGGGCCTGGTCCTTGGAGATCTGCCAACGCTGGTTCTTGTAGCGGATCGTGAAGTCGTTGGTGACCGAGCGGGTCAGCGTCTCGGCGAAGAGGGCGTCCAGGTCGGCCTTCTTCGGCAGCTTGCGATGAGCATTCCTGGCCTGGGCAGGCTCCACGGCGAAGCGGTCGTTCCAGTAATCGGTGTACTCCTCTTCCAGATACCGGTTGGCCTCGTCCAGCGTCGAGATGCCCCGGACCCGCATCTCTTTGACCAGCCGGTCCTGGTCGGTGCCGAAGTTGCGTTCGATGCGGCCCTTGGCCTGAGGGGAGTGAGCCTGGATCAACTCGATGTTGAGCTCACCGAGAGCCCGGCGGATGATGGACTCCGTGCGCTTGGCTTCCCGCTCCTCCAGAGGTGTCTTGGACGCTGCCCGGGTCCATTGGCCGAAGTGGCCTGCCTTGTCCGTGTAGAACGCCACAGGACGGCCCCAGCGCCGCAGATAGTCGATGACCGCCTGGCGATTGACGGCACCGTCGTCACGGGGAACAAAGCGAGCGAAGAGGAGCCGATTCGTGGCATCATCGTGCAACTTGATGAGCACGAAGCGGCCGGGAAGGCGGTCCTCGAACCAGGCGTGCTCGGAACTGTCCCACTGAATGAGCTCGCCAAAGGCCTTGCGCCGAGGTCGTGCTTTGCGGTGCCTGGCCTTACGACGCTTGGCCTTCCACAACCCGGCATCGATCATCCAGAGCCGAAGCGTCGGGCCCTTCAGTTCCATGGGAGCGTCAGGGTGCGCTGACAAATGCTCGGCCAACAGCGTCGGACCAAAGTCGACGTACAGTGGATCCCTGGCTTGCTCCATCGCCCAGACCTTCACCTCAGCTGGCTTGGCATGGTTCGACGGCCTACCCCGTAGACCGTGGGCCAGGGCCTCATCTCCTTCCCGCTCCCAGGCTCGATAGGCGCGCCGAAAGTGCCGGGCTGTCACACCCACCACCTCAGCCCCCTGTCGGGCCGTCATCACCTTGTCGCGAACCTGCCGAAACACAAACCCTCGATCCAACTCCCCTTGGCTCAACGTCAGCATCTCCTCCCCCGGAGAGAGTCGCCCCATCCATCTGGATCGAACAAACTCCGAAAGAGGACATTTCTATTTCAACCAAACCGGACATTTCTATTTCAACGCTACACACGCCCCTGGTGGGCCCTTGCCCACTCCTCCCCCCGTTCCCCACACTCCAATACACGGGGCCGACCCCCAGAGAATCCAGGGATTCGATCCTGGATTTCATCGAGGGCCGCGCGCCGAGGGAGAGTTCCGCACAGGAGGGGACTCATGCGTCGAGGGTTCTTCCGGAAGTACGAAGATCCCTCGAAGTCCCCGGACCTGCGTTCTTTCGGGCAAGAGGAATGCCGGGCTCGGCACCGCCTCTTCTACCAGCGGGTGAGCCGTTGGCTCCTGGAGATCTCCGGGAATCACTACCGGTTTTCAGAGTCGAAGTCGTTTCAGCAAGCCGACGAGGCGGCGTACCGTTACCGCAACCGCATCTCCTTTCTAGCCCTCCGATACGCCCTGAACCCAGGCGCCGGGCACGGACTCCGACTCGGCATTCAGCGGGTCTGGCAGGACGCGGAGGCCACCGGCTCAAGGGATTTCGGGTACCACCGTCGCGAGTGGCTTCCCTTCGCCACCTACACCTTCACTCGTGGCGATCATGCCCTGGTCCTGGGGTACATGGGGTCCGTGTACGCCTGGGATTTCCATGATCGGGGGGGTGCCGACAGCTACCGGGCCGATGACATGACCGAGAAGGTGAAGGTGGGTTACACCTATCATTTCAGCGAACGTGGTAGCCTCCACGTCTCGGTCAGTCACGTCTTCAGCTTCTTCGGGTTCGGCGGAGGGAACGTGCAGTTCACTCTCGGCCTCTGAGAAGCGCTTCGCAGGGGAGGTCGCGGGCCAGCCCCCCACGGGGACGTCGGTGGTTCCCTCCGGACCTACCAGCGCCGTCCCGACCCCCAGGGTGCCCCTTCCCCAGACCTCTGAAGTCAGGGCTGGACAGCTGGACGCACGTTGCTGTTCAGGCGAAAGAGGTTCATGGGATCGTGTCGGGCCTTGATCTCCGCAAGCCGCCGGTAGGCAGGTCCGTAATTCCCCTGGGCCGACTCGTCGATCTCCCACTCGATGTTCTGGTAATAGCCGCCGGTGAAGGGCTCGAACTGGTTGTACCAATCACGGGTCGCCACAATCACTTCCTCATCCTCCGCCGGGTCGGCCCATATGCCGGCGAACCCCAGCATCACGTCGGCCCCGCGATAAGGGAAGGCCGTCGCCAGCTCGTCGACACGGTTGACCGCGCCGCCCGAGGTGTGTGTGAACACCGCGATCCGGGGATCCGGACGGTAGGACTCGATCATCGCGTCGATGAAGGCCGGAGTGATCTCCCGGATCATCCCATTCTTCGCGTACGATCGGATCCCGTGGTGAAGAATGGCGTCCTCCTGTGTCTGCATGACCATGTAGTCCTGGACAATGACTCCATTCTCCAAGGGTTGGCCGACGCGGAGCAGGGGTGCGATCTCCCTCTCGCCGGCGGCAGGATCTCCGGCGTAGACCACCGCCATCACCAGCACGCCCTGGCCCTCGGGCATCGTCATCATGGCAGGGGCAACATAGAGGTCGTCCGACAGGCCGGCGTGCCATTCGCCGTAGAAGTCGAGGACGTCCCGCGCCTGCTCGACAGGCCAGACGACATTGCCCGACAGGACCTCCAGAGGAAACGGATGGAGCTGAAACTCGAATTCCGTCACCACGCCGAAGTTTCCGCCACCACCTCGGATCGCCCAGAACAGGTCTGGCTCCTCTTCCTCGCTGATCCTGCGGATCTGTCCGTTCTCGGTGACGATCTCGGCAGACCGGAGGTTGTCGACGGCCAGCCCGAACTTACGATTGAGACGGCCGAAGCCACCCCCCAGGGTGAAGCCGCCGACTCCGGTGTGGGAGACCTCGCCGCCCGTCGTGATCAATCCATGCTCCCTGGCCGCCGTGTCGAGTCCGATCAGGAGGGCGCCGCCCTGGGCGTGTGCACGCCTCTGGTCCGGATCAGCGGTGACTCCGTTCATCTGTGAAAGGTCGATCATCAGCCCGCCTTCGCACACGGATTTCCCCGGCCAGCTGTGCCCCCCGCCCCGCACCGCCAGGAGCAGCTCCCGTTCCCGGGCGAAGGTGACGGCCTCGCTCACGTCCCGGGCATTCACACAGCGGGCGATCAGGGCAGGGTGTTTGTCGTGCATGCCGTTCCAGATCATGCGTGCGCTGTCGTACTGCGGGCTGTCGGACAGAAGAAGGGACCCCGACAGGCTCTCGCTGAGCTCCCGGACGGCGGCCCGCTCCAACTCGATCTCGGCGCCATCGAGGGAGATCGCGGCAATGCTGGTGTCTGCGGTAGACGCTTCCCGGGCACCGCGCTCACACGCTGATACCCACGGGAAGGATCCGGCTACGCCGGCTGCGATGGCTGAACGACAGAATTGACGACGGTCCATGCGTTGCGTCTCCGGGGATACCCCCCCGATGCCCGATGCGACCTGCGATGCCCTCTATTGTCCGGGCAAGGGGTAGGACTACCACCGCCTGCCCTCCCCTCCGAATCCCACGGCAAACTAGAAATCGTCGGCACCCCCCTCACCTCCGGGGCTGCCGCCGGAATCCGCCCCATGGCGGAGCGGTCTCGGGTCCTGAATTACGATGGCAGTGGGGAGCCCAGCCGCCCTCCGCCGCCGAGTCCAGGTTATTTTCGATTGGTATTTGATGTCAAGAGAAAATTTGTTTACCTGAACAGAAATCGGTCTAGACAGAGGGATCGCGAACGCCCACGACGCGGAAAGGCCGCCGGATCGCACCCTCCCGCCAGAGGACCTCTCCCACCTCGGGTTGACACCTTACTACTCGTTTGTATAAGATATTGCCCAGGTTTTCCCACCGCCGGGGCGGCCGCCCCGGAGCCTTC
>JARRPL010000289.1:0-5601 GCA_037382905.1 Gemmatimonadota bacterium | reverse complement strand
ACGTCGGCCACCGCGCTCGAGTCCCGGGGTGTGAGGGCGTAGCCGGTGGGATTCTGGCATGGGGAGTTGAGGATCAGCAGCACCCTACCCTGGGTGGCGGCCTGAGCCCGGAGGGCGTGCCCCAGGGCGTCGACGTCGAAGTCCCCGGCGTCGTCGAACATGGGAAAGCGGTCGATCCCGCGTCCCGCCTGCCGGGCGATGGAGGCGTAGGGGCCCCAGGTCAGATCCGTGGTCAGGGCCCGCTGGCCCGGATCCAGGAAGTTGACCATGGCCTGATAGATCGCCCCGGTCCCCCCTGGTGTGACCACGGAGACGGCCTGGTCCCGCAGGGGGCCAGGCGGCAGCAGGTCCCGCTCCACGGCCTCGATGAGGTCGGGGCGTCCCGTGAGGGGCGGGTAGCCCGCGGCCTCCTCGGGGGAGAGGTCCCGGATCACCTCCGTCACCGTGGACAGGACCGCCAGACGGCCGTCGTCCTCCACCAGCACGCCGAGGGTGGAGTCCACCACGTCGGCTCCCTCCGCCCGGCGCTCCCGGGCGGCGGCGTGCATGCGGAAGATGACGTCTCCCGACTCCCGGTCACGTGCGGCGGTGACGAGGGTGGAGGCCGGTGTGGGCGTACGCATGGGGCCGAGGGCGGCGGTGGGCTTCGGGAGGTGCCGGCGAGGTCAGGTGCCGGGAGGGAAGTCCGCCAGGATCTGGCTCACCGCGTCGTCGATGCGCTCCTGCATCTCCTCGGGGGAGCGCCCCTGCTCATCCAGGGTCCGGGATCCCGTGCTGGCGTACACCATGGCCCGTGCATCCGTGTCGAAGACGGCGATCAGGAGCGAGCCCACGTCGTAGACCGTCTCGGTGGTCCGGGAGGTGGCCATGCTCGGGCCGTAGTAGTACGGATACCAGCTGCCGTAACCTCCATACCCGTACCCAGACCACCCGGTGTTCACCGTGTTGTACGACCGCTGCTGCTCGGTGGTGAACTGGTAGCCCACCGCGATGTCGGCCTGGCTGGTGTCGGCCACCTGCCGGAAGCCCTTGCTCTCCATGACGGAGGCGATGGACTGCTTCACCCGGGCGTCGTTGAGCCCCCGGGCCAGCGGGCCGCCGGCGTTGTCCAGGACCGTGAAGGTCTGGGGCGCCCGGAAGTCGAAGGACGAATCCCAGTCGCTGTTCACGGAGAGGCCTCCGCCGCAGGCGGCCAGGGCGACGGTGAGGGCGGCGGTCAGCAGGGTCGTCTTCTTCATGGTCCAAACCTCGGGAGAGCCCGTGGGATGATGAGGGGGATCCGGCCCCGGAGGAGGCCGAAGTCGTGACAGGGAAATCGTTAGGGCCTTTGAACAGATGGCGCCAGGGGAGCGAAGTCAATCCGCAACGCGATCCCGGGCGTTGCAGACGCGCCGGGGGCGCCCCGGAACCGCCCGTCACCGCGTCTCCGGGCCCCGCGACCCCGAACAGGAGTTCCACATATCGGCGAAATTCCCGGATGTGGCGGGCCATCAGGGCGGGATCGTCCAGGGAGCGGCGGAGGATGAAGGCTCCCTGCAGCACGCTGTAGGCCACATCGGCCAGGAGCTCCGGGTCCGGCGTCTCGGGTCCTGGCCGGTGTCGCTCCATGGCCTCCCGGAGCTTGCCCCCGAGCACCCGTCGCCAGTGATCGATGGAGTCGGTGACGAGACGGTGGGTGTCGGCGTCGATGGCCCCGGCCTCGTAGGAGTAGGAGGCGAAGAGGCAGCCGGCATCGTCGGCACCCACCTCCTGGAAGAGCTCCTCGTGGAGCGCCAGGAAGATGAGGGCCTGCTGCAGCGGGTCCGAAGCCAGACGCTCGGCCCGTGCCATGAATCCCTCCACCACCGCCCGGTCCACCTCGGCGTAGCGCTGGATCAGCGCCCGGGCCATGTCGTCTTTGGAGGGGAAGTGGTAGAAGAAGGTCCCCCGGCTGATCTCCGCCGCGGATTGGATGTCGTCCACCGAGGTTCCGGCGAATCCGCGACGCAGCACCAGGCCCTGGGCCGCATCCAGAATCCGTTCTCGAGTCTTTCGGCCGTCTCTGGGCACGCTGCGCTGGGTTGGGGTGCAGGGGATCGGTGAACTGTACCACCGGGTCGGTTTCAAGGGAAGTACACGGGATCGTGCCGTTCGTATCGCGGGTGAAACCCTTTGACACGAGGGCTCGTATTCGTGTTTATACTGACTAGTCGGTACAGTTCTTGTGGTCCCGACATGCTCCTCCAGCACGAGGCTGTCCCATGAACCGCTTGCCCTCTCGATTCGCCACCGTCCTGCTGGCCGCGCTGCTGACCTCTCCCGCTCCGGCCCTCACCGCGCAGCATGGGGATCACGCCGCTTCCCCCGATGCCGGGGAGGCAGGGGGAGTGCCCCTCTACGACGACCTGGGCGACCACGGATACGCCATCACGACCCGCTCCGCCCGGGCCCAGAAGTACTTCGACCAGGGGCTCCGCCTCTACTACGCCTTCAACCACGCCGAGGCGGTCCGGTCGTTCAGGATCGCCCAAGCGGTGGACTCCACCTGTGCCATGTGCTGGTGGGGCGAGGCCCTGGCCTGGGGTCCCAACATCAACCTCCCCATGGACTCGGCTTCCGGCGTGGCGGCCTGGCAGGCACTTCGCGGGGCGGAGGCCCGACTCGAGCATGCCTCGCCCCGGGAGCGGGCGCTCATCCGGGCCCTCTCGGGCCGGTACGCCGAGGTACCCCCGGCGGACCGGTCCCACCTGGACCGGGCCTATGCGGAGGCCATGGGGGAGTTGGCCCGCCGCTACCCGGACGATCCCGAGATCCGGGTCCTGCACGCCGAAGCGCTGATGGACCTGAGGCCGTGGGACTACTGGACCGAGGACGGCGAGCCCCAGCCCGGGATCGCCACCGCGCTGGACGGCCTCGTCCACGCCCGGGAGCTGGACGCGCGCCATCCCGGCGCGTGCCACTTCTACATCCACGCCGTGGAGAAGCTCTATCCGGAGCGGGCGGTGGAATGTGCCGAACGCCTGGCGGGGCTCATGCCCGGGGCCGGGCACCTGGTCCACATGCCGGGCCACATCTACATCCGGGTGGGGCGGTACCTGGACGCCGTGGAAGCCAACCGTCACGCCATCCACGCCGACGAGAGCTATATCCAGGATCAGCGGCCCGGGGTGGGCATGTACACCGCCGGGTATTACCCGCACAACTACGACTTCCTGGCCTTCGCGGCCATGATGATCGGACAGAGCGAGACCTCGCTGCAGGCGGCGGACAAGGTGACGACGCTGCTGCCCGCGGAGCTGTTCGGATCCCCCGGAATGGATTTCCTCCAACATTGGTCCGTGCGTCCACTCCTGATGCGGGTCCGCTTCGGACGCTGGGAGGAGATCCTCGAGGCCCCGGAGCCCCCCGTCGACGCGCCTCACGCCCGGGCCATCTGGCGGTATGCCCGCGGCAGGGCCTTCGCCGCGCAGGGCGCGGCCCATGAGGCTCGCAGCGAGTTGGAGGCGCTCCGGGCCCTGCAGCGGGGCGGGCGACTGGAGGATCTCGGCATGGAGTTCAACCGCTCGTCGGACCTGGTGGCCGTGGCGGAGCGGGTCCTCACCGGCCGCATCCGGGCCGCGCAGGGAGCGTACGACGAGGGCGTCGAGGCCCTCCGTGAGGCGGTCCGGCGGGAGGACGGTCTCCTGTACGGTGAGCCGCCCGAGTGGAGCGTGCCGACCCGCCAGGACCTGGGCGAGGTGCTCCTCGAGGCGGAACGCTGGGCCGAGGCGGAGGCGGCCTTCCGACAGGATCTGGACCGGTTCCCCGGGAACGGGTGGTCGCTTGCCGGCCTGGCCCGGGCACTCCGGGCCCAGGGAGACGATGCCCAGGCGGCGGCCGTGGAGGCGGAGCTGCAGGAGGCCTGGCAGACGGCGGACGTCCCGGCGCCGCTGGAGCTGAGAGGTTGAGGACGGCGCCCTGAGGCCGGGGTCGGGCGGAGCGTCTCGTGAGGAAGAGACGCGACCTTCGCGCCCACGGCCAGCCCGAGGCCGCTCCGCCCCGGGTCGGACCCTCTCGGGAGCGGCGCATCCGCCTCCGGGGTCGGCTGGGCACTCTCGCTGCCAGGCGAGGGGAGGAGGCCAGGGCCCGGGCGGCCGAGGCCCGGCTCGCCGCGATCGACGGCCCGTACCTCTTCGGCGCGCCGTACCTCTGGCGCGGCGGGATCGCCGCGCCTTTGGGTGAGCGGGAGCGGGCTCTGGCGCGGTTGGGGGTCGGGTTCTCCCGAGCCAACTTCGGACCCTGGGTGCACCTGGACCCGGATCTCCGGGTGCTGTGGGACGATCCGGATCTGCAGGTCCTCGCAATCCCCGGGGCGACCCTGGTGTCGAACCCGGGGGCCACCTGGAGTGACCTCCGTGGCGAGGGGGCTGAGGCGGCGCTGGAATCGGGGGTGGAGGAACGATAGATTAACGGTCTGGGGCCATAGCTCAGTTGGGAGAGCACCTGCTTTGCAAGCAGGGGGTCGCCGGTTCGAGCCCGGCTGGCTCCACTCTGTTAAAATCAAGCCCCGATTGGACTTACGCGTCCAGGCGGGGCTTCGTCGGTCTCCCCTCGCACATTGTGTGGTGTCGATTGCTTGACCTGTATCCAGGTCCGACGCCCGCTTCGGCGCCAGGGACCACGAGTATAGGTCGGGACACCTACTCGACGTCGTACGCCTTGGCTTCGGAGAGCCTGCCCGAAAGGCCGAGAGCCTCGCACCAGTTCTCGAGTGCCTTCTGATCCACCGCTTCTTCACTGATCCGCAGCATCATCGAGATGTCGCGTAGGTGCCGATCCGAGCCCGAGTCACGGTAGTACTCGAGCTTCCGGACGATGACATACTCGACCGGAGCCACCCAGATCGAGAGTTCCCCCAGGTCGAGCCGAAGTCGGCGGGGGAAGGCCCAGGAGTGTAGCGAGTCGCTCCCAGCCAGGTACACGTCGGCGCGAAGGGCCGTATCCCGATGGATGATATTGAAGTGCCCACCCGAGCTGCGACCGAGTTCTTCGTGCACGACCTCGACCGGAGGCATGTAGAACGCATCCGAATCGAAAGCCTCGATCAGGGTGTCGACGTCCCGTCCCTTCAACTCCAGGACGACGTCTACGTCACGGGTGAACCGGGGATCGCCGTAGATCACCGAGGCGACGCCTCCGGTGATCATGTACTGGATCCCGATCTCCTCCAGGGGCCGGACGAATAGCCCGACGAGGTCAGGGGGTGGGGCCACCGACCATGCTCCGGGCCAGGGCTTGGACCTCGGAAGGCGACAATTCCGGCCGCCGGACCCGAATCCACGCTTCCTTGAGATCCCACGCTTGCACGATCATCGCGTTCAGGACCGCCAGCTTCTGTGCGGGGGCCATGGCGCGGACTGAATTCCGATCCTCTTCTGTCGCTCTCATGAGACCAAGTTTCTTCACCCTGCGGACCAGGAGCAAGCGGGAGCGAATGCACCGCAACCGGATCGCCGTCGGCGGACGGTCCCTTCACCTGCTATACGTGCCTGCCACATGACGCCAGGATTGGACCTCATGGTCTGCCAGCAGGGGGGTGGGCTTAACCCGCGCACAACCGTTCGTTGGGGCACGTGGGGTAAG
>JARRPL010000288.1:4249-5355 GCA_037382905.1 Gemmatimonadota bacterium | reverse complement strand
GCCTCGGGCCCGGCGTACACGGCGCTACCGGCCATCACGGCGGCCGTGATCAGCGCACCGTTCCAGAGAACCGGGGCTACGTACGACACGAAGAACCGGCGATGGGAGTTCAGGATCCCCAGGGCCCAGGCCGAGAGGACCAGGGTGGCCGTCATGGGGAAGAGGATCCGGAGGATGCGGGTGAGGAGGAGCTGAGCCTCGGGCCCCCATCGGGGCACCAGAATCGCTGCCACCAACGGGGCCGACACCACGCCCAGCAGGGCCACGCCGTAGGCCGTGACGGCCAGGAGGCCCAGGACCGCCCCGGCGAAGCGGCCCGCCTCCTCCTCCCGACCCTCCTCGAGAAGCCGGGCGTATACGGGGATGAACGAGGCGGAGAGCGTCCCCTCACCCAGGAGGTTCTGGAGAAGGTTCGGCGCCTTGAGCCCGGCGAAGAAGACCTCCGCCTGCCGTCCGGAGCCCAGATAGAAGGCTACGGCCGCATCCCGGACGATCCCCGAGATTCGACTCAGGAGGATGCCGGCGCCCACCCACCAGGAGGAACGGGCCGACGACGGCGCCGGGACGTCAGTCCCCTTGGTGATCCTGGCCCTCCGTCGACGCGTCTCGCAGGTCGTCCCGAAGGCTCCCGTCGCCGAGCGACCCCTTCACGCCTCCGTCGACCCGCTCCGTGAGAAGCTTGTGGAGAAACCGGCTCTCCTCCTCCAGACGACTCAACTCCGATCCGAGTCGCTCCACCTCGCTTTCCAGGAGGACGATCCGATCCTGGGTGGTCTCGTCCCCCCGGCTCAAGGGCCGATTCTCCACCCGGGCGGCCAGGGCACGCCCCAACTGGGAATCCAGGACGATGGCCAGGATCGGGATCAGGAGGACCAGGAGGATGATGATCTGGATCATGGTGGCAAGTTACCGAGACTCCGCTTCCGGCGGCAACGAAACGTCCATCCCCGCCAGCACCTCGTCGATCCACTCCGTGTCGTAGCGGGCGAGGTAGTACACGGGCCCCATGACCCGCTCCTGAGGCTTCCCGTCGGGGAAGAGATGCAGCCGCGCCTTCTCCAGCTGCTGCAGCGTGGTCTCGTTCTCCCGTTTCACCGCCTGGAGGA
>JARRPL010000288.1:0-4241 GCA_037382905.1 Gemmatimonadota bacterium | reverse complement strand
CTGGAGGATCTTCTTCTCGGCGTCGGCGATGGCGTCCATCGCAACACTCCGGGCATGATGGATGGGCCCCTTCAACGTCGGGTCGACCTCCCTGGCCGCCTTGGTGAGCTCTGCGGCCCCCCGCCCCAGGGCCCCACGGATCTCGCCCAGGGCCCGCCGCACACCGTCGGGGAGATCGTCCCTGGCCAGCTGACCCGCCAGTTCGTGCATGGGCTGCCGCAGGTCGTCCTGGCTCACGTCGAACTTCCTCAGGACCTTGGCCACCTTCGTCTCCACCACCGTGGCGCCGAAGCGCGGGTGGATGACGGGCATCCCGACATTCAGGGCGTCGAAGAGGGGTGAGAGCTGAGCGAAATAGCTCAACTCCCCGGGTCCTGCCACGTAGGAGAGCGTGGGAAACACATGCGATTCCACCACGGGCCGCAGGAGCACGTTTGGACTCACAGTGTCGGGCTGCTCCCGGATCCGGTCCAATACCTCGACACGACCCAGGGGCTGCTCCGAGTGCCGAAGGTGATACCCGTCTCCGTCCCGGTAGAGGCGCTCCCGCCCCGCCGGTCCTTCGACGAACAGATTGTCCCCGTCCGGCAGGATCGGTACCTGGACCGGGAACCCCGCCGCCTCCAGGGCGGCACTCCGCTCCGCCAGCACGGACTCCAACTCCTCGCCCCGGAGCACCGCCTCCTCCAGCACCGGTCTCGACATCGACTTGAGCACCGGGTCGTGGGCCTGGACGAAGAGCACCCCGTACGGCTCCAGGAGCCGCTCCATCGCCTTCTGGAAGCCCGACGCCAAGGTCACCTCTCCGCCGCCGTAGGCTTCGCGAAAGAGGCCCACCGCCTCCTGGGCCACGTCCGTCTCCGGGAGCAGAGCCTCCAGGCGCTCCAGCAGGTCGGGGATGGCGTCCGCCACCGGGATGCGATGCAGGGGCCGCTCGCCCGCCCCCTCCCGCTCCGGGACCTCCAGGCGGTGGATCTCGTTGTCCACGCCCACCAGCTGGGCATGATTCGATTCGGCCCAGTCGTGATCCTCGGAGGCGACCCAGAAGAGCGGCGCCACGGGCCGGTCCACCAGCGCCTCGAGACGCTCCGCCAGTCGAACCGCCGTGAGGGCCTTGTAGAGGCTGTACAGGGGTCCGGTGAAAAGGCCGGGCTGCTGGCCCGTGGTCACGACGAAGCCCGAGCCGGATCGCACGGCCTCGAGGCGCTCCCGGGCTTTGGTCCCGTGGGCGTGTACCGCGTCGGTCCACTCGGTATCGCGGCCTTCCGCGACGATACGCTCGGCACGGGCCCGGTAGCTCTCCGGGTCGCGCCAGTCGTGAGGGTAGAAGGAGAGGGCCGTCCGCTCCCCGGCCAGGACACCCTCCACCAGGAGATTGCCGCCGGGTCGGCGTATCTGCAGATCGAGATTCAGGGGAACCTCCAGTTCGGGGCTCAAGGGCCTTTGTGATAGGGTTCGCCGCGCACGATGGTGCCGGCGCGATACAGCTGCTCCGCCAGGACGAGACGCGCCATCTCGTGCGGCAAGGTCATCGCCGAGAGGGAGACCCTTCGCCGCGCCCGCTCCAGGACGTCGGAATGTAGTCCGTGGGCTCCCCCGATGATCACGACGACTCCCGGACTCCCGTGGAGGGCGTGATCCTGCAGCCACTCCGCCATCGCCCTCGACGGGAGCGACGTCCCGTCACGCGTCAGGGCGACGACCTCGGCGCCCGGGGGGAGACGGGCCAGGAGCCGTTCCGACTCCGCCGCCATGACTCTCTCGGGATCGTCCCGTCCGCCCCCGACACCGGCCGCCACCTCCACCACCTCGAGTCGCCAGTAACGAGAGGCTCGGCGCTCGTATTCCTCCACCGGCGGGGCCAGCTTCCCCCGGACCCGTCCCACCACCAGCACCGTGATCGTCACGGACGCACCAGAGCGGTGTCCCGGAGACACGCCTCGTTGTTCCGGAAGGGGTGTTCCTCCACGTGGTGAAGTCCCCGGGACTCAGGACGATCCAGGGCCGACCGCAGGATGAGCCATCCCACCTGGTGGAGGTTGCGCCGCTCCAGGGCGTCGGCGAACTCCGGACCGCCCGCCGGGGGCGTCGCGTCGACCTCCGCGGCGAGGGTTTCCAACTGGCCCAGCGCGGTCTGCAACTCCCCCCTGCGTCGTATGATCCCTGCATGGTCCCAGAGAAGGGAACGGAGACCGGCCCGTTCCGGATCCGACGGCTCAGGGGATTCATCCCATTCCTCTGGCGCCACTCCCGTCGTTCCTCCCAGGCCTCCGTCGTCGGATTCCAGCCTGCCCACGCCCGCCGTCTGGAGGTACTCGGCGGCCCGGTGGCTGTAGACCACCGCCTCCAGCAACGAGTTGGAGGCCAGGCGGTTGGCGCCGTGAAGTCCGGTGCATGCCACCTCACCCGTCGCGAAGAGTCCCGGGAGGCTCGTTGCCCCCCGCCGATCCGTCCAGACACCACCACACTGATAGTGTGCCGCCGGCACGACCGGAATCCCCTGGGCGAAGGGGTCCACGCCCCGGCTCAGGCACCCGTCCAGGGTCGAGGGAAAGCGCTGGGCGAAGAGGTCCCGGGAGATGCCCGACACGTCGAGCACCACGTGGTCGTCTCCCGTCTCCCTCAGGACCCGGTGGATGCCCCTGGCCACCACGTCTCTGGGAGCCAGGGAGCCGAGCGGGTGCAGGTCCTCCATGAACGGGCGCCCCTGGACGGTCCGGAGCCGTGCCCCCTCGCCGCGAACCGCTTCGGAGATGAGGAACGCCGGATCCTCCGTCGGGAAGAGGGCGGTGGGATGGAACTGGATGAACTCCATGTTGGCCACGAGAGCGCCGGCCCGGTACGCCATGGCCACACCGTCTCCCGTGGCGATCCCCGGGTTGGTCGTGTGTTGGTAGACCTGCCCCGACCCTCCCGTGGCGAGGAGCACCGCCTCGGCACGAACGTGCACCTCTTCCCCGGTGTGACGCTGGACCCCGCGAATCCCGGTGCACCGCCGATCCGAACCGCCACCTTCGGTGAGGAGGTCCACCACCATCAGGTCCTCCACCACCGCGATCCCCGGTCTCGCGGCCACCGCAGCCAGCAAGGCCGACTCGATGGTCCGACCCGTGCGGTCGCCGGCGTGCACGATGCGCCGGCGGGAATGCCCCCCCTCCTTCCCCAGGGACAGGGCTCCATTCTCCCGGTGGAATCGAGTGCCCCACTCCATCAGGTCCCGGATCCGCTCCGGCCCCTCGGCGACGACCTCCTTCACCACGTCCATGTGACACAACCCTGCCCCGGCCACCAGTGTATCCTGAACGTGGAGACGCCGGTCGTCGTCGGGACCCACGACGGCGGCGATCCCTCCACGGGCCCAGTTGGTGTTGGACGCCGCGCGGTTCTTCTTCGTCAGCAGGAGGACGTCGGTGAACTCCGACACCTTCAACGAGAAGGAGAGCCCCGCGATCCCGCTCCCCACCACAACCACCGGTACCCGGGCCTCGATCACGAGCCCTCCCGGATCCGTCGTGCGATCAGATCCAGCAGCGGGGCCGGGTCGCTGTCCCAGATCAGCCGCTGCTCCAGTACCCAGACGGGCGACGCGGCGGCTCCGGGCAACTCCCGAAGCTTCACGGCGTCCTTTTCGGTCACCACGATGGCATCTCCTGAGGATCGGTCGAGTACTCGCGCCAGGTCCGCGGCCGAGAACTCGTGGTGGTCCGGGAAGGCCTCCAGCCCGCGGACCGTGCACCCCGCTTCCCGCACCGATGCCTCCACCGTCTCGGGCCGGGCCACCGCCGTCAACACGGTGACGGGTCCGCCGGGCACGGAATGCGCCCCCGTCCCCGTCCCCGAAAGGGGGCGTAGAGTTCCCGGGGCCAGGTGCACGGCGGAGGTCACGGCGCCGGGGAAACGGCCACGAAGCCGATCCGCCAACCCCCGGGCTCCCGCCTCCGTTTCCGACTTCCGGGTGACGACGATGGCGTGGGCCCGCCGGAGGGCCGCCAGGGGCTCACGGAAGGGTCCCCTGGGGAGGAGCGCTCCTGGAAGACCCTCCTCGGCGGCGACCAGGACCACGTCCACCTCCCGGGCGAGCCTGCGGTGCTGGAACCCGTCATCCAGGACCACGACGGTGGCACCCATCCGCTTCGCCTCCTCCACGCCGCCCGGCCGGTCCGGGTCGGCCACCACCGGGACCGCGGGCGTCCACTCCCGATGGAGAAGGAGTTCGTCCCGTCCATACCCGCGCGCCACCT
>JARRPL010000287.1:0-6878 GCA_037382905.1 Gemmatimonadota bacterium | reverse complement strand
CTGGCGTAGACCTCCGGGTCGCTCCAGGGGGTGCCCTTCAGATACTGGCGCGTGAAGGGGTGGATGTCGGTGTTCACGTAGTAGGTCATCCAGTTGGAGATGCCCGCCCCCACCGAGATGGCCTGGAAGGCGTCGGTGTTCGTGGTGAGGAAGGCCGAGATGTAGCCGCCCTGGCTCCACCCCATGGCGCCCATCCGCTCCGGGTCCGCGATCCCCTGGTCGACGAGGGCCTCCACGCCCGACATGACGTCCCACATGTCCCCCACGCCCAGATTCCGGACGTTGAGGCTCCGGAACGCCTCGCCGTAGCCCGCCGATCCCCGGTAGTTCGGCTCCAGTACCACGGCGCCCTTCGCCACCCAGTGGGCGATGGGGTACACGTAGCTCGGCAGCATGGTGGGCCGGGAGGTGCCGGTGGGTCCTCCGTGGATCACCACCAGGAGGGGGTAGCGCCGCGACGCGTCGAAGTCGCTGGGCTTGTAGAGCACCCCTTCGATCTCGGCGCCGTCCTCGCTGGTCCAGGTGACGACCTCGCGGGTGCCCACGTCCCATCCGTTCGTCTGTGCGGTCATCTCGGTGAGCCGGATGGCCTCCCCGGCGTGGTCCGCCCGGGCGAGGAAGACCTCGGAGAGGGTCGAGCCGCTGGAGCCCGTGTAGGCGAGGGCAGTCCCGTCGGGGGTGAAGCTCACCGACCCCACGATGGGGCTGGAGAGGGACAGCTCGCGGATCCGACGCGTGTCGGGGTCGAGGGTGAAGACCTTCCGCTCCGTCCTTGCGCTCGCCACGAACCGGATTCCCTGCGGTGTCCACGCGACCACGGCGGGCTGCTCGTCGAAGTCCCGGGTGAGCACCTCGGGCGGGCCGCCGTCCGCGGAGACGCGTGCGAGCTCCCGGTTGAGATAGAAGAAGGAGCCCAGATCGCGGTCGAACTCGGAGAAGAGGATCCACGCTCCGTCGGGGGACCACCTGGGATCATCATCGGGTCCTTCGGCGGTGACGAGCCCCCGGCTCTCCCCGCTGGCGACATCCAGGAGCCAGATGTCCGTGTCCAGGCTGGCGAGGAGGCTGGCATCGGCCTGGCGCACGTAGGCCACCCGTGTGCCGTCCGGGGACCATCGGAAGCTCGTGACGTGGAAGTCCCCTTCGGTCCTGCGCTCGGGCTCGCCGGGCCGGCCCGAGGGGTCCACGTCGACGACCCAGAGATGGCTGCTCGGGTCGGTCTCGCCGTCGATCTCGAAGGCCCCGTAGCGTTCCTTGCGCGTCTTGCTCTCGTCGGATTCGGGCTCGCCCACGAGGAGCATCATCCGGTCGCCGTCGGGAGACCATTGGAAGCCGGAGACCCCACCCTCGACCTCGGTTACGGGGAAGGCCTCCCCGCCCAGGGGTGAGATCAGGTGTACCTGGCTCTCGTCGCCGCGGTCGGCCGTGAAGGCGAGCCAGCGTCCGTCGGGGGACCACTGGGGCGCGCCCGAACTCCCCTCGGCGGTCCGGGTGAGCTGCACCGGTGCCCGGTCGGCGGAGGCCAGCCAGATCTCGGTATCGTAGCCGTTGTCGTCCCAGTCGACGCTCCGGACCGTGTACGCCACCATGGACCCGTCCGGCGAGACGGCCACCTGACCCACGCCGTCCAGCGAAAGCGCCTCCCTGAAGGTCGGCATGCCCTCCACGTCCTGGCCCGATGCCCCGCCTGCCGAGACCAGCGATACGGCCACTGCAACCCCGACGATACGGCTGCGCTTCATGACGGCCTCCGTCCTCTCGAATGGAACGATGGCCGCAATGTGGCCAGGGCCAGGAGGCGCTGCCAGGGTGCAGGGCGGGACCCGGGTCCTCGTCCACCCTATGGCCGGCGGCGCCGATGAAGGGGTGGGCCCGATCGAGCGTCCTCAGGCCCCGCACCTCGGCTCGCCACGTCTGGGCCGGGGCATTCCGGCCGAGCTCGGGGAGCCCGCCGGGTTGGGAACCGGTCTCATGGGGCGGCTCGGCGTACGAGTCTCGAAGGTCGCTACTCAACCACCCCCGGGGACGACGCCGGCCCGGTAGTCCAGGGGGGGATCCCGGTCTCCCAGCAGCGGCGCGTACGTGTAGTCGGCACCCCTCCTGCGCAGGAACTCCTCCCGGGCCGCCTCCAGGAGGTCGGGCCGCGTGAAGAGATCGTAGGCGGTGAAGGCCAGCGTCTTGGCGGCGTTGATCATCCCCTTGGTGCCGATCTCCGTCCCCCCTGCGGCCACGGCCTGCCAGGAGTGGGAGGAGGTGCCCGGGACCCAGGTGGCCGTCCGGAGCCCCGCCGTGGGCACGGCCCAGCTCACATCCCCCACGTCCGTCGAACCGCCGGAGCCGACCTCCCGGACTTCGAACGGTTCGACCCGTTCGGACGCCTCCAGGGGGGGCACGTCCTCCGGCAGGCTGGTCCGGATCAACTCCGCGAAGCGTCGTTCCTCCTGGGTGTAGGAGACCCCTCCCACCCGGGTGAGGTTGTCGTGCATCGCCCGGGCCAGCGGCTCGTTGGGCAGCAGATTGTAGATCCCGTGGATGACTTCGTACTCCATCCGGGTCTCCGTCCCCATGGCGGCGCCCTCGGCGGTGCGGACGACCCGGTCGAAGAGACGTCGAACCTCGTCGGGGTCGGGGTGACGGACGTAGTAGTAGACCTCGGCGTAGTCGGGGATCACGTTCGGCGCCGAGCCCCCCGCCGTGATCACGTAGTGGATGCGGGAGGCCGGGGTGACGTGCTCCCGCATCAGGTTCACCATGTCGTTCATCGCCTCCACCCCGTCCAGTGCGGAGCGCCCCCGCCACGGCGCCCCTGCCGCGTGGGCGGATTCCCCGTAGAAGCGGAACTTGGCCGACTTGTTGGCCAGCGACGACGTCGCGTTGGCGCTGTTCTCGGCGCTAGCGTGCCAGTGGAGCACGGCGTCGACGTCGTCGAAGAGACCCTCCCGGACCATGTAGACCTTCCCCGCGCCCCCCTCCTCCGCCGGCGTCCCGTACACCCGGATGGTGCCGGGCTCCCCCGATTCCTGGAGCCACTCCTTGACGGCGATGGCCGCAGCCACGGAGCCGGTGCCGAAGAGGTGGTGACCACAGGCGTGGCCGGCGACCTTGCCGGGGATGGGGTCCCGTTCGGGGGATCGGCTCTGGTTGATGCCGGGCAGGGCATCGAACTCCCCCAGAATCCCGATGACCGGCCCGCCCTCGCCCCAGGACGCCACGAAGGCGGTCGGCATCCCCGCCACCCCCTCGAGCACGTCGAAACCCGCGTCCCGGAGCATGCCCTGGAGCGCCGCAGAGGACTCGGTCTCCATGTAGCCCACCTCCGCCAGCTCCCAGATCTCCTGGGCGACGGCGGCGTACGCCGTGACGTTGGCGTCGATGGAGGCGGCCATCCGCTCCTTCACGTCCTGGGCTCCCACCGGGGTGACGGGGAGGACGGTCAGCGCCGCTGCGGTCCAGACGGTGAAGGGAACGATGCTGGGCCGCCGGCAGGGAAGAGGGTGCATGGGAAGTCTCCGGTGAGCTGCGAGGGGTCACACGGCCACGGTAGATACGGGCCGCTCTTCGGACAACGTCGGCGAGTCGAGGCGGGTCGACGGGGGCCCGGCACCGGGGCCGTCCCCCGAGATGACTCCCTCCCCGACCCCGCGGGCACCTGGGCCCCCTTGCACGGTTCCGGGCTCCGGCCTACCTACCGGCCATGGAAGAGGGGCGGTTGCCTGCCCAATGTTCCCATCGCTGGCGAGGAATCCCGTGGCGCGTCATCCTCTGGCCGGAAAGGCCCCTCCCGATTCGATGCTCGTCGACGTCGATGCGCTGCTCGACGCCTACCACGATCTCTCCCCCGATCCGGCGGAGCCGGGGCAGCGCGTCTCGTTCGGGACCTCCGGGCACCGAGGCAGCGCCCTGGACACGACGTTCAACGAGGACCACATCATCGCCGTCGTGGAGGCGGTGCGCCGGTACCGCGTCGCCCAGGGGGTGGACGGGCCCCTCTTCCTCGGCCGGGACACCCACGCCCTGTCGGCTCCGGCGGGCCGGACGGCCCTCGAGGTGCTGGGGGCGGCGGGTGTGGACGTCATGGTGGCGCCGGAGGATGGGCCCGACGGCGGATTCACACCGACGCCCGCAGTCTCCCACGCCACGGAGGCCCCGCCGGGACCGAGGCGACCCGCTGGATCGAGCGAGAGGCCAATGCCCTTCTGGAGGCGGGGTTGTCGCAGATTCCCCGCATCCCGGTGTCCCGGGCCCTCGCCCTGGATACGACCCACGCCCACCACTTCATGAGCGCCTACGTCGAGGATCTGGGTGCGGTCCTGGATCTCGACGCCGTGCGGTCGGCGGGGGTGGTGCTGGGGGTCGATCCCCTGGGGGGCGCCGGCGTCCACTACTGGGGCCGGATCGCCGAGCGGTACGGGCTCGACCTGACCGTCGTGGATACCACCGTCGATCCGACCTTCCGCTTCATGAGCGTCGACAAGGACGGGGTCATCCGCATGGACCCCTCCTCTCCCGACGCCATGCAGCGCCTCCTGGGCCTCCGGGACGACTTCGACGTGGCCTTCGCCTGCGACACCGACTACGACCGCCACGGGATCGTGACCCGCAGCGGCGGCCTGGTGCCGGCCAACGACTACCTGGCGGTGGCGGTCTGGTACCTGTTCCAGAATCGCCCCGAGTGGGGCGACGCCCTGCGGATCGGCAAGACGGTGGTCACCAGCGGGATGGTGGACCGGGTCAGCCGCTCCCTGGGACGGGAGACATACGAGGTGCCGGTGGGCTTCAAGTGGTTCGTCGAGGGCCTGGTGTCGGGCGACCTGGGGTTCGTGGGCGAAGAGAGCGCGGGAGCCACCTTCCTCCGGCGGGACGGCACCACCTGGACCACCGACAAGGACGGGATCGTGGCCGCACTTCTGGCCGCCGAGATCCTGGCCCGGACCGGCGACGACCCGGCCCGGCTGTACGACGGGCTGGCGGAGAGGTTCGGCCGGCCCGCCTACACCCGGCTCTCGGCAACCGCCACGGCCGAGCAGAAGCGCCGCCTCAAGTCCCTGGACGCCGCCGATATCCATCTGGACCAGGTCGGGGGCGAGGCCATCGAGACGGTCCTCACCCACGCCCCGGGCAACGGGGCTCCCCTCGGGGGCCTCAAGGTCACGACCGAGAACGCCTGGTTCGCTCTGAGGCCCTCGGGTACCGAGGACATCTACAAGATCTACGTGGAGAGCTTCCGGGGACCGGACCACGCCCAAGGGATCGCCGGAGAGGTGGAGGGGATCGTCGAGGGCCTCCTCGGTACGTAGGAGGGGGCGGGAGGGGGCCAGGATTCGCCGGTCCACCGGGGAACGGTCCCGGCTCCGGCCTCTCGTCCCGCTCGCATCCGCACGACCCGGACCCCATCTTCCGGAGGGGCCGGGGGACCCGGGCTCCCCTCCACTGGGCCGCCGTCGCTCCACCCTCAGTCCATCCGGGACACGGAGCACTGCCATGGCCAAGGTCTTTTCCTTCGCCTCCTGGAATGTGGAGGCCCTCACCAACACCAAGAGCAGCTCCGGAACGATCACCGACTTCCTCTCCGAGTCGGGGCCGCCGGACGTATTCGGAATCTTCGAGGTGAAGGGGAGTCAGGTCTTCCTGGACTTCATGTCGCAGATGCCCACGCACCAGTTCTTCGTCACCGAGGATCTGGGCCCCATCGAGATCCTCATCGGCGTCAACCGCGATCTCCGGGCGTTCCTGACCCAGCGCGTCGAGTTCAAGAGCCAGATCCCCACCCTTCGGCCCGGGGCCCTGCTCACCATCCACACGAACTCGACGTTCTACAGCCTGCTCTTCCTGCACCTGAAGAGCTTCGCGGAGCCCCGATCCTGGGGGCTGCGGGACGACATGATGACCCACGTCCGGAACCTCAAGGGTGCCCTGGACAAGGCGCAGCCCGATCCCGAGGCCGGAGCCCGCTTCATGGCCCTGGGGGATCTCAACACCATGGGCATGAACCTTCCCCACTCGGACCGCGACGAGCCGGCGTCTGCGGAGATCGAACGGTACCAGGCCAAGATGGCCTACGGGGACCTCCGCCTGCTGCCGAAGACCCGGCCCGCCACCTGGTGGAACGGAAAGGAGCACTGGGCTCCCAGCGACCTGGATCACGTCTTCGCCTCGGAGAACCTCAGCTTCAGGAAGTTCGAGGGCGGCGCGGAGATCGCGGTGAGGGGATGGCCGGAGCTGGACGCCGGGGAGGAGCGCCGAAGGTGGATCGAAGCGCACTCGGATCACGCGCTCCTCTACGGAGAGGTCCACGAGTAGGGAACCGGTCTCCTAGCGCCCGCCCCCCGGGTCCTCCCCGAAGACGCTGTGGACCTCACCCCTGAAGTCCGTCGGTGCCGGCTCCCCCCGATCCGCCGCTCGCTCCAGGGCGCGCCGGTGGTTCAGGTCCGCGGGGAAGAACCGAACCTCCTTCCCCCGATCCCGGGCCGCCACCAGCTCGTCCCGGGCGACCGCACCGCCCCCGATGGCCAGAACGACGTCGCTGACCACCACCATGGCCTCAGACGTGGGGGAAAGTCGACCGGTCTCCTCGACCCTCCCGCCCCACCGGTCGTCGGCGACGACGTAGATCGTGTCCACGAAGGGAGAGAACGCAGCATCGGCCTCCAGGGCCTGACTC
Organism: Gemmatimonadota bacterium; assembly: GCA_037382905.1. Taxonomy (GTDB): domain Bacteria; phylum Gemmatimonadota; class Gemmatimonadetes; order Longimicrobiales; family Gaopeijiaceae; genus Gaopeijia. The sequence continues at coordinate 217 of JARRPL010000287.1, read as the reverse complement.
GACACGATGCCGGTGGTCTCGAACCCCATCTCCCGCGCCAGCTCGTACACGGCCCCGATCCCTTCCTCGGTGGCACCGGCGTTGACGATGGTGGACTCCGGGTCGAACTCCGCCAACAGGGACCGTGCGCGACGCAGGAAGGCGTCCTGGTCTTCGTACCCCGAGCCGGAGTAGCCCGTGAAGGTGACCACGAGCTCGTCCCGTCTCCCGAATGCGG
>JARRPL010000286.1:0-4278 GCA_037382905.1 Gemmatimonadota bacterium | reverse complement strand
GCGCTCAGGGGGGTCTCCATGGCGGCCCGGACCGACTGCTTGATGAGCCGGAGGGACACGGGACTCCACCGGGCCATCCGCCCGGCCAACTCCACCGCCTTGTCCAGATGCCGTCCCTCGTCCACCAGGAACTCCACCAGCCCGATGCGGTGGGCTTCCTCGGCTTCGACCATGTCCCCGGTGAGGGCGATGCGGAGGGCCTGCCCGGGGCCCACCAGCCGGGCGAGGCGCTGGGTGCCGCCGGCCCCCGGAATCAGCCCGATGCGGATCTCCGCCTGGCTGAAGCGGGCGGTCCGGTCCGCGACCCGGACGTCGCAGGCCAGGGCCAGCTCGGAGCCACCCCCCAGGCAGTATCCGTGGATCGCGGCGATGATGGGCTTGGGGAAGGCCGCCAGGGCATCGTACACCCGGCGCCGGAGGTACACCTCCCGCTGCTCCACGGGGGATCGTTCCGCGAACTCGGCGATGTCCGCACCGGCCACGAAGGCCTTCTCCCCGGCCCCGTGGAGGACGGCCACCCTGACGTCGTCGTCGGTGGCCAGGGCGTCCACCACCTCCATGAGCCGCTGTCGCACGGCTTCGTTCAGGGCGTTCAGCTTCTCGGGGCGGTTCAGTGTGATGACGGCGATGCCGTCGTCCCGGACCACCACCTCCACCGCGGACTCGCTCACGTCTCGCTCCAGTCGTAGAAGCCCATCCCGCTCTTCTTTCCCAGCTTACCGGCGGCCACCATCCGCTTGAGGAGCTCCGGCGGCCGGAATGCGTCGCTCCCCAACGTTTCGTGGAGGTACTCGGCAATCCCCAGCCGCACGTCCAGCCCCACGAGGTCCGTCAGGCGGAGGGGGCCCATGGGGTGCCGGTACCCCAGCTCCATCGCCTTGTCGATGTCCTCGGCCGAGGCGACCCCCTCCTCCACCATGCGGATCGCCTCCATCCCCAGGACGATCCCCAGGCGGGACGACGCGAAGCCCGGGGAGTCCTTCACCACCACCGGTTCCTTCCCAAGCCTCTCGACGAAGCCGATGGCGGCGTCCCGGGTGGCGTCGGAGGTCCGGGAGCCCCAGACCACCTCCACGAGCTTCATGACGTGGACCGGGTTGAAGAAGTGGAGGCCCACCACCCGTCCCGGCTCATCCACGGCCTCTGCAATCCGGTCGATGGAGAGGGAGGAGGTGTTGCTGGCGAGGATCGCATGATCCGGTGCTGCGGCATCGACGTCGGTGAAGATCCGGTGCTTCAGGTCCAGGGATTCGGGAGCCGCCTCGATCACCAGGTCCGCTTCGGAGACGCTCCGGACCAGGTCGTGCCCCATCTGGAGCCGGTTGAGCGTCCCGTGGACCTCGTCCTCGGTGGCCTTCCCCAGATCCACCGCCTTCTGCAGGTTGCGCCGGATCCGTTCCACTGCCCCTTCCAGGGCATCGTCTTCGGGATCGTGGAGGATGGTGGTGGCGCCGGCAATGGCGCAGACCTGGGCGATGCCGTGGCCCTTGGTCCCGGCTCCCAGGACGGCGACCCGCTCGATCCGGCTCATAGCGCCTCCACCAGCGTCGCGATGCCCTGACCCACACCGATGCACATGGTGGCGAGCCCTCGTCGGGCTCCGCGCCGGCGCATCTCGTGGACCAGTGTCGTGAGGATCCGGGCTCCGGAGCATCCTACCGGGTGGCCCAGGGCGATGGCTCCCCCGTTCACGTTCACGATGGAGGGATCCAGTCCGAGTTCGTCCATGCAGGGGAGGGCCTGAGCCGCGAAGGCCTCGTTCAGCTCCACGAGATCCAGGTCGTCCACGGACCACCCGGCACGTACCAGGGCGATCCGGGTTGCCGGAACCGGCCCCATCCCCATCCGATGGGGCTCCAGCCCCGCCACGCCCGAGGCCACCACCCGGAAGCGGGGCTCCAGGCCCAGGGCACGGGCCTCCGCCTCGCTGGTGACCAGGAGGGCCGCCGCCCCGTCGTTGATCCCCGACGCGTTTCCGGCGGTCACCGTGCCGTCCACCTTGAAGACGGGCCGCAGGCGGGCCAGATCCTGAGCGGTGGTGTCGGGCCGGGGATGCTCGTCCGCGGCGACCCGGACCGGATCCCCTTTCCGCCGGGGCACCTCCACCGGGAGGATCTCGTCGTCGAAGCGTCCCGCCTCCATGGCCGACGCCGCCCGCCGCTGGCTCTCCAGGGCGAAGGCGTCCTGGGCCTCCCGGGTGACCCCGTACTCCGCCGCCACCACCTCCGCCGTCTCTCCGAGGCCGATGGTCCACTCGTCGGGGAGGGCCGGGTTCACGAAACGCCAGCCCAGAACGGTGTCGGCGGTCTCGGGGACGCCCCGGGGGTAGCCGTAGGCCGGCTTGAGCATCACCCAGGGCGCCCGGGACATGCTCTCGACGCCGCCGGCGACGAAGACCCGGCCCTCTCCGCTCCGGATGGCGTGGGCGGCGCTGGTCACGGCCTGCATCCCGGAGCCGCAGAGGCGGTTCACCGTCTGGCCCGGTACCGTCACCGGGAGTCCCGCCCGGAGGAGCCCCATCCGGGCCACGTTCCGGTTGTCCTCCCCCGCCTGGTTGGTGCAACCCATGATGACATCGTCCACCCGTTCCGGGTCGACGCCGGTCCGCTCCAGGACCCCGCCGATGACCCGGGCCGCCAGGTCGTCGGGTCGCACCGGGGCGAGCCCGCCGCCGTGCCGTCCGATGGGCGTCCGGACCGCATCCACCAGGACCGGTGTCGTGTCGGCGCTCATCGGTCCACCGCCACCCAGACGCTCTTGGTGCGGGTGTACTTCTCGAGGGCGGTCCGGTACCCCAGATCCGGCCCGTACCCGCTCTCCTTCATCCCGCCGAAGGGGGAGCCCGGGTCGTACATGTTGTAGGTGTTCACCCAGACGATTCCGGCCTGGAGATCCCGGGCCACCCGGTGGGCCTTGCCCACGTCCCGGGTCCAGACCCCGGAGGCGAGCCCGAAGGCGGTGTCGTTGGCCTTGGCGACGGCGTCGTCCACGTCGTCGAAGGGGAGGATCGCCGCCACCGGCCCGAAGATCTCCTCCCGGGCGATGGTCATCTCGGGGGTGACGTCGGCGAAGACCGTCGCCGTGACGAAGTTGCCTCTGCCGTCCACCTGGACCCGCTCTCCGCCGGCCACCAGACGGGCGCCTTCCCGCTTCCCTGCCTCCACGTAGCCCATGACCCGGTCCAGCTGGGCCTCGCTGACGATGGCTCCGAGGCGGGTCGCCTTGTCCATGGGGTCTCCCACCGTCATTCCACCGGCCCGCTCCGCGAAGGCCTCCACGAACTCGTCGTAGATCGAGGCCTCGACGAAGATGCGGGAGCCGGCGGCGCAGACCTCGCCCTTTCCGTAGAAGATCCCGGTCCCGGCGCCCCGGATCGCTGCCTTCAGGTCGGCGTCGGCGAAGACGATGTTCGGCGACTTCCCACCCAGCTCCAGGGACACCTTCTTCAGGCCCGAGGCGGCTTCCCGTGCGATGATGCGCCCGACCTCGGTGGAGCCGGTGAAGGAGATGGCGTCCACCCCGGGGTGGGCCACCAGGGCGGCTCCCGCCTCCTCTCCCATCCCGGGCACCACGTTCAGCACGCCGGCGGGGAAGCCCGCCTCCGCGGCCAGCTCTCCGAGGCGGAGGGCGGTGAGGGGCGTCTCCTCCGCCGGCTTCAGCACCACCGCGTTCCCGCAGGCAAGCGCCGGCGCGACCTTCCAGGAGGCGAGGTTGAGGGGGAAGTTCCAGGGGGTGATGCAGGCCACCACGCCGACGGGCTGCCGGAGGGTGTAGTTCAGGAAGGGGCCCGACACGGGGATGGTCTCGCCGAAGACCTTGTCGGCCATCCCGGCGAAGTACCGGAAGACACCGACGGTGCTGGGTACGTCGATCTTCCGGGCCTCGAAGTACGGCTTTCCGTTGTCCCTGGTCTCAAGGGCGCCCAACTCGTCCCCGTTCTCCTCGATGAGGTCGGCGAGGCGCCACAGGAGCCGGCCCCGCTCGTGGGGATCCATGCTCCGCCAGTCCGGGTGGACCAGCGCCTCCCGGGCGGCCGACACGGCCCGGTCCACGTCCGGCTCGTCCCCTCGGGCCACCTGGGTGATGACCTCGCCGGTGGCGGGATTCGTGGTGGGGAAGGTCCCGCCGGAAGCGGCGTCCTCCCAGGCATTCCGGATCCAGAGCCGGTTTCGGATGGAGTCGCTCATTCGATGCTGGGTTGAAGACGACGAACGGGGCCCGGGACGAGCCCGGACCCCGTCGGTTGTGGCGTGGCACCCGGAGGCGTCCCGCGGGACC
>JARRPL010000285.1:0-4279 GCA_037382905.1 Gemmatimonadota bacterium | reverse complement strand
CGCGGGAACGGCGACGTAGGGGAAGGTCACCAGAGACACGGCCCACGCGATCGCCCCCTGGGAGGTGCGGGTCGTCATGACCGCATCCGCGGCGGAGATCACACCCAGGATCTCCGCGGCAACGATGATGAAGCTCAGGACCCTTCGCCGCCGGGTCTTGAGACCTTCATCTCCACCGTCGTGTCTGAACCTGCGCAGTGGCGTGGGGATGGGACGAGGGGAAGGGAGCGGCAGGAAACCCGGAGCGGTTCCCGAACAGGGGGTGAGCATGTGACCCGGGCTCGGGTGGGGTCAAGACCAGGTGGCGTCCCCGGTCGCGCCTGTGTTCCGCGGGTCACCCACGCTCCGGACGGGCGTCGGCGGCCCGGCTCGCCTTGAAGCGGGCCTTCCTGGCGGCGAAGGCGATGCCCTGGGCGTTCAGCTCCAGGTCCATGGAGAGGAGGTCCCAGACCTTCGGGTCTCGACCCAGGGGACCGAGCCCGTCGAAGACGCCCCGGAAATAATCCAGGAGCCGGGGCTGCACCCACCCCTGCAGCGCTTCGTCGGGCAGGTCGCCGGCCTCTGCCTCCCGGGCGAGCTCTCCTGCGAAGTGGAGGTGTTGGTGCAGTTGGCGGGCCGCCTCCGGGAGGATCCGGGCGTCGAGGGCCCCGAAGTGGCCCAGAAAGACCGTCTCCGGCTCCACCTCCAGGATCCGGTCCACCGCCGCCCGGGCCTCCGCCGGACGAAACCCGGTGGGGCTGGTGGAGGGGAAGGCCAGCGTGCCGTGTTCCTGGAGGTCCGGGTAGCAGAGGCCGAAGGCGTCTCCGGCGAAGAGAACCCCCGCTGCGGGATCGTGCAGGCAGAAGTGGTGATCGGCGTGCCCCCGGGTGTGGAGAATCGTCCATTCCCCGCCGCCGAACGCCACCGCCTCGCCGTCCTCCACCACCCGGACCCGGGCCTCGGGGACCGGATCCACCCGCCCGTAGAGCTCGTCGAAGGTCTCCTGGCCGTAGACCGCCGTCGCTCCCGCCACCAGCTTCTCCGGGTCCACCAGGTGGGGAGCCGCCTTCGGGTGGGCCAGGATCGTGGCGTCGGGGCACGCCTCCGCCAGGGCTGCCGTCCCCCCGGCATGATCCAGGTGGGCGTGGGTCACCACCAGGTAGTCCACCTGGCTCGGGGCGACGCCATGGGTCCGGAGGCTTTCCAGGAGCCGGGGGACGGCCCGGACCGTGTTGTTGTCCACGAAGGCGGCCCGGTCACCGTCGAGGACGAGATAGGCGGCGGCGAAGCGGGGCAGACCCCGGTAGTGACAGTCGACGGGGATGACGTGGGGCATGGCGTGCGGTCCACGGGCTGGGGTCGGAGGGTGTGACGCTGCGTCGGTACCACAGAGCTGGACGGTAGAAGAGGGACACGGTGCGGCGCAAAGGTCGAGCCGGGCGGGGCCCCGGGTGCTCGCCCCCCGGTCTCGTGAGCCCCGGGACCGGACCCGGTCTCCCGAATCCTCGCAGCGGAGCATCTCGCCCTTGCGGCGGATGGCGAAGGTGCAGGCGATGCGCACGGCGTGTCCCTCCTGAGCAGCCCGGGTTGCGGTGGAGGCAGAGCGGGTGGAAGCTGGAATCCACCATGACGCCCACCACACTCCGGACTGGGGACCCCCCGCCGCTCCATGCCCCGGGGGCCGTGCTCTTCGCCCTCTTCATGGTGGCGGCGGGGATCGGCCACTTCGTTGCGCCGGACTTCTACCTGCGCATCATGCCGCCCTGGCTTCCCTGGCACCGGGAGCTGGTCTTCCTGAGCGGGGTCTGCGAAGTGGTGGCGGGAATCCTCGTCCTCATCCCCCGCACCCGCCGGATCGGCGGCCTCTTCTCCATCGCCGTCCTCCTGGGTGTCTTCCCGGCGAACGTCTGGATGGCGGTGGATCCGTCCATATGGCCCGAGGTGCCCGCCTGGGGGCGGTGGCTCCGCCTTCCTCTGCAGGCCGTGCCCATCGTGTGGGCGTGGTGGGTCGCCGTGCGGGCGGCGTGAACGCCGGCCCCGCCGACCCCGCCCGACCCGGGTCGGGCGCCGGGCTCACCGGGAGGTGACCAGCCCGGCCCGACCGATGTAGAGGCCCACGCTCAACGACCCGTACCCACCTCCACCGAGGCCGACGCCGCCGTAGAGCGTCACACCGAGCCCGAACTTCTGGTGGAATGCCCAGACCGCGTCCGCCTGTCCCAGGAGCCCCGCCCGGGTCCGGGTCTCGACGTCGTAGCATCCGAACCAGCTGTCGCACCGTCCCTGGCGAGGCACTGTGGAGTCCTGGCCCACGATTCCCACGCCCCCGGCGACCCGGGCCCAGCCCCGCGTGCCCCTCTTCCGGACGCCGTAGAGCAGACCCAGGTCGGTCGTGCCCTCCGACGGACCGAAGAGCTCCATGGAGAAGGTCCCCCCGCTGCGGAGCACCAGCTCGCCCCGACCCACGGGGATGCCGAGGGAGAGGATACCGGCCGCCCCCTGGGTGCCGACCCCGCCCCCGAGGTTGAAGACGACGCCGGGTTCGCTCACTCCAGGGGGATCCGAGACCGGGCCCCCCGGCTCCTGGCCATGGACGGGGCCGGCGAAGAGGGTTGCGGCAAGGGCGAGGGCACCGGCCCAGGCGACGGGAGCGGAGCAGGAGGGTGGAACGTGAATGCGGCGGGTCAGATGGTGCGAGGGCGTGAACATCGTCGGGCCTCCGTCGAGGGGGCGGTTCCGTCCGGAACCGGCATGCACTCCTTGAATGCATGATGTCCCCACAGGATCGAGCCCGAGCTACGTAGGGCTACGCATCCCACGGCGGTGGCTACGTACGAGGGTCGTCGGGAAGACCTGCAGTCTTTCCCCCGGTGGCCCACGGAGGTCCCCGCCCCCACACTGTCCCGCATCCGGACTCCCCCTCCGAGCCCCTACCCAGCCGCAGACCTTCGATGAAACCACCTCGACTCCTGCGGTCCATGACCCGACCCGAACTCCGATCTCTGGCCCTCGTCGCGGCCCTCACCGTAGGCCTGGTCCCCGGCGCGCGACCCGCCTGGGGCCAGACCCCCACGGTCGCCGCGCCCCCCATCAACGAGTCGTTCGCCATCCACCACCCCGTGGTGGGGCGCAGAGGGATGGTGGCCACCCAGAACGCCGCCGCCACCCGGGTGGGGGTCGAGATCCTCGAGCAGGGGGGCAACGCCGTCGATGCCGCCGTGGCCGTGGGGCTGGCCCTGGCCGTCACCCTCCCCCGGGCGGGGAACCTGGGGGGCGGCGGCTTCATGCTCGTGCACCTGGCCGAGGAGGGCCGGACCGTGGCCATCGACTTCCGGGAGACGGCGCCGGCGCTGGCCCATCGAGACATGTACTTCGGCCCGGACGGAGAGGTGGACGAGAACGAGTACCGCTTCTCCCACAGGTCTTCGGGGGTCCCCGGCACCGTGGCGGGGCTCGACCACATCCTGAAGCGTTACGGCACCATGACCTGGGCCCAGGTGGTGGAGCCGGCGCTGCGCCTGGCCCGGGACGGGATCGTGGTGACCGACGACCTGGCGGAGAACCTCCGGGCGAGCAAGGAGCGGCTGACCCGCAATCCCGCCTCGGCGAAGGCCTTCTACCGGTCCGACGGGAGCGACTACCAGGTCGGGGAGGTGCTTCGGCAGCCCGACCTCGCCTGGACCCTCGAGCAGCTTCGGGACGCCGGCGCCGACGCCTTCTACCGGGGGGCCGTCGCCGACCGGATCGTCGCCGACATGGAGGCCCACGCCGGCACCCTCACCCGGGAGGACCTCGCCGGGTACCGGGTCGTGGAGCGGGAGCCCGTGGCCGGCACCTACAACGGCTTCGACGTCCGGGCCATGTCGGCGCCCAGCTCCGGCGGGATGCACATCGTCCAGATGCTCAACATCCTGGAGCGCTTCCCCCTGGCGGAGATGGGCTACGGGAGCGCCGACGCCATGCACGTCATGGCCGAGGCCATGAAGCTGGCCTACGCCGACCGCTCGAAGTACCTCGGGGATCCGGACTTCGTGGAGCTGCCCGTGGAGCAGCTCACCAGCAAGGCGTACGCAGAGAGCCTCGCTCAGGGGATCGACCTCACCCGGGCCCGGCCCTCCAGCGAGATCGCCCCCGGGGACCTCACGCCCTACGAGAGCCCCGAGACGACCCACTACTCGGTCATGGACGCCGCGGGGAACGCCGTGGCGAACACCACGACTCTCATGTTCTCGTACGGCTCCGGGGTGGTGATCGAGGGCGCCGGCTTCCTCATGAACAACAACATGGGGAACTTCACCCT
>JARRPL010000284.1:0-4284 GCA_037382905.1 Gemmatimonadota bacterium | reverse complement strand
TTCTATTGCCCTCCCGACCAACGGGTCTACCTGGACACGAGCTTCTTCGACGAGCTTTCCCGGCTCGGTGCCCCGGGCGACTTCGCCCAGGCGTACGTCCTGGGACACGAGGTCGGCCACCACGTCCAGAACCTGCTGGGAACCTCGGATGAGGTCCGGCGGCGGCAGGGGGTGGCCCGGAGCCAGGGTGAGGCGAACGCGCTGTCGGTGCTGCTGGAGTTGCAGGCCGATTGCTTCGCGGGGGTGTGGGCCCACCACGCGAACCAGATGCAGCCTGGGCTCCTGGAGCCGGGAGACGTGGAGGAGGGGCTGCGGGCCGCCGCCGCCATCGGTGACGACCGCCTGCTGGCCGGGGCGGGGCGAGCCGTGACCCCCGAGTCCTTCACCCACGGCACGTCGGAACAGCGGCAGCGCTGGCTGGCCACCGGCCTCCAGACCGGCAACCTCAACGCCTGCGACACCTTCGGCGCCGCAGGGATGTAGCCCCTTCGCAGACGCTCGGACGCGGCCCGCGGGGTCTCGCCGCCCCTCGGGCCCCGATCTCGGCCGGGTGGCCGCGTGTCTCAGGCGGGGTGCCGCGTCCGGCCCTCAGCGCCCCTCCTGCGACGAGGTCAGGCCCAGTTCCCCGGCGTAGGCCTCCCGGAGTGCGTCGTGATAGCGATCCAGCAGCCCCGTCAACGTCCGGTGTTCCTCCCGCACCGAGTCCCGTAGATCCGGACGGGTCAGGAAGTCGTAGAGAATCGAGGTGAGCACCTCGGCGCTGATGCGAAAGCCCGTGTGCCCCACCTCGTTGAAGGTGTCCTCCAGCATGCCACGGGTGTGGTTCGCCCCTCGGGAGCTGAAGATGGACACGCCGACGCCGGGGATCTCCTTCGTCACCACGCCCGTCTCCTCGTAGCCCGACGGACGGGTGGGCTCGGGACTGACCTCCGGAGCGCCGAGTTCCGTGGCGTAGGCGAAGGCCAGCTCCTGAAGCGTCCCCAGCGAGATCCCGTCCCGGTATTCCCCGTACCGATCGATCTCCACCTCCGTGCCGGTCGCCATGGCGGCGCCCCGGGCCGCGTCGTCCATCATACGGCTGATGTGTTCCAGATAGACCGGGTCCGGGTAGCGGATGTAGTAATCCACCACGGCCCGCTGGGGGACCACGTTGGGCGCTTCACCGCCCTCGGGGATGACCCCCTGAATGGAGGCCTCGGGTCGAAGCGTCGAGCGGAGACCGTCCACCATCGTGTAGAAATGGACCGCCGCCTCCAGGGCGTTCCGGCCGAACCAGGACGCCATCTGGTGCGACGGCGTACCCAGGAAGGTGTACTTCACCTCGTTGATGTTGAGGCAGCAGGAGCCGAAACCCGCCCGGGCACGGGACGTCCCGGTCACGCCGTGACTCCGAACCAGGATGTCCGCCCCGTCGAATACCCCCGCCTCGTGCATGATGACCTTCGCCGGCGGTCCTACCTCCTCTGCCGGGGTCCCGTAGATCTTGAGCCGTGCCGGGACTCCCTCCTCTTCGAGATATTCGGCCAGGGCGAAGGCGGACGACATGACGATGGGGGTCTGGGCGTTGTGCTGGTCTCCGTGGAAGGGTCCATCGGCATCACGAAGCGCGTCGTACTCCCCGATGAGTCCCAGGGTGAGGTCGCCCGGTCCGGCGGGAGCGGTCCAGGTGGCCACGAAGGCGGTCTCGAGTCCCGCGACCCCCACGTCCACCTCCCAGCCCCGGTCCCGGAGGACCGCCGTCAGGGTATCCACCGCCTGTTCCTCCTCCCACCCCACCTCCGGATGGTGGCCGATCCAGTCGCTCAGCGCCTGCATCTCGTCCTGCCAGATCTCCCGCGTCCGTTCCACCAGGGCATCCCGGCGGGCGTCGTTCCGGGTGGCCAGGGCCTGAGCGGCCCGGGTGGGGTCCAACCGCTCCTGAAGCGACTGGATCTCCGCCAGGATGTCACGGGCGGCGGCCCGCTGGGTATCGGTGGTCTGGCCCAGGGCCGGAGTGGTCGGAATCGAGAGGCCCACGAGGATGGCGAAGGTGCAGACGGGGATCCGGGAACAACGGAATGGAGCCAAAGGACTCTCCTGTCGAAGCGGAGACGGATGACGGCGCAATCTAGGCGCCGGCAGCCCCAACCCGACAGGGATCAGGGGACCTGGCCCGGGGCTCGGGGTAACCCCGGCCCATGAGCACCCGTGCGCTTCCATGGCTCCTCCCGTCCCTCCTCCTCGCCGGCTGCACCGGGGGAGGGGAAGGGGCCTCCCTGGAGTTCGACCGGTCGGGGGAATGCTTCGTGGTCGTGGAGGCATCACTGCCCCACGACTGCGGCTGGGTCACCGTACCCGGTCTTCACGGCAGGAGCGGAACCGGGACGGTGGAGCTCGGGGTGGTACGGCTCCGCTCTCCCGCCCGAGGGGACGCCAGCGCTCCGCTCCTGTTTCTCCAGGGCGGTCCGGGAGACACCTTCGAGTCCATGCTGGCTGCGGTGACGGGCATCCTCCTGCGGGAGCGAGAGGCCCGGAACACCGGGGAGCCTGCCGGCCCCCTGTCCCGCATCCTCGCCCGGCGGGACCTGGTCTTCATGGAGCAGCGGGGCGCCCTCCACTCCCGGCCGGCGCTCTCCTGTCCCGGTGCCTCCGCCGCCCCCTGGGAGGCCGCCCGCCGCGGCCTCGACCGATCCTCCATGGAGGCCCTCTACCGAACAGCGCTGGAGGCTTGCGTCGACCGCCTCGAGTCGTCGGGCATCGACCTCGCCGCCTTCTCGCCGGAACAGAGCGTCCAGGACGTAGATGCCGTGCGACGGGCCCTCGGGCACCGACGCGTGGTCCTCTGGGGCGCCTCCTGGGGTGCGGACCTGGCCCGGTTGGTGATGGACCGGTATCCGGAGACGGTGGAGGCAGCCGTGCTGGACGCAGCCGGGGGCCCGGGCCGTCCTCGATGGATGGCCCGGCGTGCCCGGGCGTTCCAGGACGTGATGGATGCGGTCAACGCCCTCTGCCAGGACGACCCGGAGTGTCAGTCGGCGTTCGGCGACCTGGGGGTCCTGGCGGACGCTGCCTTGGCCTACCTGGAGGAAGAGCCCCGCATCCACCCCTTCACCAACGGCGACGACGCCTTCGACCTGGAGTTGACGCCCGAGCGCTTCGCCGGGGTCGCGGACTTCACACTGCGGAGCGCACTCCTGTCTTCCTATCCCGAGTTCCTCCGCCGGATCGCCTCCGGGGACCTGGCCTTCGCCGGGGGCTTCGCAGGCGCCAGCGCCCGCCCCGGCGCCTCGTCCACGTTGGAGATCGCCCACCGGGCCATGGTGTGCTCCCACGACACCCCGCCCCTCGAACCGTCGCCCTCGCCCCCGTTCCCCCCGGGCCCGGACTCCAGCCACCCCGGGGAGGGGCTGAGCTCCCTCGCCCGGGCCTACGTGCGGGCGCACGCCTGGTCCTACGCCATCGCCTGCGACGTCCTGGACCTGGAGCCCTCCGCGGATCCGACGGCGGAAACGACGCCGGCGCAGGCGCCGGTCCTCCTCCTGGCCGGTCGGCTGGACACCCGCGTTGGAATCCAGGAGGCGCAGGACATGGCGACGGCGTTCCCCGGGGGCCGGTTGGTGGTCTTTCCCTTCGGACGCCACGTCCAGTTCCCCTGGAGGCCCTGCGCCTCCCGCCTCGTGGCCGACTTCCTGGCGGACCCGGCATCCTTACAGACGCTGGACAGCCGGTGCGCCTACGAGGAGGGCGAGGTCCGGTTCGTTCTTCCCCAGGACCTGGAGGGGCCGTGACACCCGGGTCGGGACGGGGTGCGCAGATCCGCCGCCCCGCGCCGAGCCCGGGCTCGCCCCGGCCCGCCCTCCGGACGTAGTTTCCGGGACGATCCTCCGCCGGGGTGGTGAAATCGGTAAACACAGGGGACTTAAAATCCCCCGGGCTTTACGCCCTTGCGGGTTCGACTCCCGCCCCCGGCACTCCTGGAACGACCCGCCACCACCTCGCGCGCCCCACGGGCGTCGTCGAGAGCTACCCGACACCCGGCCGCCTGCCGGTGGGCGATCTTGCGGAGGGACGCCACCGGGAGGCGATCATGGAAGGTCGGTCCTCGCCCCGGAACCGCTACGTCGACTTCCTTCGGGCCGCCGCCATCACCGTCGTGGTGCTGGGTCACTGGCTCATGGCGGCGCCCACCGTCGAGCGCCGGCAGTTCACCCTGTCGGACATGCTCCACGTTTCGCCGTGGACCCAGTGGCTCACCTGGGGCTTCCAGGTGATGCCGGTCTTCTTCCTGGTGGGCGGGTGGGTGAA
>JARRPL010000283.1:0-4310 GCA_037382905.1 Gemmatimonadota bacterium | reverse complement strand
GACGTCCCCACCCTGGGTCTCGATGATGGGGAGCGCCGTGAGGGAGCCCCCGCCCTGCTCGTCCGAGAGCTTCGCCGCCCGCTCCAGGAGCCGGGAGTGGAGGTAGAAGACGTCACCGGGGTAGGCCTCACGCCCCGGGGGGCGGCGGAGCACCAGCGACAGCTGGCGATACGCCTGCGCCTGCTTCGAGAGGTCGTCGTAGACACAGAGCGTCGCCTTGCCCTGCCACATGAAGTGCTCGGCCAGCGCCGTAGCCGCGTAGGGGGCGATGTACTGCATGGGAGCCGGATCGGACGCGTTTGCCGTCACCACGATCGTGTAGTCCAGAGCACCGTGCTCCCGGAGCGTCTCCACGACGTTCGCGACCTTACCGGCCCGCTGACCGACGGCGCAGTAGATGCAGATGACGTCGGTGTCCTTCTGGTTGATGATGGTGTCCAGGGCGATGGCCGTCTTCCCGGTGCCCCGGTCGCCGATGATCAGCTCCCGCTGTCCACGACCGATGGGGATCATGGCATCGATGGCCTTGATCCCGGTCTGGAGCGGCTCGTTCACGGGCTGCCGCAGGACGATCCCGGGCGCCACGATGTCGATCTGGCGCGTGCCCTCGGAACCCTCGACGGGTCCCTTCCCGTCCACCGGATTGCCCAGGGGGTCCACGACCCGCCCCAGGTAGCCCGAGCCTACGGGGATCTCCAGCACCCGACCGGTCCGCCGGACCTGATCACCCTCGTGGAGGTCCGTCCACTCTCCGAGGATGACGGCGCCGATGTTGTCTTCTTCGAGATTCAGCGCCAGAGCGGTGACGGTCTCGCCGGAGTGGGAGGCGGTGATCTCGAGCATCTCGCTCGCCATGGCCTTCGTGAGGCCGTAGATGCGGGCGATCCCGTCCTTCACCTCCAGTACCTCACCCACCTCTTCGGCGGTGAGCTCCTCCTGGTAGTTCTCGATCTCCGAGAGGAGGATCCCCTTGATCTCGCTGGCGCGCAGCTGGGAGTCGTTGGCCATGTCAGTCTATACCTCGAGTGTGGGTTCGCCGGCCGCTGCGGCACCGGACGCTGCCGTGAGCTGCCTCCGCATGCGCTCCAGTCGACGACGGAGCGAACCGTCGTAGATCGTATCTCCGGCCCGGACCACGATCCCCCCGATCACCTCGGGCTTCACGCGGACGTGGGGGATGGCGGTCTTTCCGAGGAGGTCCGAGAGCCCCCGGGCCACCCGGTCCTTCATCTCGTCGGACATCTCCCGGGCCACCGTCACCTCGACGTGGGCCCGGTTGTGGTGTTCGTCCACCAGGTCGGCGTAGGCCCGGGCGATGTCCCGGAGGAGTCGCTGCCGACGCTTGTCGATGGTGACCAGAAGAAAGTTCACGAAGTCGGTGGGCAGTTCGCCGAACGCCTTCCGGACGACGTCCTTCTTGTCCTCGGCATCGATCCGGGGCGTCTCCAGAAAGAGCCGGAACGAAGGATCTTCCTCCAGGAGGGTCGCCACGGCCTGGATGCAGTCTTCGTAGACCTCGATGCCCTCGTGGCGTCGGGCCAGTTCGAAGAGAGCTTCCGCGTAATTCCGGGAGACGGTCTCGTCCCTCACGCCTCAGCCCCTCCCTTGGGCCCCAGATCCGAGAGATAATCCATCACGAGCTCGCGGTCCCGAGGAGCGTCCATCTTCTCCTCCATCAGCTTGGAGGCCGCCGCCAGCGCCAGATCCACCGACTCCTTACGAAGCTCTGCGATGGCGCGGTCCCGCTCGCGCCCGATCTCGCGACGGGCGGATTCCAGGATCTCCTGAGCCTCCGTCCGGGCCTTCTCCTCGATCTCCTTCCGCACCCGGTCGCCGGCGGCCTTCCCTTCGGCCACGATCTCGCCGGCCTGCCGTCGGGCGTCGGCCAGCTGCGCCTTGTGCTCCTCGAGTAGCGCGCGGGCCTCGTCCCGGGCTGCAGCCGACTCGTCCAGCGCCGACTGGATTCGGTTCTCCCGCTCCTCCACCATCCCCAGGATCGGCTCCCAGGCGAATCGGCGGAGCATGAAGAGAAGGGCCAGGAAGATGACGACGGTCCAGAGGCTGAGCCCCAGGTTCACGTCGAACAGCCCGGGCCCGTCCTCCGCTGCCAGGAGCAGCGATGGCGTGGCGGCCAGGGAGAGAACCCCGACGAGGGCAATCTTGAGTGTCTTCATTCCGGCTTCATCCATGAGAGACGTTCGGATCGGACCTCCGGAGGGGCCGGCCCCGGCGGAGCTTTCCGCCGGGACCGGGTCCGGAGAGGAACACGAACGCGATCAGAGAAGCTTGAACAGCAGTGCGATCACCAGGCCGAAGAGGGCAGCACCCTCGATCAGGGCGGCCAGGATGATGGCGGCGGTCTGGATGTTGCCGGCAGCCTCGGGCTGACGGGCGATCCCGGTGGCCGCCGCCTCTCCGATCTTACCGATGCCGAAGCCGGCTCCGATGACCGTGAGACCGACGCCGATCCCGGCGCCGAGGAGGCTCAGATTGTTCTTCGCCGACTCCACATCCATGGTGGCGGCGGTATCCTGAACAGCGGTGAGCATGGCGTGCAGCATGTTGTTGTCGACTCGGTTTTGAGGGTTCCTCTACCAGATTGTGCCCCACTCGGGGCGATGTGACCCGGACGGGCCACGGGTGAACACCGGAGGTCAGTGCGCGTGCCGGATCAGTCCAACGAACACGGCGGTCAGCATGGCGAAGATGTACGCCTGCAGGAACGCGACGAAGACCTCGAGCACCATGATGGCCGAGGCCAACAGGGTGCTTCCCACGCCCACGCCGGTGGCGGCGAGGCCGGAGAAGACGAAGATCAGCCCACCCAGGGCGAAGATCAGCGTGTGCCCCGCGGTCATGTTGGCGAAGAGCCGAACCGCGAGGGCGAAAGGCTTGGTCAGCTTCCCCAGGAACTCGACGGGCGTCATGATCACCAGCATCATGGCGCGCATCACCGGGTTCATTCCCGCGGGAGCGTAGAAGATCGTCCCCATGTACCCCTTCAAGCCAAGGGCCCGCATCCCGGACACCTCGACCAGGATGAAGGTGCAGATCGCCAGGGCTGCAGTGACGGAGATGTTTCCGGTGGCCGACCCTCCCCAGGGGACGAGTCCCATGAGGTTCATCGTGAGAATGAAGAAGAAGAGGGTCAGGATGTACGGGGTGTAGGCGTCGGCCCCGTGGCCGATATTCGGCCGAACCACCTCGTCCCGGAAATAGAGGATGGTCGCCTCGATGGCGTTGGCGAATCCGCTAGGGGCCTCGTCGGCGCTACGCCGACTGACGACCCGGCCGAGGAGCGAGAAGACCACGAAGACCAGGATCGCCGCCACCAGCATGAGGACCACGTGCTTGGTCGGAGCAAGGTCGACGGTGCCCAGGGGACCCAGGTTCACATACCAGCCGTCGGGGAGGTGGAGGGTGCCCCAGGGAAGCTCGATCTCGTTCGAGTCCACAAGGTGGTGCATGATGGTCTCGCCGAGGTCGAAGCCTCCGGCTCCGTGCTCGGCGGCCTCGGCGCCATGGGCTCCGGCCTCGGCGGCCTCGTGGCCCGCATCCTGTAGAGAGCGAAAGAAGCTCATGATCAGTGTGCGATCTCGCCGTCGTTCAAGTCATTCGCTCCGGCCTCGAAGAAGGCCGGCTCGAGCAGCAGCATCACGAACAGAAATCCTGCCAGACCCACGAGGGACGTGACGGGGTCCAATCCTTCGTACCGCCAGGCCAAGAACCCCATCATCAGCACCGCCGTGAACCTCATTCCCGTGCTCCAGACCCAGGTCGCCAATAGACGATTGGGCGTGGTCCCCCACCGGACTCGAGCCGCGAAACCCGCGAGCTGGAGCAAGAACGCCACGAGTCCGGCAACCCGAAGTCCCACCATCTGTCCTTCGTCCAGGAATCGGTCCAATAGCACGACCGCCCCCCCGACCAGCGCGGCGCACACCACTCCGTAGCGCGCCCAGCGCTTCACTTCTGGCCCTTCTCACCGACCCGAGGGTCCAGGATCAGGTGGCGGTACATGCTATAGAATCCGCCACCTGCTCCGACGAACGCCCCGACGATCGTCAGGATCGGCGTCCAGCCCACCCAATGGTCGAGCTTCCAACCGACCCAGGTGAAGAGGCTGACGGCCAGGGCGAACTGGAGGCCCAGGCCCGCATACTGACCGGCGGCGGAGAAACTCGAGAGCCTCCCCGCCTTCTCTTCGTCCTTCGATCGGTTGTCGGGCATTGCGTCCCTAGGGTGCGTAGCCAGCAAAAGCTAACGCTTGTGACATTTCCCGCAAGCGGATCTCGAGGGCTCGAACCGAG
>JARRPL010000282.1:0-4314 GCA_037382905.1 Gemmatimonadota bacterium | reverse complement strand
TTCAATGGCGTGACATTCAACACCTTCGATCTCGGGCCCCTGGAACCCTGCACGGTTCGCTTCACCCCCGGGGACAACGCCTTCGCCAACTGCGCGGCGCGGGACGGCTGAGCGGTCCGCAGGCGCCGTGACCGGAAGGGGTCCGGGGCATCATCCCCGCCCCCTTCCGGTCCGGCTCCTCCCCTGTCCGCCGGTGGTGGCCGGGATGCCGCCTCGGCCGCACCCTGCCCGCAGATCATGCCACCGGGGTCGCTTCAAGCGATCACACGCACCAGCCCGATCGCGCCGACTCGTCCTGCACGAACTGCGCGATGGGGATAGGGCTGAGACGCCACACGCCGCAGGTCTGAAGGTGCAGCGCGGGGAGGAGGAGCGAGGACCAGCGGCAATATTGGGGAGACATGAGGGATCCTGCGCGGCGGAGGACCCTCGGTTTGCTCCGGGATTCCTCCATTCAGGCGCCGCCTCGGCCGGGATCTCGCCGTACGTAGGGCTGTGTAGGGCCGCCGCATCGACGTCCCAGAGCCGCGGGATCCGAGACGGGCCAGCAACACCGGTTCCCCGCGTGATACCTGCCGACGAGACGAAGGCGACGAATCCACGCGGTCTCATCTGATGGGCGCCGCAGGTGTTGGCGCTTCGGGACCGGTGCATCCTGCACGCCGAGGAACGCCAGCCTCGCCGCCGCCGGATTCGGGTCCCGCGCCCACCGGCAACACCCGGGGTGCCAGGCTCCCGCGCCGGCCTTCCGTCCCATGGGAGGTGGCCCGGCTCCAGGCGCTCACCGGCGAACGGATCATGCCCTCACGACGTGCGGACGGCGCGACCGGCGGTTATGCTGTCCACCATTGCGGGATGCCTCTCGAGAGGTATGGCATGTCGATCCTGACGGATCCGGACCGAACCGGAGGTTCGAATGTCTTTCCTTCGAACGCGCAGCGTAGCCGTCTTCCTCCTGGCCGCCGCCGCTGGGACACTGGGATGCAGTGACGAGTCGAGTCCCACGGTCCCCGATCCCGGCACCGGCGATCTGGAGTGCGAGATCCTGAACTACCCGTGCTCGCTGGCCGAGGTGGACCTCCCGATCCTCCTGAGGAGCAACGAGTTGGGGGACTCGGTGCTGGCCAGGCTGGAGAGGGGGGCCTCCACGGCCGAGGCCGCCGATTGGCTGGCGGAGCAGGACGGAATCGTGGACGCCATGTCCGGGAATCTCGGGGTCTGGTTCCGTCTCGACGGGGGACGCGGAACCTGGGTGGTGACCGAGGGTGCCCTCCTGTCGGAACCCGACCCCTCGGCGGCCGCAGTCGGACCCGAGCCCTCCCGGCGCGCGCCGGCCAGGGTCCCCGACCGGCTCTGGGTGGACCCCCGATCCGGCGCCCTGCCCCGACCCACCACCCAGGCCGTGGCCCCCGCTTCCGCCGACGGGAGATCCGAGACGGGCCTCTCCGCCCTCGCCGGCATTTCGGCATGGGCAATCCGGTCCGTCGGGTCCGGTTCCGCCGCACCGTCCGGCGGGCTCCTGGAGCCGCCGCGTCCCCGCCTCGACATCGTCGGATCGGGGTCCGAGGAGAAGAGGGCCCTCGTCCTGTCCCCGTACGCATGGGGTTTCCAGGGGTGGGACTCGGGCCCGGCGGTGAGGGACATTCTGCAGTCCACCCGCGGCTACGAGAACGGCGTCGATTTCGCCCAGAACGCCGACAGTATGGCCACCGACGTCGGCCTGACGAGCTTCATGGGGTGGGGCGCGTACGACGTGATCCACGTGGACAGTCACGGATCGTGGGTCTGCGACGACGAGGGGTGCAGGGGTGTTCTCGTGGTGAATCCTTTGTACGCCTTCTTTCCGGCGGGCCTCTCGGAGGTCGAGCAGATCGAGAAGCTCAAGGAGGTCAACCAGCCGGGCGTCGAGCTGGTCAAGTCGAAGGGCGGAGGTTTCATCGGGGTCAACGCCGACTTCTTCCACAGGTACGCGAACGATCTGGAGGACGCCGTCATCGTTCTGAACGCGTGCCAGCTATTCGAGAGTGCGACCACCGACCTGGTGGACGCCCTGGCGGGTGCCGGCAACGTCGTGTTCGGTTGGACCGAGGCCGTCTACTCGAGTGACGCATACCGCGCGGCGAGCCGTCTCTTCGAGGAGCTCTCGGAGGGAGGCTACCCGGCGGAGGTCGCCTACGAGAAGCTGGGTGACCTGAGGACGGGCCGCGCCACCCGGCACGGGCCCAGCCCGACCCTTCGCATGGCCCGGCGTCCGTCGGGGGGCGACCTCCAGATCCGGGAAGTGGTGACGCTCCTGGACCCCGCCTCGGGACAGGAACTCGCCGCAGAAGACCGCGTCCAGATCGAGGGGATCCCCGGGGACGGCGAGGAGGATGCGGCGCCCTTCCTCGTTCAGGTGGACGGCGTCCTCGCCGACGATGCCGACGACGTGATCCTGCGGGTCTCGGTGGACGATGTGGAGTCCGATCCGGTGCCTGTCAGCAGCGGAACGCCCAATGAGAAGGACCAGTGGATCATCCAGGGGCAGGTCCCCTTGGGCTACGACCTGGAAGAGGACCGACCGGTGGACTTCCTGGCCCGGGTCGAGCTCGCCAGCGAGGGGGAGAGTGAGCACCGATCCGGCGCGATCCTGACTGGCGCGAGCTGGACCCTGGTGAGCGAGGGGGAGATGACCGGACTGGTCACCCTCCATGGATCGACGGCGGAGGGGGCGGAAACCTGGTCGGCCGAGGCCGACTTCGCGGTGGACGAGGGCGGCCGGATCGTGGGCAACGGGGTGGGGACCTTCAGTGGGACCGAGCTCGTGTTCAGCTTCGACGACGAGGAGCTCTTCTGTCTCATCGCGGCCCCGGTCCAGATGAGCTTCGTCTTCGATCTCGCCGGGCAGACACAGGATGGTCTCGTACACCTCGAGACGGAGAATCTCGAGGCCCCTGAATTCAGCTCGGGAACCTGCGAGGGGGTCTCGGAGGCCCAGATCGAAGCGTCTCTCCTGGCGATCGTTTCGGCCACGCTCGAGACCAACGTCGCGTTGGAGCACGAGGCGGTACAGGAGGAGGAGCTCCCCGCCTCCGGGCCGCTCTCCCACGATGGTGTGGTGGTGGGCTCGTACGAGACGCTGTACCGGTGGGTGAACACGATTCGGAAGGCAGGGTGCACGGCGGGTACGGACGATCCCGATTGCTAGTGGAGGGCTCGCCGGATGCCCGGGTCAGCCGGCGGTCCCCCCGGCTCCGTCCCAGCCCGCGAGCCCCATCTCGCCCATCACCCGCCGGCGCACGGCCTCGGCGCCGTCGTTCAGCGCCTGCAGCCCGAAGTCCATGCCGGGGATGACCCGCAGGGGCCGGTCGCCCGCAGGCGTATCGATCACCCGCTCCAGCGCCTGGGAGAAGACTGCGGGCTCCTGCGCGATCTCACCATGCATCTTCGCGAACCCCTCCGCGAACCCCAGGACGTGGCCGTACGCCGACGCCACCTCCGGGTCCACGGCGGACTGGACGTTGGCGCCGAAGTCGGTGGCGAAGGGGCCGGGTTCCATGAGGACCACGTCGATGCCGAGGGGGCCGAGCTCGTATCGCAGCCCCTCGCTCAGCCCCTCCAGCCCGAACTTGCTGGCGCTGTAGAGGGCGTCGCCGGCCAGGGCCGCACGGCCCGACAAGGAGCTGACCTGAACGACGAGCCCCGAACCCCGCTCGCGCATGGAGGGCAGAGCGGCTCGCGTGACCCGGAAGGCACCCACCAGGTTCACGTCCAGTTGGGCGGTTAGGTGGTCCGGTGTGAGCGACTCGGCGGGGCCCATGAATCCCAGGCCGGCGTTGTTGACCACCACGTCCAGCGCCGGCAGCCCCTCGAAGGCACGGGTCACGCTGGCGTCGGAGGTCACATCCAGTTCCACCACCTCCAGCGGGGCGCCCTGGGACTCGGCCCAGGCCCCCAATGCCTCGGCGGCGTCCCGATTCCGGCCTGCCACGTCCCGCATGCTGGCGAAGACGTGGTGGCCCACCGAGGCAAGGTGGCGGGCCGCGTGGTGACCCAGGCCGGAGCTGCAGCCGGTGATCAGGATGGTTGTGGACATGAGGGGAGGGGCTGGAGGGTGGGGAGGCTACCACGGACCGACGGTGATCCGACCCAAGCAAGCATGGGCGGCCCCCGGCCGCGGCGCCACCCTTCCCCCGCCGAATTCGAGTGCCGCTCCCGCGCCCCCCCTCACCGGGTCATGGAGTGAGAGGCCGCGTGGCGGGAGACGGTCCTGCGGGACGGTCCACTGGACCGGTGGGCCCCCGGGCTCGTCGGAACAGGGGTCCGGGCCCCGGC
>JARRPL010000281.1:0-9943 GCA_037382905.1 Gemmatimonadota bacterium | reverse complement strand
CGCGCTTCTCTCCGCCGGCGTTCCTCCCGAGGAGTGGCCGGCTCTGTCTGTGGAGGCCCTGGCATCGTTGGGGCTCCAGGTCCGGCCTCGGGGCCGGACGGTGGAGATCCGCCTGGATGGGCAGGTGCTGGATGCCGAGCTTCGCACCGATCGGGTGACCCGTTTCGTCTCCGCCGTGGCCCAGGTGCCGGCGGTCAGGAGCTGGCTCTTCGAGGCTCAACAGGCGGCGGCCCGGGAGGGTCATCTGGTGGCCGACGGCCGGGATATGGGCACCGTGGTGTTTCCCGATGCCCGCACCAAGATCTTCCTCACCGCCGACGTGGAGGAGCGGGCCCGGCGTCGTCTGGGTGACCGGGGAGTGGGTTCCCCCCAACCGGAGGAGCTGGAGGCGGAGGCCCGACGTCTGGGAGCCCGGGATGCGCAGGATCGGGGGCGGGCCGTAGCGCCCCTCCGGGTCCCGGATGACGCCCTCGTGCTGGACACGACCCACCTGAGCTTCGAGGAACAGGTCCGGCGGATCGTCGAGCATGCCCGGAGGAACGATGGTGTCGACGGGAGCGCCGCCGGAAACGCCGAAGCACCTCGTTGACGAAGCGGGCGGGTGCAGGTAGCTTCTCCCTGCTATACCCCGATCGCCTCGGGGCACAGCGACCCACGGTTCTACGAACGGCCCAGGTGCCTGCCGGTGCTTGGCCGTTCTTCTTTCTCACGAACCCGGGAGCGCCTTCACGTGGCGCGGCCCGGCATGACCGGCTCCCTGCGGAGCGAGATGCGAGACCATGGCCGATTCCAAGGACGAGACCCCGACGCCCGAGCTCGAGAGTGAGCAGGATCACACTCCTGAAGAGCTCGCGGAAGAAGAGAACATCATGGTGGATGCCCTGACCGGCGAGGTCATCGAGGGCGCCGCCGCGGGAGAGGAAGAGGAGGAGGAGGACGGCGGGGTCGCCGTCGCCACCGGCATCTCGCCCGAACTCATCTACGATCCGTACGGAGAGGAGGAGCTCGACATCCCCCGGAGTGACTTCGAGTCTCTCCTGGAGGAGCATCAGTCGGACTTCCAGCACATCCGGGAGGGCGAGATCGTCGAGGCCCAGGTGCTTCGGGTCACCGATTCCGCTGTGATCCTGGAGTTCGGATTCAAGTCCGAGGGATCGGTTGCGCAGGACGAGTTCAAGGATGTCCCGGAGGTGGGGGAGACCGTCGAGGTCCTCCTCGAGAGCCTGGAGGACGAGGACGGGATCGTCGTCCTCTCCAAGAAGAAGGCCGACTTCCTGCGTGTCTGGGAGAAGATCCGGGAGGCCCACGACGCGGACCGCCCGGTCAAGGGAACGCTGGTCCGGAAGATCAAGGGCGGCGTGACCGTGGACCTCATGGGGGTCGACGCCTTCCTGCCCGGGTCGCAGATCGCCCTGCGTCGGGTCCCGAACATCGACGACCTGATCGGCGAGACCTACAACTTCAAGATCATCAAGCTCAACAAGCGCCGCCGGAACATCGTGGTGTCCCGCCGCGTGATCCTGGAGACGGAGCGGGAGCGGAAGCGGAAGACGCTGGTCAAGGAGCTCATGGTCGGCCAGGTCCGGGAGGGCGTGGTCAAGAACATCACCGACTTCGGTGCCTTCATCGACCTGGGCGGGCTCGACGGACTCCTGCACATCACCGACATGTCCTGGGGCCGCGTGGCGAATCCGTCCGACGTGGTGGATATCGGCCAGGAGCTGGACATCAAGGTGCTGGACATCGACTGGGACCGGGAGCGGATCTCTCTCGGGCTCAAGCAGCTGCTTCCGTATCCCTGGACCGACATCGACAAGAAGTACCCCGTCGGTGCCCGGGTGAAGGGCAAGGTGGTGTCCATCACCAACTACGGCGCCTTCGTGGAGTTGGAGAAGGGCGTCGAGGGGCTGGTCCACATCTCCGAGATGTCCTGGACCCGGAACGTCCGGCACCCGTCCAAGCTGGTGTCCATCGGGGACGAGATCGAAGCGGTGGTCCTGAAGGTCGACCCCTCCGACGAGAAGATCTCCCTGGGCATGAAGCAGATCGAGGAGGATCCGTGGCTGGCGCTGCCGGTGAAGTACCCCACGGGTACGGTCCTCACGGGCATCGTCAGGAACCTCACGTCCTTCGGGGCCTTCGTGGAGATCGAAGCGGGTATCGACGGCCTGGTCCACGTGTCGGACATGTCCTGGACCAAGCGAGTCGAGCATCCTTCGGAAGTCGTCCAGAAGGGCGAGGAAGTCGAGGTCATGGTCCTCGACGTGGATGCCGAGAACAAGCGGATCTCCCTGGGCATCAAGCAGACCCTCGAGGATCCGTGGCCGGCCATCAGTCAGCGGATGGCTCCTGGTGTGGAGCTCGATGGCACGGTAGCCAGGGTGCAGGACAAGGGCGTCGTGATGGACCTGGGCGACGACATCGAGGGATTCGTGCCCGCCTCCCACTCGGGAGTCGAGGATGCCCTCCGTCTCGAGGAGTACTACGGCCCCGGCGTGCCCGTGAGCCTGAAGATCCTCGAGTCCGATGCCGCCAACCGCCGGATCGTGCTGGAGGTCCTGGAGGTGCCCGAGCGCCGGTCGCAGGCGGAGATGGATGCGCTGCGCGAGGCCCACGAGGAATCCGGCGGTTCGGAGGCCGGCGAGGGCGATGCGTCGGAGGACGAGGACGTCACCGCTGAGGCGGAGGCCGCCGAAGAAGCTCCCGACGAGTCCGATGCTCCCGAGGCGGCGGCGGAGGAAGAGGCCGCCGACGAGGGCGAGAGCGAGGCCGAAGAGGAGGCGGAGGCCGACGAGGCCGATGCACCGGAGACGGCGGCGGAGATGGAGTCCGCCGAAGAGGCCGAGACCGACGATTCCGAAGAGGGCGAGGAAGAGAAGGACTGATTGCCGTCCCTCTCGGGATTTCGCCCGGACGCCACTTGCGGCGTCCGGGCGGAGTCGTTTCTTCCTCCTGTACCCGTGATGGAGACTTCCCAGCCCATGCGACTCCTCCTCCTGGCCAGCGTGCTCGCCCTGGCCACCTGTACGCCGGTGCGACCCGGCGAAGAGCCGTCCCCCGAGGCGGCCCCTACCGGTCCGACCCTCGCCACCGGCAGGGCCAGCGAGGAGGAGCGGTCCCGGGCGGCCGCCCTTCTCGACGCGGCCCGGTCCGCTTCCGACGCGGGTCGGATGGACGAAGCCGTAGCGCTGGCCGGTGAGGTAGTCGACTCCTTTCCCGCCACCGGCTCTGCGGTGGAGGCCCTCTGGCTCCGAGGCCGCATCCTCGCGGGGATGAATCCCCCCGACGGTGCCCGGGCCGACCTGGAGCGGCTCCTGGCGGCTCTTCCTCTGGACGACCCGAGAGAGGGGCCGGCCCGGCTCGCCCTGGCCCGGGTGACGGTGGCGGAAGGCGACACGACGGGGGGTCTGCGCGATGCCCTCTCCCTTCCCCCGGGGACGCCGGCGGACAGCGGCGATCTGGCGTGGGCCCGGCGGACCGCCCGGTCCATGCCGGTGGAGGCCCTCGAGTCGGTCCTGGAATCGGGGGGTGGACCGGGTCAGCCTCTGAGCCCGGTGCTGCTGACGTCGTACGCCCGGACCCTTCGCCTGGCGGGGGAGGAGGAGGAGGCCCGGAGGTACGCCGCCTCGGCGCTGGACGCCGGTGCCGAGGGATTCGACCGGGAAACGGCCGAGGCGCTGCTGGCGGGGGAGCGGCTCCCCCGGCCCGACGGGGAGGGTCCCGTACGGGTGGGGGTCGTCCTGCCCCTGGGGGGCTCCCCGGCCTTCCAGCAGTTCGCCATGGAGATCCGGGACGGGGTAGAGGCCGCCGTGGACGGCTGGGGCCTGGAAGACGATGTAGAGCTCCTGGTTCTGGATGACGGCGGCGACGTGACGAATGCCGGCAACCTGGTGCGGTCGGCGGAGGCTCAGGGGGCCGTTGCAGTGGTGGGGCTCCTGGAGGATGCGTCGCTGGAGGAGGCGGCCCGGTCCCGGGAGGGGGAGCTGGCGCTGGTGTCCCCGACGGCGTACGACGCGCGTGAGCCCGGCACCTTCTCCCTGAACGCCTTCGATCCCCGTGCCGCAGACGCGCTGGCGGACTGGGCGGCGGGGAACGGGCTCCGGCAGGTGATGGTCCTCCACGCCTCCCGCGGTGCCTCGGCCGACGAGGCTCGTCGGTTCGCGGAGCGCTTCGAGGAGCAGGGGGGCTCTGTGCTCCGGAGCCTGACCTACGAGCCGGGGGCCACCTTCTTCGAGGAGCAGCTCGAAGCGGTGAAGGAGCTCAAGCCCGAGGCGTTGGTGCTCCCGGTTCCGGCGGAGGACGTGCCCTCGGTGGCGCCGCAGGTCACCTTCTTCGGTCTCGATACCATGGGGATCCGGGTGTTGGGGACCGGGGGCTGGACCGACGGGCAGTCTCTGGCCGAGACGGACCCCCGCCACACCGATGGGGTCGTGGTGGCCACCCCGGTACGCCCCGACGAGGCCAGCGAGGGATACCGTCGCTTCCGGGAGGCCTACGAAGGTCGCTTTCAGCGCACCCTCGTGAACGGGCTGATCCCGGCTCTGGGGTACGATGCCGCCTCGCTGGTTCTTCAGGGTGTCTACGCCGGGGCCGGGGCGCCGGAGGACGTTGCCGAGGCCCTGAGGCGGGTCGAGGGCTTCGCCGGTGCCACCGGGATCTGGTCCGTGGAGGAGGGGCAGCTCCACCGGCAGCATCAGGTGGTCTGCCTGGAAGACCGGGAGCTCCACCCCATGCCCGAGGGGTACGTGCCGGCTCAGCGCTACCGCCCGTACACGCCGGACCCGGAGACCGACGAGGTGCCCGAAGGCCCTGGCCGCCCGGACGGCTTCCTCTGCCCCACGCCGGAGAATCTGGACGCATTCCCCGCCGACAGCCTCTGGACCCCGGGCCCCGGGAGCTGGACCCTGCCTGCCGATACGATCCGCTCGCCGGGTGGCACCGCCTCCGACGCCGGCCCCTGATCCTCTCCTCCTCCCCCTGCCGCGCCCTATGTCCATGAACGAGAAGCTGGAGAAGCTCAACGCCCTCCGAGCACAGAGCGAGAAGGGTGGAGGAGAGAAGCGGATCGCCGCGCAGCACGAGCGGGGCAAGCTCACGGCCCGGGAGCGGCTGGACCTCCTCCTGGACGAAGACTCCTTCGTGGAGCTGGACCGCTTCGTCACCCACCGGGCCACCGGCTTCGGCCTGGAAGACCGGAAATTCCTGGGCGACGGCGTGGTTACGGGCTATGGGACGATCCACGGCCGGCTGGTCTACGTCTTCAGTCAGGACTTCACCGTCTTTGGTGGGTCCCTCTCCGAAGCCCACGCCGAGAAGATCGTCAAGCTGCAGGAGCTGGCTTTGAAGAACGGGGCGCCCCTGATCGGCCTGAACGACTCCGGGGGCGCACGAATCCAGGAGGGCGTGGTCTCCCTCGGGGGGTACGCCGACATCTTCCTGCGGAATACGCTCGCCTCGGGCGTGATTCCCCAGGTGAGCGTGATCCTGGGCCCCTGCGCCGGCGGGGCGGTCTACTCCCCGGCCATCACCGACTTCGTGTACATGGTACGGGGTACGAGCTACATGTTCGTCACGGGCCCGAACGTGGTGAAGACCGTCACCCACGAAGACATCGACATGGAGGGGCTCGGGGGGGCGGACATTCACGCCGGGACGTCCGGCGTCAGTCACTTCGCACACGACTCGGAGCCTGAATCGCTGGAGGCGGTGCGGGAGCTCTTTCGCTTCATCCCCCAGAACAACACGGAGCTTCCCCCCCGGGGTCCCGGGACGGATCCGGCGGATCGTCAGGATGGGGAACTCCTGGAGATCATCCCCGACAACCCGAACAAGCCCTACGACATGCGGCGCGTGATCCGGTGCGTTGCCGACGACGGCGCCTTCTACGAGGTCCAGCCGGACTTCGGCGGCAACATCCTCACCGGATTCTCCCACCTGGGGGGGCACAGCGTTGGGATCGTGGCGAACCAGCCGGCGGTGCTGGCGGGGGTGCTGGATATCGACTCCTCCATCAAGGCCGCGCGCTTCGTTCGCTTCTGCGATGCCTTCAACATCCCCCTGGTGGTCTTCGAGGACGTGCCGGGCTTCCTTCCGGGCGTGAACCAGGAGCACGGCGGGATCATCCGTCACGGCGCCAAGCTCCTCTACGCCTTCTGCGAGGCCACGGTGCCCAAGCTGACGGTGATCACGCGGAAGGCCTACGGTGGCGCGTACGACGTCATGAACTCCAAGCACATCCGGGGCGACCTCAACCTGGCGTGGCCCACCGCGGAGATCGCCGTGATGGGACCCAAGGGTGCCGTGGAGGTCCTCTTCCGGCGGGAGCTGGCCCAGGCCGACGACCCGGAGGCAGCGGCGGAGGAGCGCATCGAGGAATACCGGGAGACGTTCGCCCATCCCTTCGTGGCGGCAGCCCGCGGCTACGTAGACGACGTGATCGATCCTCGGGAGACCCGGCCCCGCCTGATCTCCGCCCTGGACATGCTCCGGCACAAGCGGGATTCCAACCCTCGCCGGAAGCACGGCAACATCCCCCTCTGACCCGTCCCCGTCGCGAGATCGGGTCCCCGGCAACCCGTCGCCGGGCCCCTGCATCCCAAGGGTGAGTCGAACGACGTCGGGCCTGTGCCCGTCTCAACCCGGAGAGGATGTGTCATGCGAGGGAATCGAGAGAAGGTGTGCCGCCGGCAGCCGGACCCCGCGGCGGTCTGCCGCGTCCTGATGCTGGCTCTGGCTGGGTTCGCAACGGCGGCGGTCGCGGCGGCTCCCGCCGGATCCCAGGAGGTGCGTGCCCAGGAGGAGTGCCGATGTGTGGACCGGGAGGGAACCGTGATCGAGGATTGCACCTGCCTCCGGGTCCCCCGGGGGATGGCCGAGATGGCGCTCCGGGCGGTGCGTTCCCGCCAGGCACAGATCGGCGTCTGGGTCGAGGGCGCGGAGAACGCGGAGGGCGGCGCCCTCGTCACCCGGGTACGGGAGGGAGGTCCCGCGGACGCTGCAGGCCTCCGGGCCGGTGATGTGGTCGTGGAGGTCGATGGCCGCTCCCTGTCCGAGCCGCTGGAGGACGGGGAGGCGGAGTCGGGTATGATGGTTGACGAGTCGCGGCCGGTGGTCCGTCATGGTGTTCCGACGGCCAGGACGACCGGATCGGCCCCCATTTCCGCTGCGGATGGACGAACGGCGGATGGAACAGCTTGAGGAGCGGGCCCGACGGGAGGCCGAGGGTTCCCTGCGGACCTGGGAGCTCCAAGGCGGCGATCCGGCGGTGGTATGGCGATTCGACGAGGACGGACCGGGTCGACGCTTCCGCGTCTTCACCGATTCCCTGGGGGGTGGCGCTACGGGTTTCTTCGGCAGCGACCTGTGTTTCCGCATCAGGGGTGACGGAGGACCGGGGTTGGCCCTCCTGGGCGGGGGCAACTGTGTGGACGGTGTCGAGCTCGTGGAGATGAACCAGGAGCTGGGGGCCTACTTCGAGACCTCCCGCGGGGTCCTGGTCACCGACGTCGCCGACGAGGCCACCCTGGGCCTCCGGCCCGGCGACGTCCTCCTGGGCATCGATGGTCGGGCCGTCGAGGATCCCGGTCACGCCCGGCGGATCCTGGAGTCCTACACCGCGGACGAGGAGATCCGCCTCCGGGTCATGCGCCAGGGGCGGGAGATCGAAGTGCTGGGGCGTCGATCCGCAGGCTGAACCGCACCCAGGGGATTGGGGGCTCCGGGGCACGCCTCCCGGACCCGGAGCGTGAAGGCCGCGAAGCCGGGATCGAGACCCGGCGGGAGGTCCCCCGGGGCCTTCCGCCGGTCTCTCGTTCACCGGGTGTCGCGGCGGAGGGTTTACACCCTTCCGGCCCCCCGGCTACACTTGCTCCGCCCGCTGCCCCACTCCTCCTGCCTCCCGTCCCGTGTTCAAGAAACTCCTCATCGCGAACCGGGGCGAGATCGCCTGCAGGATCATCCGTGGCGCCCGTGAGCTGGGGGTGGGAACCGTGGCGGTCTACTCCGAGGCGGACCGGCTCGCCCCTCACGTCCTCCTGGCGGACGAGGCGGTGCTTCTGGGCCCCCCACCCTCCTCCGAGAGCTATCTCCGCATCGACCGGATCCTGGCAGCGGCGAAGGACACGGGTGCGGAGGCGGTGCACCCGGGCTACGGATTCCTGTCGGAGCGCGCGCCCTTCGCCCGTGCCGTCCAGGAGGCGGGACTCGTGTTCGTGGGGCCCGCCCCGGAGACGATCCAGGCCATGGGGGACAAGACCGAGGCTCGCCGTCGCATGCAGGCGGCGGGTGTGCCCATCGTCCCCGGGATCGTGGATCCCGCCGCCACCGCCGCGGAGGCCGGGGCGGCGGCCCGGGAGATCGGATTTCCCGTCCTTCTCAAGGCGGCGGCTGGGGGCGGGGGCAAGGGGATGCGGGTCGTGGAGGAGCCGGAGGCCCTGGAGCGGGCCTTCGAGGCGGCCCGGCGCGAGGCCGAGGCCGCCTTCGGTGACGGGTCGGTCTACGTGGAGAAGTACCTGGGTCGCCCCAGGCACGTGGAGATCCAGGTCCTGGGGGACGCGCACGGCAACGTCGTGCACCTCGGGGAGCGGGAATGCTCCATCCAACGACGGCATCAGAAGCTTGTGGAGGAGGCGCCGTCGCCGGTGCTCACGCCCGAGGAGCGGGCCGCCATGGGGGAGGCTGCGGTTCGAGCCGCCCAGGCCGTGGACTACCGGAGCGCCGGCACCGTGGAGTTCCTCTACCAGGACGGCGAGTTCTTCTTCCTGGAGATGAACACCCGCCTTCAGGTGGAGCACCCCGTCACCGAGCTGGTCACGGGACTCGATCTCGTGCACTGGCAGCTCCGGATCGCCGCGGGAGACGAACTGCCCTTCCGGCAGGAGGACATCCGCCTCTCGGGACACGCGGTGGAGTGTCGGATCACCTCCGAGGACCCGGAGCGGGGATTTCTGCCATCCACGGGAACGATCCGGCATCTGGGGCTTCCCCAGGGACCCGGCGTCCGGTGGGACGGGGGGATCGGGCCCGGATTCGAGGTAGGGCTCCACTACGACCCCCTGTTGGGAAAGCTGGTGGTCTGGGCGCCGGATCGACCGACGGCGCTGGCGCGGCTCCGACGGGCTCTGGACGAGCTGGTGGTGGACGGTGTGGACAGCTGCATCCACCTCCACCGGCGGATCGCCCGGGAGGTGGACTTCCAGGAGGGGAGACTCAGCATCCGCTACCTGGAGGAGCACCCGGAGCTGCTGGAGCGGGATCCGGATTCCTCCGGACGTCTGGCGGCGGCGGTGGTGGCGGCTCTCCTGGCAGAACGGGATCGGAACGGAGCGGGGAGGGCCCGGGTCGGCGACGGGGGTGTGGAAGGGAGCCTCTCGCCCTGGCAGCGCCAGGGTTGGCCCTGGGGAGGCTGAAGCGTGGCGGCGAAGGTGTCCGTCGACATCCATGATCTGACCGCCGAAGGAAGCGGTGTGGGGCGCCTTCCGGACGGGAGGGCGGTCTTCGTCCCCTGGACCGCGCCAGGGGACCGGGTGGCGATCCGGGTCGTGGAGGAGAGGGAGCGATGGTGCCGTGGGGAACTCGTGGCGGTCGAGGTCCCGGCGGAGGGGCGTCGGGAGCCCCGCTGCACACTCTATGGGCGCTGCGGCGGGTGTCGCCTCCAGCACCTCCGGTACCGGGACCAGGTGGCGTGGAAGGGCCGCCGCCTCAGGGAGGTTCTCCGGCGCATCGGGGACCAGGACGTGCCGGTCCCGTCGGTGGAGCCCTCCGACCGGGAGTACGGGTATCGGAACCGCATGTCCTTCACCCTCCGGAGGCTTCGAGGTGGTCGGGTGGTGGCGGGACTCCATCGCGTCGACGCTCCGGAGCGGGTGCTCGACATCCGGGACGAGTGCCATCTGCCGGAGGAGGGCATCCTGCAGGTGTGGCAGCGGCTGCGTGAGTCCTGGGG
>JARRPL010000280.1:0-4341 GCA_037382905.1 Gemmatimonadota bacterium | reverse complement strand
ATCGATCAGATCACCGACCGGGGAACGGCCGCAGAGCGCTCCATGCTGTTCTGGCGGTGGACCATGGGCTTCAACGCCACCATGGAATCCATCCACCGCTGGGCCTGGTGGTTCGCCGTCCTCACGACCCTCACCGGCGGGATCGGCATCCTCATCACCGGTCCGGTGGTGGACAACTGGTACCGCTGGGGCCAGAAACACGGGGTCGTTCCCAACTATCCGGCGGTGTACGCCGACCCGGCGTATCCGGTCCAACCGGGTGAGCTGGACGCCCCGTACCAAGGGGCGCCGACCATGACGCTTCCGGGTCTTCCGGGGCTCGACCTTTCGGAGGACGGTGCGGTTCCGCTCCTTCAGAGAGACCCGGCGGACGCCATCACGAACCAAGTCAACCCGACCATAGGGGGCATGAGATGAGCAGAGCGTTCCGATGGACTGGAGCGGCCGCTGCCCTGTTGATGGTCGCCGGCTGCGAGCGGCCCCCGGTGGACGTGCAACAGAGTGGATTCAGGGGGCTCGGTATCCAGTACGTGGAAAACCCGCGGACTCTCGCGGATTCCCTCGAGGCCATCGAAGGCCGGCTGCCAGCACCCATCAATGCGTTGCCGGCGATGGAGCCGGCGCCTGCCGGAGTCTACGAGAACGTCCAGGTCCTGGGCCATCTGAGCCAGGCCGAGTTCACCGTGACCATGCAGGCCATCACGAACTGGGTGGCGCCGGAAGAGGGGTGCAACTACTGCCACGTGGTGACGCCGGATAGCGTCAACTACGCGTCGGACGCGATCTATACCAAGCTCGTGTCCCGGCGCATGCTCCAGATGACGCAGGACATCAACGTCAACTGGCGCGCCCACGTGGGAGACACGGTGGGTGTGAACTGCTGGACCTGCCACCAGGGCAAGCCCGTGCCGACGAACTACTGGTTCTACAATGGCAATCCGGAGCAGCCCGAGCGCCACTATCTGGACCGGGACGGACTCCGGGTCCAGGGGCCCTACGCCCTGGCGTCCGAGGGGGAGAACCCTCGTGGGACGAACGACGCCGAGTATGCCTATGCCGTCATGATCAACATGACCAACGGGATGGGCGTGAACTGTACGTACTGCCACAACTCGGCCCGTTTCGCAGATTGGTCCGAGAGCTCGCCCCAGCGGGTGACGGCCCTCCGGGGCCTCCGGATGATCCGGGACGCGAACATGCAGTACATGGTGTCGCTCCAGGACGTCTGGCCCACCGAGGTCTCCGAGTACGCAGGGTATCCGGACCGACCCCGGCGCGGTCCCCTGGGGGATGGTCCCAAGTTGAGCTGCGCCACCTGCCACCAGGGTGCCTACAAGCCTCAGTACAGCAACGAGGCAGGGTACGCCGACGGATGGCGCGCCCTGACACAGATCGGTGTGCCTGGCGCCCAATTGGAGGACGGTACCGAGGACGAGGACAACTGAGCATGACGCTTCTTCGCGTCGCCGGCTCCGGGACGCCTTCGTGCGCCCGGGGCCGGGTTCAGTTCCCCCTTGGGCGGGACTCGTGCCCATGACCTCCGGTCTGGGGATCACACTCACCTTGCTGGCCTGGTGGGTGGGGACCGGCGCGGTCTTCGTGGCCGCACGTGGCGGCGCCGTCCGGCGTCGCTGGTCCTTCGGTCTCGCCACGGCCATGGGGGCGGTGGCCCTGGCGGCGCTGCCGACGCTGGCGGGCCGCACCGACCTGGGGGGCATCCTGCTGGCGCTGCTGGCTGGATTCACCCTCTGGGCCTGGGTCGAGCTCAGCTTCTACACCGGATACGTCACGGGCCCATCCCGGGCGCTGCCACCGGCGGGAGCCACCCTGGGTGTGCGCTTCAGACACGCCCTGGCCGCCTGTCTCTGGCACGAGTTGACCATTCCGGCTCTCGGGATGGTCATCTGGGCGCTGGCAGGCTCGGGGGAGCATCTCTGGAGCCTCTGGATCTACCTGACCTTCTGGGTCCTCCACGAGGTGGCGCGGATCAACGTGCTGGTGGGTGTGCCCCACCCCTTCGCCGAGCTCCTCCCGGACCACCTGGACCACCTCAAACCCTACCTGGAGCCCCGACGGCCCGGATGGCTGCTGCCGGCGACATTGGCGGCGCACGTCCTGGCGCTCACGGTGCTGGTGAGCGCGTCCATGGGAGCCGTCGGCACGCCGGCGCTCCTGGGATGGGCAGCGGTGAGCGCGCTGGTGGCCCTGGGGTGGATCGAGCACCTGGTCCTGCTCCTGCCGATCCCCCTGGAACGACTGTGGCGGAGCCTGGGGATGGGCAAACCGCAGACGGCGCCGGAGGCGGTCCCCCTGGCCTGAGTCCGGCGCACCGCCGCCGGGGTGTGGATACCGGGGCCGCCGCTACCGATCCTGGGAGGTGAAGAGGGAACGGATCAGTTGTTCCCGAAAGTCCGAATCGGGAGCGAGGTACCCGCCGAGCACGGCGAGGCGCCGTTCAGGTCCCACCGGACGGTCCTCCACCAGGACCTCGCCGTCGTTGGATTCCAAGGCCACGTGGAGCGAGTCGCCGCGGATCCGATACCACATGACCTCCCCCTCCTGGATCCCTCGCCCCGCCAGGACCGCGTACTTGGCCCTCGTCTCCCGGGAGATGAGGCTCTCCTCGTCCGCGGTGAGGTAGCCTTTGTCCCGTGCGTTCCGGAGATTGTCGCCCATCCCATCCAGGAACTGATCCAGCGACACGTCCCGGAGGAATCGGCTCCGGACCAGGACGTCGGGTGCCGCCAGCGCCACCTCCACCACCTGCTCCGCCAGGGCCTCATCGTACTCCCGGCCCGTCACGAGCGAGGAGAGCTCGCTGGCCGTCCCGGGATCGAAGTCCACCTGGAGCCGGAGAACGTCCACGTTGAAGATCGTCCGCTCGTAGAGCATCTCCATGGTGGCGAAGGGGCCCTGCGCCAGACCGGTGGTGTCCACCGGCGGCGGGGGCACCTGGGCCGGGGCACTCCGGGCCAGGACGGCGGTGAGAAGGACGATCGCCGGGAGGGGCACGTTTCGGTTGGATGGACGGGGCATCGGTGCTTCGGTGGGGGAAGGAGGACGGGCTGGTGGGCGAAAGCCCGGTCGGTCGGCGCCCGGATCCGGACTGCTGTACCTCCCGAGTCTCCGGTTGATCCCTACCCGTCGCCGGAGGCCCCCAGGAGACCCGCCCCCATCCCGAAGCGGCCTTCGGTCGTCCCCGGGCGTCATCCCGGCGCCGCGGCCAGGAAGAGGCCGTACCGCATGGCCCCGATCCGGTAGGCGGCCCAGATCCGAAGCATGGTGGCGGCGAAGACGCGCTCCGGCTGCCCCGGGTCGAGAAGGAATCGGCGAGCTTCCGGATCGCGGGCCAGTCGACCGACGGCCTGGCGTATGGTGAGGGACCAGGTCCGTCGTACCCGTTGGGACAGGTCGGCCACCAGCCTGCCTCGTACGAACCCCGCCGTCCGCATCATGGAAAGAAACTCGTCTGCCGTGGGGAGGCCCGAGAGCCGCCCCTCCCGGCAGACGGGTTCCAGAAGCCAGCGTTCCCGGAGCGGCCCCACCCCGTCTCCCGACAGCCAGACACAGGCCACGAACCGGCCGCCGGGCGCCAGGACCCGCCGGGCCCGGATCAGCGCCTGCGTCGGGTCGGGCATGTGGGTCATGCTCTCCACCGCCAGGACCACGTCGAAGGGGCCCGATTCCCGGACGAGCTCGAATCCGTCCCCGAGCCAATCGCCCAGGTGGACCCGGGGGGAGACCTCCGGCGGTGCAGGGGAGACCTGGTCGCCATACCGGGCCTGGGCGACGCTCAGCGTGATTCCTTGGACCTCCGCACCGTACTCACGGGCCAGGAGCCGTCCCGTGGCTCCGTACCCGCACCCGACGTCGCAGACCCGCGTCCCGGGGACGAGGTGGGCCTCCGCCGCGACCCGGTGCACGAGGGCCTCCACCGCCTCCCGCGGGCTCTCACGCCCCGTCTGCCACAGGCCGTGGTGGACATGCTCTCCCCACAGCTCCCGGTAGTACCGATCCAGGGCGTCGTAGTGGCGGGCCACCCGTGCCGGGTCCAGCGGTGCGCCACGGGGCCGGATCACGACTTCTCCTGGAGCCCGGACGCACGACGAACCCGAAGGCGTCGCGGCCTCCGGGTTCGTCGGTACACCACCCCGTCGACCTCAGTAGCTGGGCACGAGCCGGAAGTCCTCGGGCGGGGTGTTCTCCTTCACCGGGAGAAGGTACAGCTGGGCGAAGGTCGCGGCGTTGGCCAGCAGGAGAGCACCTCGCTTGAGGGGGGCGAAGACGCCGCCCCGGGCCCTGCTCTCGTTGATGGCCTTGGTGTTCTCGTACATCCGGTTC
>JARRPL010000279.1:0-4357 GCA_037382905.1 Gemmatimonadota bacterium | reverse complement strand
TGGACCGGATCCGATTCGAGACGGGGGACGTCCTGGACGTCCTCGCACGCCTGCCCTCCCGGTCGTTGGACACCTTCGCCCTGTCCAACGTCTTCGAGTACAGCCCGGCCTCGCTCTTCGAGCGAACCAAGGACGAGCTCGAAGAGTGAGGCGGGGCTGTACTCGAAGACGTTGGATAAGGCGAAGGTGTCCAACGACCGGGAGGGCAGGCGTGCGAGGACGTCCAGGACGTCCCCCGTCTCGAATCGGATCCGGTCCACCCGTCCACGAAGCGTCTCGAAGTGGGCGGCGTGGAGGTAGCGGGGCGTGAACTCCTCGGCCACGTAGCGCCCCAGGAAGATCTGGGCCAGGAAGTAGTTGGTCCGGGCCGGAATCTCCGAGATGGCGTGCCGGGCCAGCTCGGCGAAGTGGTCCCCGTACGAGGCGGGCCCGTCGGAATGGGCGAACCAGTTCGGATCGAGCCGATTGCCCAGGAACCACTTGCTGCACCCGATGCGCAGGAAGCTCCGCCACCCGAAGGTGTTCCACCGTCGCTCGAAGAAGTCCCGCTGCTGGTTCGGTTCGAGGGTGAAGAGCTCCTCCATTTTCCGTCGACCGACGACGATCCGCAGTGCTCCGCGCAGGATCGCGAAGTAGCGTTCGAAGCCGCCCTGGGTGAGCAAGCCTCGAGAGAACGTCGCGTGCTGGCCGTCCCAATAGGCTCGCGCCGCCTCGGAGAGCTCCCCCCGGACGCCCCTCTGGTAGACACGCATCGGATCCTCGTCGGTACGGATGCCCAGGAGGTTCAGAAACGAGGCGTGGGGAAGCACCCGGATGGCGGCCACCTTCAACTCTGCCACATGGGTCTGGACGGGGTTGATGTCCGCCGCGACCAACTAGGCCGGGTCCTCCAGGAGGTAGTCGAGGATGTTGTCCGCCCCCGAGGTGATGGCGAACAGCCTGGACCCGGGCCCCAGCTTCAGCCAGGCGATGTCGCAGGCCGGGTCCTCCCACGACTGAGCGAACATGAGGCGCCCCCCGTAGCGGGCCTCTTCGGGCGGGCGATGCAGTTCGGGTCGCGTGGTCATCGGGCCTCTCAGACCAGGGCCAGTTCGGCGTAGAAGGCGCCGGCTTCTCTTTCCGGTGGCTCCGGGCACGACGGGTCGCCCGGCCGTCCGAAGAGCCGGCTTCGGAAGCTGGAACCTGGAAAGCGACGCAGGTGCCCGACGACCGGGTCGTCGCTCCTGGAGTTCACCTGGACCACGTGGGCCCCGGCTCTGGCGGCGGCGGCGAGGGCGGCGACGACCAGCGCTCGAGAGACGGCGGGCGTTCCGTCGCGATTCCAGACCGCTCGGGAGGCCCAGAGACGAAGGGCGCCACCCGGCGGTGGGAGGGGAGTCACCAACCCGGTAGGGGCCAGCAGTCTCGTGAATGTCCGGAGGAGGGCGTCGCCCCTCGAATAGCGATCCACCCGGACCCGCCGTACATCGGAGCCGTCCCAGACCACCAGGAGCCCCACGGTCTCACCCGACCCATTTCGGGCGATCCAGCCACGATCCTCTCCGCCGGACGTCCCCCAGCGAAAGGGCGTCGCGGGACGGAGTCGCAGGGGTGCCCGGAGCGCAGCTACCCGGGCCTCGACCTCTGCCACGTCCTCAAGGCCCACCTCGCGGATCGAGAGGTCTTGGCCAGCGGCATGTGGTATTCGAAGGGCAAGGAGGTGGGCGCTCACGAAGGAATCGAGAGGAGCGAGAGCCGGCAACCCGGCCTTCCCCTCCACCAACCGTCGAGCCGCCCGGTTCGCCTCGGCGATGGTGGCACAGTACCAATGCACCCCCGCCTCCTGAAAGGCCCGCTGCACCGACGCCAGGAGGGATCGGGCCACCGGGCTACCCCGGGCGGTTTGCGCCACGCGAAGGTCCACCACCTCGCCCACCCGGATCTCCCGGTCGCCATCCACGCCCTCGTGCCAGAGAGCCGTGGCCACGCCAAGCAGGCGGTCGCCGGACCGGGCGCAGAAGGTCCGGAAGCGGCCCCGGAGCCGGAGGAGCGCAAAGAAGTCCGGGCCACGGTCCAGGACGAAGTCCGAGTCGGCACCCACCGGGTTCGATCGGAAGAACTCCACCAGAGCCGGACCATCGGATTCCACCGCTTCCACGATCTGCACCTCACGCCACCGTCGGCTCGCCGGGCCAAAGACCGGCCTGGTTGAAGAGGGGTGCCGGGACGATGCCGTGCCGCCGTGCGAGCCCCTCGAGTTCGGCCATCCGTTCCGGGGTGATGTTGCCCCGGCCCCAGGAGTATGCCTCCACCCGGCCTTCCAGCCCCAGGACCATCCCCTCCAGCATGCAGCCGTGGGCCACGGCGGGGGCCGGAAAGCGGTAGAAGAGGTCGCCGAGGGGCGAGTCGTTCTCCCAACCCTCCCTGGCCTGGCCCATACCTCCCCAGAAGACGTGGACGTCCGCGCGCTCAGGGTCGATCGCCAGATTCTTCGGATACCCGGCGTCACAAACCAGCGCCCCCGGTTTGCACCGGTCTAGCTCCAGGCCGGGGCCGGCCAGGCTGGCCACCGCGATGATCACGTCCGCTTGAGGGAGGAGTTCCGCGGGATCGGTGGAGGCGTGCACCTCGACCCCGTTCCCGGCGTGGGCGTCGACCTGGGCCACGAGGGGAGCCTCTCGTCGGGCCCAGAGGGAGAGTCGCCTCACTCGCGGCGCGAAGTATTCCGTACACGCCGATCCCAGGTCTCCTGTGGACCCGATGACCAACAACGTAGCGCAGGACAAGTCCAGCCTAC
Source organism: Gemmatimonadota bacterium (assembly GCA_037382905.1). Taxonomy (GTDB): domain Bacteria; phylum Gemmatimonadota; class Gemmatimonadetes; order Longimicrobiales; family Gaopeijiaceae; genus Gaopeijia. The sequence continues at coordinate 1,581 of JARRPL010000279.1, read as the reverse complement.
TGCGGCTCGCCGCCCGTTCGACCCCCCGGACGATGAAGGAGGCGGTCAGCGTGTTCCCCGTGGTGAGCACCAGACCGTCGGAGGTCTCCGGCCCGCGCCGCGCCACCTCCAGGAGGATGGAAGTGAAGCCCCCCAGGGAGGCGATGCGCGCGCCCTCCCGCGCCGCACAGCTGAGCGCCGCATCGACCCGCGCCAGATTCGCCTTGAAGTGACCCGTGCCCAGCTCCTCGGGCGGAAGGAAGGTCTCCACGTAGATCCCCCGTGCGCTCCGTCCGGAGGTCGCAGACGCGATGGTGAATCGTTCCACCGTCCGGGCGGGGATCCACGGAACGATCTCACGCAGATCCTCCCTCGATAGGGGAGGCAGACCCGGGTCCCGCAGTCCATCCATCAGGCGCTGGACCTGACTCCAACTCTCCGGATGGCCCACGAGGGCGAAGTCTACGCCGGCAGGTTCGCAACCCATTCCAGGCTCTTCTCGCCGCGAACGCCGATCCGATCCAGTGTCGAGAGATAGAAGTTCAACGCCTTCCCTCGAAGGATGGCACTGCTGAGACCGATCTGGTCGAGGGAGTCTTTCACGCAGTCCCCGGCGCAAAGCTCGCAGTGCCCTGCCGGGTCCTTGGCGGAGACCATCTCGGCGAGGATCGTCATGACCTGCCGATGCAGCGCGTGCACCTTGTCCTCGAAGGCGTCCCGATCCACCTCGAGCTCCTCCTGCAGTTCCTCGATGGCGTGCTCGAGATGCGATTCCTCCTCGGTACCGATCTCACCGAAGATGCGGCCCACCTCGCCCTCGGTGACCTCGGCAATCGCTTTGTACATGGAGACGGCGAAGGACTCCAACATGACCTCCTGGATAATCAGGCAGGCCGAGTAGTCGCCCGCTCGGACGTGCTCCAGGAAAGCCGCGCGAATCCGACCCCAGTAGTTGGCCGAGGGATTCACGATCACCGGGACGCCGATGTCTTGCGCGGCGCTCTGGAAGGCCACGGCGTGACCCATCTCACTGGCCGAATGCTCCACCGCGTCCTTCATGTCCTCGACCGACTCGCAGATCTCCACGAGGGAGGCGTAGTTCTGCATGCCGATGAGCTCCCCCGTCACCGCCTGGCTCAGGATGTCGGCGTAGACCAGGGGGAAGTGCTCGGGGACGTGTCGTTGGCTCTGGGTCGCGGTGCTCATGGGCGCCTCCTCAGTGGATGGGCTGGAACTGGCCTCCCCGCCGGGTTATGCCTCCCGGTTAACGCCCTCGAGCGGAGAAGTCGCTGTCGCAGGATAGGCTCGGCTGGGCTCGCCCGACAGGGACTACTCCGTCCGCACCGTCGGGCTTCTTCACCGACGGGCTCACCCAGGGAGGATCGACCGGGAGGAGTCTGTTGCTGGCCGGATGTCATGGGGAGATGCGGATCGTCTCCCGTCTCACCGATCCCCCGGTCATCCGCCTGATCCAGGAGCGCCTCGACCTCCCCCTCCGGCCCCCGCCCCTGTCTGGGGCCCGCCCCGGCACGACCTCCTCTCGGTCGATCCGCCCTCTCCCCTCGACCAGAGCCTCCCCGACGACGACGGCACCTGGTCCAC
>JARRPL010000278.1:0-4367 GCA_037382905.1 Gemmatimonadota bacterium | reverse complement strand
GCTCCGTGGATCACCTCCGAGAGGCGGTGATGGAGGGAGCCGTCCTCCGCGTGCGTCCCAAGATGATGACCGTGATCACCATCATCGCCGGGCTCCTCCCCCTCTTCTGGGGAACCGGGACCGGCGCCGAGGTCATGCAGAGGATCGCCGCGCCGATGATCGGGGGGATGGTCTCGGCACTCCTTCTCACCCTCGTGCTCCTTCCCGTGCTCTACTCTCTCTGGCACGAGGCGCTGCTGCGAAGGGAGGAAGGCCGGGCCGGGGTCTCGTGAACCCCCACTCCGGGGGGATCATCGCCCAGAGTCAGTCGCCGGGTCCGGGCCCCGCCCTCCACCCCAGGGGCTGCATGCGATCCTTCGACCCGAGTCCCCGCCGCCTCAGCTCCCGCCGCTCCACACCGTGGTGCCTTCCTTGATCGTCTCGAGGACCTCGAGGTCGGCCAGCGTGGTCGGATCGACCTCCAGCGGGTTGTCCGAGAGGATCACGAAGTCGCCGAGCTTGCCGACCTCGATGGAACCCTTGCGGTCCTCCTCGAAGATCTGGAAGGCCGGCCAGATGGTCATGGCGCGCAGGGCCGTGTAGGCGTCGACCCGCTGGTCTTCGCCCAGGATACGGCCCGACCGGCTTCGGCGGGTGACGGTCGCGTCCAGCACCCGTGGAGAACTGGGAAGGGCCACGGGGGCGTCGTGATGGGTGGTGAAGATCATGCCACGATCCCGGACCCAGCCCGTGGGCGAGATGTTCTGGCACAGCTCCGGCCCGACCGTGTGGTCGCAGTGCCAGTCTCCCCAGTAGAAGGTGTGCATGGGGAAGAGCGACGGGATGACGTCGAGGTCCCGATAGGCGTCCACCTGGTCCTCCCGAAGGAACTGGCCGTGGATGAGCACCGGTCGCGGACTCGCGGCGCCGTACTCCTCCTGGGCCTCCCCGAGGGCCGAGATCAGCAGGTCCGAGGCGGCTTCTCCATTGGCGTGGGTGATGATCTGGAGGCCGTTCTCGTACGCCCAGTCGACCGCGCTCCGCACCTGCTCGTCGGACGCAGCCGCATACCCCACGTAGCCGTCCGGGTAGTCGCCCACCGGGTCGTAGTAGGGCCGGTCGCGCCAGGCCGTGAAGCCCTGGGGGCTCCCGTCGATGGTGAGCTTCGCCCCGGCGACCCGGAACCGGTTCACGTACTCGTCGCTCTGATTGGCGAGGATGTAGTCGCGATCGACCAGCACGTCGGGATAGGTGAGGACATCGATGGCGAACCCGCCTTCGTCGGCGACCTGCCGCATGATCTCGGACGTCCCGGGGGAAGACCGGCCCTCCTGACCGGTGGTATACCCGAACCTCGCCCAGTTCTCCGCTCCGGCCCGGGCGAACTCCGCCATTCCCTCCGGCCCGACCCCTTGCAGCACGGTTCCCATGGCCAGGAAGAAGGCGGTCTCCTCCAGGACCCCGTTCGGCTCGTCGGAGCCGGCAACGCGCTGGATCACGCCGCCCGCAGGGTTCTCCGAGCTGGCGTCGATCCCGGTCAAGTCCAGCGCGGCGCGGTTGAGCGCCGCGAGGTGGCCCGACTGGTGGACGATCAGGACCGGGATGTCCTCGGAGACCCGGTCGAGATCCTCCTTCGTCGGGTGCCGCACCTCCGCCAGCTGGGCATTGTCGTAGCCGAATCCGATGATGACGTTCGAGGCTTCGACGGCCTCCTGGTTCTCCTCGGCCCAGTCCCGGAGCGTCTGGACCAGGCTCGCGATGTCCGTCACCTCGCCGTCCGGGGGCGCCAGCAGGTTGGCCGTGACCGCCTGCAGGCCCCCCACCATGACGTGGCCGTGGGGATCGACGAAGCCGGGCAACAGGGTCCGGCCGCCGAGGTCCTTCTCCTCGGTGTCGGACCCCACGAATTCGGGAAGCCCCGCCTCGGCGCCGGCATAGACGATCACCCCGTCATCGACGGCGACCGCCTCGACGTACTCGGGCTGCTCTCCCGCCATCGTGAGGATCGGGCCGCCGCGGATGACGAGATCGGCCGGATCGTCCGGCTCGGCACCACACGCCGACAGGACGAGGGTTCCCGACACCAGGCCGGGGATCAGGAGGCGGGGGAAGAGGTGCATTCGATCTGCCATGATCGCTCTCTGCATGCTCAGGGGATCCAGTCGGGGCCGGTCCAGGACGAGGTCGGGGGATGGGTCGTGGTCCGCACGTCGCGCCGCGGTCCCCGATGCGTCCTGTGCGCTTCGGGGTGGCACAGGGGCGACGGAATCCGCGACGGAAGCGGGCGATGCGCGCGTGTCTTCGGTTCGGAGCGCTCGGTCCAGAGGTCGGGGAAGGATCTACTGCGCCTATTCCGGTCGCAAGTCGGAGCGCGCGCCGCCGAGGAGGCCGGCACACGGCATCACCCGCGGTCGTGGATCACGACGGCAGTCGACAGAACTCCTCTTCGGGTCCCAGGAACCGCGCGGCGTTCCCGCAGTAGATGGCTTCCTTCTGCCCGGCACTCGAGAACGGAACGGCGTCGATCCGATCCACGATCGGCCCGAGGGGCTGGTTCTCGCTGCCGAACATGATGCGGTCGCCGAGGCCCGCCTCCAGGAACAGCCGTACCACCTCGGCGTGGTCCGCCTCGGGGACCAGGGAGTTGATGACGGACATCTCGGCATAGACGTTCTCGAACGCCTGCATCAGCGCGATGGTGTCGTCCACCCACTCGACGGCCCCGGGTGCGTGCATCAGCCACAGGCGGAGCCCCGGGTGACGCTCCAGGATCGGGACGACCGATTGCGTGCCCCCCCTTTTCGCATATCCTGCGCCCCTGATGACCCAAGGACGTCGTACCTCAACGGAGAGAGCGCCATGCGCTATGATCATCGCGGTCCGGATCGCCTGCGGACCTTCCGGCCGTGGCCTGGAATCGCCCGTTCTGTGGCCACGGGGCTCGCGCTGGTCTCGCTGGCCTCGATGGCGGCGTGTGGCGAAGGCGGAGACGCGTCGAACGAGACCGCGGGGGCGGAATCGGGCGCCTCGACGAGCATCGCCGAACGGGAAGCGGCCGCCACCCGTTACCCGCTCAAGGAGGCGTTCTTCGGCGAAACGCATGTGCACACCGGCGTCTCCATGGATGCCTTCATCGGGGGCAACCGGCTCACGCCGGACGGTGCGTACCGGTTCGCCAAGGGTGAGGAGGTCATGGCAAACGGGCAGATGCACCGGATCAAGCGCCCCCTGGACTTCGCCGCCGTCACCGACCACTCCGAGTTCATGGGCGAGGCCTACAGTCTCATGACCCCCGGAGCGCCGGGATACGACGACGAGGTCGCCCGTTCGTTCCGGGAGGCGGAGGATCTGGAGACCGCCCTGGGCCTCTACAACCAGTACGTGCTGACGCCCCTCGCAGGGGGTGGCGACCCGCATCCTCCCTTCTTCCAGGGAGAGGAGGCGATCGCAACGACCTGGAGAAACAACTGGGAGGCCACCGAGAACCACTACGAGCCGGGGACCTTCACGACCATCCACGCCTACGAGTGGACGGCGGCTCCCGATGGGGCGAACCAGCACCGGAACGTGCTCTTCCGGGACAACGACGTGCCCAGGATCCCCTTCTCGTCCAACGAGAGCCTCGACGTCATCGATCTCTGGGCGTGGATGCAGGTCCAGCGCTCCGAGGGCCGGCGGGTGTTCGCCATGCCCCACAACTCCAACGAGAGCAAGGGGCTCACCTTCGGCGAGGCGACGTTGAGCGGGGAGCCTTACACCGAGGAGTACGCCCAGACGCGGGCCAGCATGGAGCCCCTGATCGAGATGATGCAGGTGAAGGGGAACTCGGAGGTCGTCCCCGACTTCTGGCAGGCCGACGAGTTCGCGGACTTCGAGAACGCCCGCTCCCTCCAGGACTACAACGGCCGCGTCTACCAGAAGGAGAACTTCGTCCGCTATGGTCTGGATCGGGGCCTGAAGTACAAGGAGGACCTCGGTACGAACCCGTTCAAGTACGGGTTCGTCGGCGGCACGGACAACCACAACGGGACGCCGAGCAACGTGGCCGAGGACAACTACATGGTTGGCAGCCACGGGCTGACGGACGTGGCCCCCGAGGCCCGGGCGAACAACGTCCTCGACGGAGAGATGCTCATCGCGGACACCAACCCCGGGGCGATCACCGGCGTGTGGGCCGAGTCCAACACCCGGGGCGACATCTGGGACGCCATGGCCGCCAAGGAGACCTTCGCCACCAGCGGGCCGCGCATCCGGGTTCGGGCCTTCGCGGGACAGGGCTTCGAGTCGTCGTACGATTCCTACGAGTCGATGGTCGAGGCCGGCTATGGGAACGGCGTCCCCATGGGCAGCGACTACACCGGGACCGGGGCGCCTCAGATCCTCGTCTG
>JARRPL010000277.1:0-4395 GCA_037382905.1 Gemmatimonadota bacterium | reverse complement strand
CGACCATGAGCTTCCTACGCATGGGGTGGCTCCTTTTCCCTTGTTGGGAGAATCGAGAGTGAGAAAGGGTCAGTCAACGGAGGCCTCGCACCACCAGGCCAGCCGCTGGTCACCGTTGGGGGATTCGAGCAGGCCGTACACGCGATCGGACGTGAAGAGGGCCGGAGTGAAACCTCTGGGAAAACTCACTTGGCGCGGGGAGGTATCCGGGGATACCCGCAGCCACCTCTGGCTCCGGCCCAATGGGTCCACGGAGGTATCGAAGAGGCGGATCCACGCCGCCTCCCCTTCCTCACAGCGCAGGTCCGTGGCGAAGGGTCGATCTTCCGCGAACTCCCCGCGCATGGACCGGGCCGCGCTGGCGAAGTTGATGCCCGCCTCTTCATGGTCGGGGCCCAACTCCAGCCGGCTCATCTGCCGCAAGTAACGCTCGATGTCCTCCAGGGCCACGGGCGTCTGATCCACCTGGACCGGCACCGTCTGCACCACGCGGCCCTGTTGGTCCAACCAGATGACGCTGGCGGCCTCGGGACTCCAGAGCACCGCCGATCCGTCGCAGGCGTCCCAGAGCGGAACCGACGCCCACTCACGTAGCCCGTCGCTTCCGGAGGACGCGTGCTCCCCGAAACGCGTCAACTCGAGGCCGGGCTCCAGCTGCACGTCGGCGCGCCACAGGGACCCACCGGAAAGGTCGGGGGTGCGGTTGACCCTCCCGGGAAAGACACCGAGGAATACTCCGGACGGTCCGGCCCGGATCCTGAAGGGATCCGCGTAGGATACCTCCCGGATGTCATTCCTGGCCCGCACCATCCCTCGGGTGCTCAGGCGCTCCGATTCAAGGAACCCGCCAGTGGAATCGAAGGTGGAGACCCGTCCGTTGCCCAGGTCCCAGATCCGGACGCTGCCTTCCCCAGGCCCTTCCAAGGCCTGGATCCCCCATGGGTTTCGGAGCTCCGCAGGGCCCTCGCCCTCCCCTCCGAACCTCACTGCCTCCCCGGAAGCCAATGAAACGCGAGTCACGAAAGGCGACGCTCCCTCCAGCACCCACAGGGCATCTCCGGTTAGGACGACGTCTCTCACGGAAAAGAACCGGGCCTCGGTGGGGATCGGTACGATCTCACCCACCTCCACCACTCGGGAGGGGGCGCCGACCGGCTCCTCCGGGGGCTGGCATCCCACCACGACCAGAAGAATCAGAGCAGACCGGCCGTTCACCCGGATCATCGGACCATCGCCACCGCGACGAATTCGGACACCCCCGAGGTGAGCTCCGCCAGGCGGGACCCGTGGCCCTCCTTCAGAATCCTGCCCTCTCCATCCAGAAGGAAGACCCAGGGGGTACGACTCGTCAGGGCGTGTTCCCGGCTGCCCGTCCGTGCCTCCACCTGCCAGACCTCCACCCCCCAACCCTGCTCCCGGGCGAAAGCCTCGGCGGTCTCGGGGGGTTCGGTGGAGACCCCCACGACCCTCAGGCGAGGGGGCGCCGTCTTGATCCACTCCTTCCAGGCAGGGGCTACCGCAAGGCAGTGCGCACACTGGGAGTCGAAGATCAGGAGCACCATGGTTCCGCCCCCGGCCGTGGACACGGACCGTCCGGAGGGGGTCCGGAACTGGAGAGCACTTACGTCGTCCCCAACGTGGAGCCAGGAGTCGGCGGGCCCGTCCCGGTTCCTCCACCTGTTGCCGAAGAGGAGAACCTGACCCAACGCCAGAAGGGCCAGGCCCAAGAGGAGGGTGTCCCTGGAAAGAAGCCGATTCATGGTCGCCCCGCGGAGGATTTCACTGGTCCGTCAATCCAATGACGGGAAAAGCGGCCAAAGCGTGCAAAAAGACGCATCCGAAGCCACGGGCACCGGGGCTGAGAGGACCCGGTTTTTGCACACTTTCGTCAGAATCCGCGTCTATAGCTCGAAGCGACTGCTCCGGGACGATGGAGCGCCTGCTTCGAGGTGCGCGCGGGCGGTGCCTGTGTCGATTGCGGTCGGGGGGGCAGCATTGACCGACTTCCTTCGGGGAGACAGCCCGCAACTCCCCCTCTCAACTCCCTGCACATCCCCACACGGACCCATCCCGGGCCGGCCGTTGGAAGGCCCACGTCTTCAGGGAACCTGTGGGTCGGGGGCAGCCAGGGATGCCTGTCCAGCATGGCCCAGGAAGGTTCCTTCCCGGCATCGGCGAGGAGCATGGGCAAGTCGGTGCACATGCAAAGCCAAAGAAAATCCTTGCAGTCCCAGTCCCCATTCACAAGCTTGACACCATTAACCAAATAGGGGTTCTGTGGGTGGATTGGCACGGCGTCTCCCGGCCTGATCTTCCTCTCTCCGGATAGAGCTTGCCGATGGGCTCCCTCCCCGGCCGACGTCTCCCGGATCCCTGGTTAATCGACCGTTGGTTCGTCCTCTACGGGTACATCCCCTCTACAACGGAGGATTGTCATGGCACGTGAGTCATCCGACGCGCGGTGGCTCAGGACCGGCATATGGGGTGCCGGTGTGGCAACCGTTCTGTCTTGCCTCCTGGTGGCACAACCCATCTCCGCCCAGCAGGGCCAGGTGGGTGGCCAGGTGGTGTCGGCCGAGACGCTGAGGCCCCTACCTGACGCAACCGTCGAAGTGGTGGGGATGGGTCGGGGAACCTTCACCAATCAGAACGGCCGTTTTCTCGTTCTCGGCCTCTCGGGTCAGGAGGTGACACTGAGGGTCAGCCTCATCGGATACGGCACCTCCACGCTCACCGCCGCGGTGGGGGACGTGAATCTCAGCATCCAGCTCAACCTCTCGGCCATTGAGCTGGACCGGATCGTGGTCACTGGGACGCCCGGCGAGCAGGCGGAACGGTCCCTGGGGAACACCGTTGCCACGGTGGAGGCGGCCAACGTCATGGAGGTGGCCCCGGTCAGTACCTTGAGTGAGCTCATCAACGGCCGGGCCCCCGGGGTCACCATCATCCATACCACGGGGATGGTGGGAGGCGGGAACCGCGTCCGTATCCGGGGAGCCGGGAGCTTTTCCCTCTCCAACGAGCCCCTGATCTACGTGGATGGAGTCAGGGTCAACAACGACCAGGCCACCGGCCCGACCAATCAGGCATTCGGTTCGGCCTCCATCTCCCGATGGAACGACCTGAACCCCGAAGACATCGAGAGCATAGAGATCATCAAGGGCCCCGCCGCCGCCACCCTGTACGGCACCGAGGCCTCCAACGGGGTGATCCAGATCATCACCAAGCGAGGTCGGCCAGGAGCGGCCCGTTTCGACCTGAGTGTCAAACAAGGGGCAAGTTGGTTCAGCAATCCCGAAGGCCGCCTCTGGGTCAATTACTACGACGTCGGAAACGACGGGACGATCGAGTCCATCGACATGGTGGATCTGGAGAAGTCCAGGGGGAATGACATCTGGAGGACGGGGCAGCTCCAGCAGTACGACCTGAGCGTCTCCGGGGGAATGGACCTGGTCCGGTACTTCCTCTCCGGGAACTACGAGAACACCCAGGGGGTGGAGCCGGACAACTCGGTGGACAAGTGGGGAATGCGGGCCAACGTCACCGTGACCCCCAACGACAAGCTCGATATCCGGGGGAACCTCGGGTACGTGAGCGGCCGCACCAACCTGAGCTACGAGGCAGGCGGCGGGGGATTTACCTGGACCACCTACTTCGCCCGCCCGGATCGACTGGATACACCCCGTCGGGGGTTCTACAGCGGCACCCCCGAGTCCTACACCGGGGCCTTCGACCAGTGGCAGGACCTGGACCGGACCACTGCCGGCGTGACCATCAACCATCGGCCCTTCGGAGGGTTCTCCCACCGGTTCACGGTGGGATTCGACCACACGCGGGAGCAGGACAACGACATCCAGTACCACGACGAGAAGTGGCTGGATTACTGGTCCTTCTCCGATCGGGGCTACCGCTCGACGCAGGAGCGGAACGTCGACTACACCACGGTGGACTACGCCGCCACCTACCAGTGGCCGGTGGCACAGAATCTGGAATCTTCCACCTCGGTGGGCGGCCAGTTCTACCGGCGATATTCCGAGCTCGTTTCGGCCTACGGGGAGGTCTGGCCCACCCCGGGACTCACCAGCATCTCCGCCACCACCCAGAACCGTAGTGCGAGCCAGACTTCGGTGGAGAACACTACCATCGGGATGTACGTCCAGGAGCAGCTCTCCTGGCAGAATCGCCTGTTCCTGACGGGAGCTATTCGGGGGGACGACAACAGCGCCTTCGGTGTGGACTACGACTTCGTCACCTACCCCAAGGTGAGCGCAGCCTGGGTCGTGAGCGAGGAGGGGTTCTGGAACTACGATTTCGCCAACACCGTAAAGCTCCGGGGCGCTTATGGGGAGTCCGGGCAGCAACCCGACGCCTTCGTGGCCATCCGGACCTTCTCAC
>JARRPL010000276.1:0-7959 GCA_037382905.1 Gemmatimonadota bacterium | reverse complement strand
CTCACGCCCCAGGCGGATGTGCCGGGCCGCCCCCTCCACGGAGAAGAGCCGGGAAAGGACCGGGCGCCCGGTGACCCCTTCGAAGGTGAGGGGGGTGACGAATTCTCCGGCGGACCGGGTCATGACGACGTCCACCTCGGCCCCGAGCCGGGTCAGCCGACGGGCCAGGAGAATGCTCTTGTACGCGGCGATCCCCCCGGTCACGCCCAGGACGACCCGGCGCCCCGCCCAGGGTCGGCGGGGAGACTCCGGGGCCGTCATGCCAGCCTCGTCGATGGCACGGAGGGACGCGCCGGGGCTTCGGTTACTCGCCGGGCTTGGGACGCCGGACCAGGCGGAACTCGATCTGACCCGAGGTGAGCGCCTCCAGCGACCGGGTCGTGAGCTTCTTCTGCTCGCCCAGGGGGAGGACCTCCCGGGGAAGGGAGTTGAGCTCCCGGGCATACTTGGCCGCCACCAGGACCCCCAGGTACTTGGAGTAGGTGTGGCTCGCCACTTCGTCGGGTGTGAAGACCCTCATTGTTGCTCCTTCCGCGTATCAGCGGGTGGTTTCTGCGAATTCCTCCGAGAGGATCTCCCGGATCTCGTCCTTCAGCTTCCGGACCCGTTCGTCCAGATCCGCCGGCCGCTGCATCACGGCCGGATCCAGCACCAGCTCCCGGACCCGGGCGACGGCAGCACCCAGGTCGTCGTTCACCACCACATGGTGGAACTCCTCGGCTCGACTGAGCTCCCGGAGGGCCGAGCGGAGGCGCCTGGCGATCTCCGAGGCCTGCTCGGTGCCCCTCAGCCCGATGCGTCGCACCATCTCCCGACCGGAGGGTGGGAGTATGAAGACCCGGACCGCCTCCGGTACCGACTCCCGGATCTGGGCCGCGCCCTGCACATCGATGTCCAGGACGGCGTGGCACCCCGCTCGGGCGGCCCGCTCCAGGTTCCGCCGGGGCGTGCCGTAGAGCTCACCGTGGACCTCCGCCCACTCCGCCATCTCGCCCCGGGCCACCATCTCCTCGAAGGCCGGCCGGGACACGAACTCATAGTCCAGACCCTCCTCCTCGCCCCGGCGGGGCCGCCGGGTCGTGGCGGAGACGGAGAATACGAAGTTCGGATTCTCGGCCACCAGGCGACGTGCGATGGTGGTTTTCCCGGTCCCGCTGGGCGCCGCCAGCACCAGAGGTCGCACACGATCCGTCACTCGACGTTCTCCACCTGTTCCCGGAGCTTCTCGATCTCTTCCTTCATGGCCACCGAAGCCCGGGTGATCCCCGCGTCGTTGGCCTTGGAGCCGATGGTGTTCACCTCACGGTGCATCTCCTGCACCACGAAAGACAACCTCTTCCCCGCCGGCTCCTCACCGTCGCCCGCGAGCGTCTCCCGGAACAGTTCGAGGTGGGACCGCAGACGGACGATCTCCTCGTTGATGTCCCACTTCTCCGCCAGGTAGGCCACCTCCCGAGCCAGGCGCTCATCGTCTACGTCCTCGCTCTCCGCCAGTTCCCGCACCTGGGCCCTGAGGCGATCCCGTTCCGCCATCAGTCGAAGAGGCGCCCGCTCCTCGATCTCCTTCAAGCCACGCTCCAGAGCCGCCAGCCGCTCCTCCAGATCCTCCTGCAGGCGGGCTCCTTCCGCGTCCCGGAGCGCCACTACGCCCCGTGCCGCCTCGGCCAACACACGCCGGAGGTCGTCCGCCTCCACACCCCGGGCCCCTTCCCGGGGGTCCGGAGCACGAAGGACCTCGGGCATCCGGGCCAGCGCCTGCGCATCCGACGGACCGGCGAGCCCGTAGCGGACGCCCAGCTCCCGAAGGAGCTCCACGTACCGCTCGGCCCGCACGTGGTCGATCTCCGGGAGCGTTCCGGTTCCTGCGTCCTCGCCCGGTTCCAGCGAGATCGTCACGCTGGCGTCCCCGAACCCGGTCATGCTGCGGATCATCGACCCTCCCGTGAAGCCGTTAAAGCTAGCCTTTCAGTTCCACAGGGTCCACCGCACTCCGTACATCACCCGGGTCGTGGGGAGGAGCAGACCCGGGAGATCCTGGTTGTTCGCCCGCAGGAACAGGTTCTCCCACCGGACGAAGAGTCGCACCGTGACCACCCGGATGAGGAGGTGGGCGTTCCAGCTCTGATAGAAGGGGACCCGGGCGGGACCGATGCCCTCCGGACTCTCCAGGGGGAGGAGCATGGGGTCGCGTCCCTCCACCAGCACGCCGGCGTTGAATTCCAGATTGCCGGTGGGATAGAACATCCGGTTGAAGGTGAGGCCGCCGCGGTAGATCCGCTCTGGACGGTAGAAGCCCTCCGAGTCCCACTTCTGCAGCGAGCCTTCCACCGCGAGCCCCCGGGGCCAGAGCCCCACGCGGCCCGAGACTTCGAAGCCGGTGGCCTCGTCTCCAGCATAGGCCACCGTGCCCCGGTCCACGCCGTTTCCCAGGGGAAGAACCGAGTCGATCTCGGTTCGCAGCCAGGCTCCGTCCAGCGTCACCGGACCCAGCTCGAATCGGCCCCCGATCCGAAGCGCCGACCGATCGCTTCCCGTCAGCGGAGCGACGGCCAGGGAGTCGGGGATCCGCCCCAGGGCAGCCGCCAGCGACGGCACCCACCCTCGTTCCCCCTGGTCCAGGGAGGCGTAGGCCGAGAGTCCCACCACCGATCCCGTCCAGGCGGAGAGGCCGGTGATGACGCCTCCGTTGTCATCGCCGGTGTCGAGACCCAGATACCCGGCGACGCCACCCCAACGCTCCGACGCGACGGCCGCGTCGACGTCGGTTCGAAGGAAGGGATCCGCGCCGGCGGAGCCGTCGATGAAGCGAGATGCGGCATGGAGGGAGACCGGCCCGCGGTCCACGCCCACCTGGCCGCCGAACTGTCGGACCGTGGTCTCGAGGGAGGGGAGAGAATCCCCGTCGTCGTCGTCGCTCCCAAGCGAGAGAGCGGTCTGGACGGCGAAGGCCTCCGCCACCAGCCCCTCGGCGAGCCGGGCACGAAGCCGGAGGTCCAGGTCGGTCCGGGTGGTCCGTGGCGGGGCCAGCGCCCCCAGGGCGGTGGCCGCGGTCCGTCGGCGCACCTCTCCCACGAGCACGAAGCGATCCCCCAACGGCCGATGGTACCGTAGCCAGAGGGACTGGAGGAAGCCGTCCTGGGCATCCCCCCGGCCTCGGGTGTCGAGCCGCTCGAAGGCCAGCCCCAGTCCACCGCCGAAGGCGTCGGGATGGTTGAACGTGCCCCGAAAGAGATTGGTGTCCAGGTCCCCGGTTCCAACCTCGAGAACGGACTCGGGCTGAGGCTCCCGGGCCTGTGTGGAGGTGAGGTGGATCCGGATCTCTCCACCCGCCCTGGAAAGGCGCACGGACTCGACCCCCGCCAGGGAGATCTGGGCCAGGTCCACCACGCTCCCGTCGATGGGGAGCTCCTCGAGGCCGTCGATGAAGACCCGGAGGCGACCGCCGGCCATCCCCTCGAAGACCATGCCCTGGGGGGTGCCGAAGTCCCCTGTGCGCTGCGGCACCGCACCGACACCGGGCGCCTCGTCCGTCCGTCCCGCGGGAATCCGGGGCAGAAGGCGGACGATGGTGTCCGCCGGAAGGGTATCGGAGACCATCGTGTCCGGGAGCAGGAGGGTGTCGGCCTGCACCAGTGTATCGGGGACCGCCAGCGTGTCCTGGCCCGCCAGGGGCGCCGCCAAGAAGGCCAGCGGCACCAGCAGGAAGGCCGGGAAGACGGTGGAGCGACGTCCCTCCCCGGTCCCGGAACCCGTCATCCGCTACGCCGGAGCACCCACTCCGTCAGGAGCCGCGTCGGGACGCCGTAGGCTCCCTTGCGAAGGTACGAGACGCCGGTTCCCTCGCCGTAGGCCGTACCGGCGATGTCCAGGTGGGCCCAGGGCGTGTCCTTGACGAACTGTCGGAGGAACATGGCGGCGGTGATGGTCCCGGCGGGCCGGCCGCCGACGTTCTTCAGATCCGCCGTTTCGCTCTCCAGCTGCGTGCGGTACTCGTCCCAGAGGGGCAGAGGCCAACACCGCTCACCGGTGGCCTCGCCCGCGTCCTGGAGCTCCTTCACCACCTCGTCGTCGGTTCCCAGCACCCCGATGGCGTGATGACCCAGGCCGATGACCACCGCCCCGGTGAGGGTGGCACAGTCCACCATCGCCTCCGGCTCCATCTCCAGGGCGTAGTCCAGGGCATCGCAGAGGATCAGCCGACCCTCGGCATCGGTGTTGATCACCTCCACCGTGATCCCGGACCGGGTGGTGACCACGTCGCCGGGCTTCACGGCGGAGGCCCCCAGGAGGTTCTCCGAGGACGGGACGACGCCCACCACGTTTCGGGGGATGCCCAGGCCCGCAACCGCGGTCATGGCCGCCAGGACCGCCGCACCGCCGGACATGTCGAACTTCATGTCCTCCATGCCTTTCGGCGGCTTGAGAGAGATCCCACCGGCGTCGAAGGTGAGCCCCTTCCCCACCAGGACCAGCGGCGGCTCCCCCTCATCTCCCCCCCGATGTCGCAGCACCATGAGCCGGGGTTCCTGGGCGGAACCCTGGGCCACCGCCAGAAGTGCGCCCATTCCCTCGGCCCGGAGCCGCTCCGGACCGAGGACGTCGACCTCCAGCCCGAACTCCCTTCCCCACTCCATCGCCACCTGGGCGAGATCGGAGGGCGTGGCAAGGTTGCCCGGGCGGGACTGAAGGGTCCGGGCGCGGTTCTCCGCCTCCGCCAGGATCCGCCCCCGCTCCATCGCCTCGGCCTCGGACGAACTCTCGCCGCCCACCGGAACCAGGGTGGCCCGCGCCACAAGGGTGGGCGCCTCGTCCTCGCCGACCCCGGTCTTGAGTTCCCGGAATCGCCACGCCGCGAGCACGAGACCCTCGGCAGCGGCCTGGTGGGCAGCGGGGCCGTCCAGGGTGGTGCTCTGGGGAACCAGCAGCGCCAGGTCCGTGACCCGGAGAGACTCGGCCAGGCGTACCGCCTCGCCGGCAAAGCGCCTCACCGCCTCCGAATCCAGCTCGCCGGCCTCCTTCCCCATGCCCAGGAAGGCCACCCTGCGGGGTCCCGACGCGCTGTCCCGATAGCTGACCACACGACTCCCCGGCTGCCAGCGGAGATCTCCCTGCCATCGCTCGTCGGGTCCGGCGAGCTCACGGCCCGCGTGGCCCGGCGTGGTAGGCTGGCCCCCGTCCCCCTTCAGGACGGGGAGGACCAGGAGAGGCGTGGACAGCTCCTTGAGGGGTCCGGTGGTGTGGAGGTGAAGATCCATGGCTCGGTAACGGTGGGGAGAACGAAGATGGTGGGAAGGGCCCGGCTCACATCCGGTCGATGATGGCCTGTCCGAACTCGGAGGTCTTGAGAAGGGTGGCGCCCTCCATCTGCCGCTCCAGGTCATAGGTGACCCGCTTCGCCTGCACCGCTCCCTCCAGGCCCCGATCCACCCGCTCCGCCGCCTCTTCCCAGCCCATGTGGATCAGCATCATGTGGGCCGAGAGGATCAGGGATCCGGGATTCACCTTGTCCATCCCGGCGTACTTGGGCGCGGTTCCGTGGGTGGCCTCGAAGACCGCCACCTCATCGCCGACGTTGGCACCGGGCGCCATCCCCAGACCACCCACCTGGGCGGCGCAGGCGTCGGAGATGTAGTCGCCGTTCAGGTTCGGCGTCGTGATGACGTCGTACTCGTCGGGTCGCAGGAGGACCTGCTGGAACATGGCATCGGCGATCCGATCCTTCACGATGATGCGACCCTCGGAGGAGACGCCCTCCCAGGTCTGGGCCTCGGTGACGATCAGGTCGGCGAAGTCGTCCCGCGCCACCTCGTACCCCCAGTCCCGGAAGGCTCCCTCGGTGAACTTCATGATGTTGCCCTTGTGCACCAGCGTCACGGAGCTGCGGTGCCGATCCCGGGCATACCGGATGGAGGCCGCCACGTGGCGCTTCGTGCCGAAGGGGGAGATGGGCTTGATGCCGATCCCCGACGCCTCGCGGATGGAGGCGCCCATCTCGTCCACCAGGAAGCTCCGTACCTTCTCCGCCTCCGGCGTCCCCGAGGCCCACTCGATGCCGGCGTAGACATCCTCGGTGTTCTCCCGGAAGATGACCACGTCGAGCTTCTCCGGCTCCTTCATGGGTGAGGGGGTCCCCTTGATCCAGCGAACGGGCCGGATGCAGGAGTAGAGGTCGAGGACCTGGCGGATGGTGACGTTCAAGGAACGGATCCCGCCCCCCACAGGGGTGGTGAGGGGACCTTTGATCCCCACCTTGAACTCGGTGAGGGCGTCGAAGGTCTCCCGGGGCAGCCACTCCCCCGTCTTCTCGTAGGCCTTCTCCCCGGCGAAGACCTCCATCCAGGCGATGCGGCGATCGCCCCCGTAGGCCTTCTCCACCGCCGCGTCCACCACCGCCTGGGTCGCTCTCCAGATGTCCGGGCCGATCCCATCTCCTTCGATGAACGGGAGGATTGGCCGGTCCGGCACCACCAGGGCTCCGTCTTCGACGGTGATGGGGTCTCCGGCGTCCGGGATGCGGGCGTGGACGTACTCGGGCATGGTGGCTCCGGGAATGCGAGGGATGAGGAAGGCGCGAGCGGTGGGGCTTTTGCGCCAGCGCTGGAAGTTGGACGCGGCTCCTCTCGGGAGCAAGGCTGGACGGCGCCGGAACCCCACTCGCCGCCACGGGTTGGCCGGGGCAGCTCGGAGGTGGCAGCGAAACCCCTGGAGGGAGGGAGAGCGGTGACCAGAACGGCGGTGATCACGGGTGGGTCCGGATTCCTGGGCTCGGCGGTGGTGGAGCGCTACCTGGAGGACGGCTGGCGTGTGGTGGTCCCCTGGGTCGTGGAAGACGAGGTTCCACGACTGCTGAACCGTGTGGGGGAGCGGGACCGGCTGGAGCTCCTGGAGGCCGACGTGACGGATCCGGATCGATTCGAGGCGGTGGTGGAGACCGCAGGAGAGGTTCACGCGGCCATCCTCCTCGTGGGGGGGTTCGCCATGAGTCCCGTGGCGGAGACGGATCCCGGGACGTGGGATCGGATGGTGGCCCTCAACGCCACCAGCGTCTTTCAGGCGTCGCGGCTCCTGGTGCCCCGGCTGACGGCGAACGAGGGAGGCGGCAGCCTGGTGACCGTGGCGGCGGAGCCGGCGCTGGATCGGGGGGCTGCGGGGATGGGGGCTTACGCCGCCACGAAGGCGGCGGTGGTGAGCCTCACCCGGACGTTGGCCGCCGAGGCCGCCGAGGGAGGCGTGAACGTGAATGCCATCGCCCCCCGCATCATCGACACCCCGGCCAATCGAGCCTCCATGCCCGACGCCGACACCTCGAGCTGGCTGCGGCCTGACGAGATCGCCCGGGTCATCGCCTTCCTCACCGGCGATGCGGGCCGGATCGTCAACGGAAGTGTCCTCACCCTCAACCGGGGTTGAGGTCGGGCCGGGAGCTCACCCCTCGACGGCATCTCGCCAGTCGGGGTGGGCCGGATCCGGGAGCAGGTCCCGGCGCAACCGACCGACGTCGCAGGTCGCCGCCGCCTCCTCCCGCCTCCGTGCGGGGGCCGGATCCGGCGCCAGCGGCTCCCCGAAGAGCGGCTCGGCCAGTCCGTGACGCCGACAGGCCTCGCGGTAGAAGGTGTCCCGGCGGGGAGCCGGGGGGGTGACGGCCAGGTAGATCGACGCCGGCCGAGGG
Organism: Gemmatimonadota bacterium; assembly: GCA_037382905.1. Classification (GTDB taxonomy): domain Bacteria; phylum Gemmatimonadota; class Gemmatimonadetes; order Longimicrobiales; family Gaopeijiaceae; genus Gaopeijia. The sequence goes on along the minus strand of JARRPL010000276.1, from coordinate 290 downwards.
TGAACGAGGGCCGCCAGGATCGCGGCCACGGCATCGTCCCGGTGGATCAGTGGGAGGGCAGCGTCGGGCGGTCCGTCCGGGGGAGCGCCGCGCCGCAGCAGCGGCTGAAGGGGACCCCGGCCCCGGCGATACAGGCCCCCGAGCCGGAGCACGGTCCCGTGGGGCACCGTTTCCCGGAAGGCCGACTCCGCCCGGGCGGCCGACTCCGCCCGAGGCCCCGCCCCCGCCGGCGTCGATTCGTCGACGCGGCCCCGGGGCGTCCCGTAGAACCCCGTGCTTCCCGTGAGGAC
>JARRPL010000275.1:0-5369 GCA_037382905.1 Gemmatimonadota bacterium | reverse complement strand
CTGCCGTCCGCTCCGGGGCCGCCGCCCACGTGGTCCCGGCGCTGGCGTCGGGGCGGGTGCCGGTCCTGCAGGGCTTCGTCGGGGCTGCGGCGGACGGCCGGACCACCACGCTGGGGCGCGGGGGGTCGGACCTTTCGGCGACCCTTCTGGGGGCGGCGCTGGAGTCGGCGGCGGTCCACATCTGGACCGACGTCGAAGGGGTCCTGTCCGGGGATCCGCGGGTGGTGGACAACCCCCGGGTGCTGGACGTGGTGGGGTACGAGGAGGCCGTCGAACTGGCGTACTTCGGCGCCCGGGTGATCCATCCCGGGGCCGCCAAGCAGGCCGTGGCGGAGGGGGTGCCGTTGCGAATCCGGTCCACCTTCGCCCCGGACCGGGACGGCACGCTGATCCTGAAGGAGCGCTGGGGCGGGCCGGGGATCGCCGCCGTCGCCGCCAAGCATCGGGTGAGCCTGATCAAGGTCCGGGCTCGTCGGAGTGCCCTCCCGTACGGCTTCCTGGCCCGGGTCTTCGAGATTCTGGCCCGGAATCGTCTGGCGGTGGACCTGGTGGCCACCTCCCACACCTCCACCGCCTTCACGGTGGACGAGTCGGAAGAGCTCCGGGAGGTCGCGCAGGAGCTGGAGGAGGTGGCGGAGGTGGAGGTTCGGGCAGGACTCGCCACCGTCACCGTGGTGGGGAACGGGCTCCTGAGGGAGCCGGGCTTCGACGCCCGGGTCTTCGGAGCGGTGGCCCTCACCCCCATCCATCTGGTGTCCCAGGCCTCCGACGTCTCCCTCAGCCTGGTGGTGGACGGCGACGAAGCCGAGGCGTTGGTCCGTAGGCTCCACGAGGAGTTGGTGGGACCGCCCGTCGTGGCCACCCAGGGGGCGCCGTGAGGCTGGCGGTGGTTGGGGTACCCTTCCCGAGGCGGCTCCGGGGGTGCTGGAGGCGCTGGCGGCGACCGGGATTCCGGTGGTGACCGGCACCACGGGGTGGTATGACGAGCTGCCCCGGGTCCGGGAGGCGGTGGAGGCCGGGGGTTCGGCCCTCCTGTACGCTCCCAACTTCTCCCTGGGAGTGGCCCTCTTCCGCCGCTGGGTGGAGCGGGCCGCCCGGGAGCTGGAGGGGTTGCCGGACCACGACGTGGCGGTCATGGAGACCCATCACGCCGGGAAGGTGGACGCGCCGTCGGGCACGGCCCGGCTCCTGGCGGACACCATCGTCGACGCCACGGATCGCAAGGACCGTTGGGTCTTGTTTCCCGGTGGGGAGGACCGGGCGTCGGGGGCACCGCTGGACCCCGGGGTCCTCCGGGTGAGCGCGTCCCGCGTCGGGAGCGTCCCCGGCACCCACGAGGTGGTCCTGGATGGGCCCGACGACCAGATTCTGCTCCGGCACACGGCTCGAAGCCGGCGGGGCTTCGCCCGGGGAGCGCTCGCGGCGGCGGAGTGGATCCAGGGTCGCCAGGGGCTCTTCACGCTGGACGACATGCTGCGGGACCGCCTGGGTGCCGACTCCGGCACGGCCGCCCGGGCCGGTCGTTGAACCCGAGGTACGTAGGAGGACCATGATGGAGGCAGCACGATTCCAGGGGGTGGGTCCCGCCCTGGTGACGCCCATGAAGCCCGATGGCTCCGTGGACATGGACGCCTTCTCCCACCACGTGGGCTACATGCTGGACGGCGGCGTGGACTTCCTGGTCCCCTGCGGGACCACCGGCGAGAGCGCCACCCTGACGGCGGCGGAGCAGCGGGCCGTGATCCGCCGGTGCGTGGAGTTGGCCTCCGGGCGTGCCCCGGTGCTGGCCGGCGCCGGAAGCAACAGCACCCGGACCGCAGTGGAGCTGGCCCGGGCGGCGGCCGACGCCGGAGCCGACGGTGTCCTGGTGGTCACTCCCTACTACAACAAACCCACGCTGGAGGGACTGGTCCTCCACTACGGAGCCGTGGCCGAGGCGGGGCTCCCCATCATCTTCTACAACGTGCCGGGGCGTACCGGCCTGAACGTGCCTCCGGAGGCCATCCTCGAGATCGCCCGGCGAGTGCCCCGGGTGCAGGGCGTGAAGGAGTCGTCCGGGAGCGTGGACCCCCTCATGACCCTGGTGCGGGATGCGCCCGAGGGCTTCCAGGTTCTCTGTGGCGACGATCACCTGGGTCTGGCCGCCGTGGCTCTCGGGGCTCAGGGTCTCGTCTCCGTGGTGGCGAACGAGACGCCGGCGCGGATCACCGCGGTGGTCCATCGGGCCGCCGCCGGCCAGCTGGTGGAGGCCCGGGAGCTCCACTACCGTCTCCTGCCCCTCATGCGGGCCAACTTCATGGAGAGCAATCCGGGCCCGGTGAAGGCGGCCCTGGCGCTCATGGGTCGCATGGGCGACCATCTGCGGCGGCCCCTGGCGCCGGTCCGGGCCGAGACCCGGGCGGCGCTGAAGGGGGCTCTCGAGGAGCTGGGCGCCCTCCACCCACAGGAGCACGCATGAGCGTGACGGACATCCGCGCGGGACGGTACACCCCCGATTCCCTGGAGGAGCTTCAGGCGACCATCACCCGCCTCGCCGGCGAGAGCTTTCCCCTGGAAGGCGCGGACCGGGGTGAGGTGCGGCTGGCGGTGGCGGCGCTCCTGGACGCGCTGGAGGCCGGCGTCGTGCGAGCAGCCCGCCGCACGGACCGCGGTTGGGAGGCGGTCTCCTGGGTCAAGCAGGGCATCCTGCTGGCATTCAAGGCCGGCCGCACGGCGGAGTTCGTTCCCCACCCCGGGGACCGGAATCCGGCCTTCGGCGGCAGCACCTTCCGGTACGCCGATCGCGACACGCTGCCCCTGCGGGATACCGACGGCCCCCGGGAGGGGGTGCGGATCGTGCCCGGGGGGAGCTCGGTTCGAGCCGGGGCCCACCTGGGGTCCGGCGTGGTGGTCATGCCTCCCGCGTCCGTGAACGTCGGGGCTTGGGTGGGGGAGGGGGCCATGGTGGACTCCCACGCCCTGGTGGGCTCCTGCGCCCAGGTGGGGGCTCGCGTACACCTCTCCGCCGGGGCACAGCTGGGGGGTGTCCTGGAGCCGATCGGGCTTCGGCCCGTGATCATCGAAGACGATGTCCTGGTGGGAGCCAACACCGGGGTCTTCGAGGGGACGCTCGTGGGAGAGGGGGCCGTCCTGGCACCCGGGGTCCAGCTCACCGCGTCCACCACCGTCTACGACCTGGTCCGGGACGAGACGTACCGGGCAGGCCCGGATGCTCCCCTGAGCATTCCCCCCGGAGCGGTGGTGGTCCCCGGTTCGAGACCCGGAAGGGGTGCGGTGGCCGAGATGCACGGCATTCACCTGTACGTCCCGGTGATCGTGAAGTACCGGGATGAGAAGACCGACGCCGCTACCGCCCTCGAGGAGGCGCTCCGATGATCGACTGGGTCCGGCTCATCATCTCCCTGGCCATCCCCCTGCTGGTGGGCGGTCTGGGCGGTAGGGTCACATCGGCGTCGTTGGACGACTGGTACCCGACGCTGGACAAGCCCCGGTGGAATCCTCCGAACTGGGTCTTCCCGGTGGCGTGGACCTCTCTCTTCCTTGCGATGGGGGTGGCGCTCTACCGGGTGTGGGGTCTGGGCCTCGACAACTCCGCGGTGGTCTGGGCGCTCATCCTGTTCGCGTCCCAGCTGGTCCTGAACACCCTCTGGTCCGTCTGCTTCTTCGGGCTCCGCTCGCCGGCCCTGGCGCTGGCCGAGATCGTCTTCTTGTGGCTCGCCGTGGTGGCCACGACGGTGGCCATGGGCCGGCTCGATCCCGTCTCGTGGTGGCTGTTGGCCCCCTACGTGGCCTGGGTCACCTTCGCCGGCTTCCTCAACGCCGAGATCGTGAGGCGGAACCCCCGGCCGGCCGGCTGAGGAACGGGTGCGTCCCCGGGGCCCCCGGGGAACTCCTCAGTCGTTCCCCGGCGGGTGCTCCTCCGGTGTTGCCGGGGGCGTGGCCGCCAGGAGGGCCACCCGCTCCGAGACGGCGGCCATCTGGCTCTGTCGGGTGTCGGCCCAGCGCTTCAGGGAGGCGGAGCCGACCACGAAGCCCAGCCCCCCCAGCGCCGTGAGGATCCCCGTCTCCCGCAGGACCTCCGCCAGGGGCGTCCCGGTGGCCAGGGTGATGAGCGCCACCACCACCGCCAGGGTCACCATGAAGAGGCCACCGATGATGGGCACCTCCCCTGCGCTCTTCCGGCTCCGGATCCGGAACCGCTCCCCCTCGGGTGTCGGTTCCAGCATGGCCTGGAGGTTTCCGTTGGTCCACTCCCGGAAGCCGCCCTGGGCCTGGATCGTCCCCCGGGCGTCGAAGGTCTCACGCAGGTCCAGGACGACGCGGGTCCACTCCTGATCCGTCAGGGGCCGGGCCAGGGGGGTGGTCCGGGCCACCGCCAGAGGGCTGAACGCCGCCCGGCGCGTGACCTGACCCGGCCCGCCGGAGACCCGGTCCAGGGCCGCGGCGCCCCGGCGTACGGCTGCCGGATCGATCCCCACCTCGCGCCCGATCTCCTGGAGCTCGTCCAGCGTGAGACCCCCTGCCGGGGGGGAGGATTCGGCGTCGCCGGGCCTGAGCCGGGCCCGACCCGCTTCCTGGGTCGCGCGTCGGAAGATCTCAGCGATCTGGTCCTCGTCGTAGCGACGCTCGTCGGTCATCGAGTCCTCGCAGGGGGCCGAAGGGGTTCGTTGCACGATACGAACCGCGGCGGAACGGCCTTCCCCCGCATCTCGGAACTACGCGTCCTGTGTGACCCGGATGCGGATCCGGGCCTCATCGTCTTCGTCGTCCTGGTCGCCTGGTGCGGAGATCCGGGCGAGAGACAGGTGGGGCGAGTCGGCGCGCGCCTCGACGGTCATGCTGAAGAGGACGTCCCACGCCTCGCCGGGCGCGATTCGCGCGCGGGTGCCGGACCAGACGTTGGCCTGTCGCTCGAGGTCCGTCGCCGTCACGTCCTGGGCGTCCGGGTCGATGGTGACGGTCAGCGACACGTCCTCCGCCGGTCGCGACGAGGTGTTCTCCACCCGGACCCGGTACGACAGGGGGGAACCCTCCTCGATGGAGCGGGGGAGGGAGCCCCCTGCGGCGGATCGGAAGTCCACGGACACGTTGGTGGGAGCGGGTCCCGGCTCGGTACAGGAGATGCCCGCGCTGGCGGTGGCGGTGGCGCCGTCGTCGTCGGTGACGACCAGGGCGGCGGTGAAATCGCCGGGGTCCTGGCAGGTGTAGGTGAGGGTCTCGCCGGTGCCGGAGAAGGCGCCGGGGCTCACGTTCCACTCCCAGCGGACGATGGAGCCGTCGGAATCCTCGGATGCGGAGCCGTCGAGGGTGACGTCGGCGCCGACCACGGCGCTGTAGGGCCCGCCGGCGTCGGCGGTGGGCGGGACGTT
>JARRPL010000274.1:0-4854 GCA_037382905.1 Gemmatimonadota bacterium | reverse complement strand
GGTGCCGCCGGGGCGGCACCGGGGGTGTGGAACGGCCCTCGGGTCAGCTCTCCGTGAGGTCGACCACCTTGGCGCCGTCTGCGGCTCGGCCGGCGGCCTCGATGCCCTTGTCCCGACTGGCGGCGGAATCGTAGTTCTGGCTGGTTCCGATCACCTGGTTGTTCTTCGCCTTCAGGTTGAATCGGAACTTGCCCGTGGCGGTCTCGGAGCGATCGAAGCGGGAGGAGTCGCCGGCGTTCGTCTTGACGGATTCGATGCCCTTCATGGCTGCCGCCTTGGAGCTGTAGCCCTCGCTGGACAGAACGGTCTGACCATTCCCCGCCTTGAGTCGGAAGCGGAATTCCCCGGACTTGTCCGCAAAGACCTCGAACGAGCCTGCCATAGAACATCTCTCCTGTGGGTGGGTGGCTGCTTGGATTGACCATCTCCAAGGTAGTGCGCCGGGTGTCGGTGAGGTAAGGCCGAAGTCGCGGCACTCCCCTCCTGCCGGGTGGCGACTCCGGCCGACGGAACAAAAGGTCATTGACGAACCCACCGGTGGGGGCGAAACTTTGCCTTGTTCACCAGTGACGCGGGTCGCGAGTCAAAGACGACGGTCCCGTCCCCGGTGACTGTCGGATTCGATCATGTGGCCGTGTCGGTCACACGCCGCGCGGGTGTTCCGCGCAATGAACAGTCGGGACGTACGTATCAACGTAGCTCGACTAGAACCAATCAGGGAGCGCGTTTGATGCGTACCAAGGGAACCGTCAAGTGGTTCAACGATCAGAAGGGCTTCGGCTTCATCACTCCGGAGGACGGGAGCAAGGATTGCTTCGTCCACCACAGTGCCATCCAGGCGGACGGATTCCGCAGCCTGGAGGAAGGTGATCAGGTCGAGTTCGACATCGTGGAGGGGGCCAAGGGTCCTGCGGCGGAGAACGTCGTAAAGGTCTGACGACCGCCACTCGACGCTGTTCGCGGGGCCGCTTCGGATCTTCCGGGGCGGCCCCGCTTTTGATACGCCCCCTCGGCCGCCGGTCGGGACCCGCGTGGGCCACGGCGGAGGAGCCAGCCTTCTTCGCCGGACGACGGCCCGGGAAGGAGATGGAACCATGATGAGGCCCAGGCGACGCCAGTGCCGGAGACGACGGCACCGTGTCTGAGGGGAAAGGTGGGGATGGCCTGTCGGCCCCGGTGGATCCTCGGGTGGACATCGGTCACGTCCACCTGAAGGTGTCGGATCTGGAGCGTGGACTCGCCTTCTATCGCGATGTCCTGGGATTCGCGGTCACGCAGCGGGTCGGCGATTCGGCAGCATTCCTCGGCGCCGGCGGATACCATCATCACATCGCGCTGAACACCTGGGAGAGCCGGGGTGGGAGCCCGCCTCCGGACGGGAGCACCGGACTCTACCACCTCGCGATCCGATACCCGGACCGGGCCTCCCTGGCCGATGCTCTCCTGCGCCTTCAGCGGGCTGGGATCCGGATCGACGGGGCAGCGGACCATGGGGTCAGCGAGGCCGTATACCTCCGGGATCCGGACGGAAACGGCCTGGAGCTGTATCGGGACCGTCCCCGGAACGAGTGGCCGTCGAATCCCGACGGGTCCCTGGCCATGACCACTCGCCCGCTGGACCTCATGGACCTCCTGCGCCACGCCGAGGAAGCGGTCTGAGGGGCGACCGGTCCGGGGGCGTCGTCGGCGGTCTCGTCGGCAGCCTTTTCCCGGACGCAGCTCGGGTCCATCGTAGAGTTTCGGGCCGCGCGGCCCTCTCCGAACGAACCCGCAGCTGGAGCTTGTCGTGAAGTCGGTCGTGGATCTGGTCAAGGAAGCGGTGGCGGCCCGTCGCAGCGGTGACGCCGCCGGGGCCGAGGCGGCGGCCCGGGAAGCCCTGGCCCGGGCGCGCTCGACGCCGGGTGCGGCGGGCCGCGACGCCCTGATCGTGGCTCTGAGTGTCGCCGCCCGGCTGGATCGGGATGCAGGCCGGCTGGACGAGGCCACCCAGCGGTATGCGGAAGCGGCGGAGATCTGCCGTCGGGACCCCGTCTCGCCGCGACTGCCCCACGTCCTGCGCCACCTGGGGATGCTCCAACTCCGCGCCGGGAACCTCCTGGCCGCCACCTCCTGCTGCGAGGAGGCATTGGCCCTGCGGCGTACACAGCCCGAGACCCCGCCGCTGGAGATGGCCAACACCCTCCGACCGCTGGCCCTGGTGCGGGAGGCGGAGCGCCGGAACGCCGAAGCGGTGCAGTACTGGCGGGAAGCAGGCTCCCTCTACGCCACGGCGGGGGTGGCTTCCGGGGTGGACGAGTGCCGGCGCCGGCTGGCCGCGTTGGGGGAGAAGAACGGGTGACGAACCCTTCCCCAGACTCGGGCGGGGCACCTCCGAAAATGTAGCAAGAGCCCTGCCATTGACGTAAGTCAATAAGAAGGTTATACTTACGTTCGATCTCTTCCGAGGCGGCCCGCGACGAGGGCCCTCCTCGGGTCCGGAGGGGCCCACCGTCCACTGCGGTAAGGTGTGGCCAGCAGGTCCCTTCGACGACCGGACAACTGTCTCCCAGCGAGGGTCGAAAGCCCCGGAAACGGGGCAAGGACCAGCGCGATACACGAGGATCATCATGGCAGCTCCCGCCACCAAGCTCCCCGACGATCGCAAGAGCGTCACCAACCGGACGCTCGATCACGAGGACGGCCTCTACCGTCACACCAAGCGCCCGGAATGGGGCGTGGCCATCCTCGCATGGGAGAAGGGCGGGCGTCGTGCCTACCAGTTCGAAGACGGCCGGCTGCGGAAGTTCAGCGAGGGATACTACTCCCTGATGAAGCCGGTGGACGAGGTACCGGGATCCGAGGAGGTCCTGGTGGCCGACCTCGAGAGTGCGGTTGCGGCCCACAAGGGAGGCAAGCGTCCCAAGCCTCTCGAGCCGGTATGCTCCTTCGAGGAGCAGGTGGCGTTCTTCGAGGAGCTCTTCCCCGGAGGTTTTCAGGGGGACGAGTGGATCGCCCAGCATCGTCGCGGCTCCGGCCGCGCCCTGAAGCGCCACCGGGACCCCATCATCGAGCGGGCCCAGGAGATCCTCTCCCGGGAGTCGTGCCGGCAGCACATCGAGTCGGACCGTCAGGGTCATCTGGTGGGATCCGTCCTGGAGATGCTGTCCGACACGGATCTGGTGGCCCTCAAGCAGGTGAAGAGCCTTCAGGGGATGGAGCCCGAGGAGAAGAACCGCTTCATCGAGTCCCTGGACTATCTCCTCTACGGCGAGGACGCCTTCGGCCCCCGCTTCAAGCGCTGGGTGAAGATCGTAGGGAAGATGAGCGGTGGTCGTCCGTCCTGGCGGCTCACCACCGCCCTGCCGGCCCTGGTATTCCCGGACGATCATGTCTGCGTGCGCCGCTCCGCCTTCATGCGGCAGGCGGCGAACATCGCGCCCACGGCGCAGTACAGCCGGAAGCCGAAGCGCCGGTCCTACCGGAATTTCAGCCGGGTGGCACGGGCGGTCCGTCAGCGCCTGAACAGCGCAGGGCACGAGCCCAGGGACCTGCTGGACATCCACGACTTCGTCTGGGTCACCCTCCGGAACGCGGCGCTGAAGCACATCAAGGGGGACTGACTCGGGGTCCGGCGGCCGGAACGGCGCCGAGACGTCGCCGCAACAATCGCCCCCGGTTCCCTCGAGAACCGGGGGCGGTGTCGTTCCAGGGGGAGGGGATACGGCTACCCGCGACGCGTCCCCGCCATGGGGCGATCCCTCGCCGGCTCTCACTCGGCCCGCAGGTGTGTGAACAATTCTTGTCGATTCTGCGGGTCCCCTGCGGGCCTATCTTTCACATGTTGGATGCGGCGCCGATCATGAACCTGCACGGCTCCGGGTCCACCGGGTCGGTCCGCGCCGCCGACCGGTCGAGAATGGACGACACCACCGGAGCAGGAGACACTACGACGATGCACCGGGTCTTCAGTCATGGGCTCGACGAGCCGGCCCTGACCTTTCGGCTCCCCACCGTGGACGAGTCGGAACTCGTGGGAGACTGGATCGGCCGTCCTTCGCCGGCGCCCCTGGGTCGCTGGTCGAGCCGGCCGTGGGTCACCGGGGCCCCGTGGCGGGATTCGAGCTTCGGGACGCCGGCCCATCGGGTTCGTGCCGCCGTGCACCAGGGACGGAGAATCGGATTCGTTCGCTCCTTCCGCCCTTCGGGACCCGATCACCCCCGCTGGCCCGGGCACACCGACCCGGGCCTGCGTGTCCTGGCCCTCCGGGTGACCTGCGAAGAGATGGACCGCCGTGAGAACTGGTCCCGGATGCTGTGGGGTTACAGCATGGAAGCTCCACTCCATCTCACCGGTTGCGTCCATCCCCTCCCTGGCGATCTGACCGCCCTGCCGGGGCCTGACCCGATTCGCCCTCCACCGACGACGCCCGTGTCGGCGGACGCCGGTGCGCCGCCTCCGGTCCCAGGGTTCCGGATGATCGGGCTGCGCTGGCGAGAGACGCCGTCGCGTGGCACTATCGTGGGTATGAATTCGACCCTGGACGCAGTACGGCGGCTTCTTCTCAGAGATCTGGACACCCTTCGGGACGAGATCCGGGCCTATCCGCAGGAGGAGCAGATCTGGGCGGCGCCGGACGGAATCCGGAACACCGCCGGCACGCTCGCCCTCCACCTCGCGGGCAATCTTCACCACTACCTCGGTACGGTTCTGGGCGGGGGGGACTACGTGCGGGACCGACCGGCGGAGTTCGGGGACCGGGGTCGGTCGCGGGACGAACTCCTGGATCGGATCGCCGCGGCCCGGGAGGCGGTGGACCGGACCCTCTCGGAGCTGGATCCCGCCCGGCTGTCGGAGCCGTTTCCGGTGAAGGTGGG
>JARRPL010000273.1:0-4496 GCA_037382905.1 Gemmatimonadota bacterium | reverse complement strand
GTCTTCGAAGTGGTGGCTACCGGCGTGCCCGTGGGACTGGGGAGCCACGTGAGCTGGGATGAGAAGCTGGACGGCCGGCTCGCTCAGGCCCTGGTCTCCATCCAGGCGGTGAAGGCCATGGAGGTGGGAGATGGGGTCGGGGCGGCGGGCCGGCCCGGCACCCGGGTCCACGATCCCATCGTTCGGGACGACGACAAGGCCCGGGCCGGAGGGATGGGCCGCTCCTCGAACCGGGCCGGGGGACTGGAGGGTGGGGTGACCACGGGTGAGCCGCTGGTGGTGAGAGGCTTCATGAAGCCCATATCCACGCTTCGGAATCGGCTTCCCAGCGTGGACCTGCGGGATGGCTCGGAGGCCGATGCGGCCACCGAACGATCCGACGTGAGCGCCGTCCCGGCGGCGGCGGTGGTGGGGGAGGCCATGGTGGCGCTCGTCCTCGCGGACGCCTTCCTGGAGAAGTTCGGCGGTGACTCGGTGGAGGAGATTCGGAGGAACTTCGACGCCTACCTCTCGTACCTCAGCGACCGTGGATTCGGTCTCCGGCCCCTCTGACGGCGCCGGGGTGGGGAATTCCCGAGGCCTGGACGCCGCGGAATCCCCTGGGCATGATCCCGGCGCGTCGGCGACGGCGGTCCGGGACGACGACAGAAGGCAGTCGATCCTGCTGGTGGGGTTCATGGCGTCCGGGAAGTCGGAGGTGGCCCGCATCCTCACGGGTCGACTCGGCTGGCCGTCCCTCGACGTGGATGAGCTGGTGGAGGCGGAGGCAGGCATGTCGGTGCGGGAGATCTTCGACCGCAGGGGCGAACCGTGGTTCCGCCGGCGCGAGGCAGCGTTGACCTCCCGGCTGCTGGACCGGAGGGGGGTGATCGTGGCACCCGGCGGAGGCTGGGCCGGCGTGCCGGGACGGGTCTCGGCAGCGCCGGAGCACGTCTTGTCGGTCTGGCTGCGGGTGAGTGCCCAGGAGGCGGTGCGCCGAGGACTCGGGACTCCCGGCTCCAGACCTCTCATGACGGGAGGGGAGGCGTCTACGGCGGAGGGGTCGCCGGGGCAGCGGGCCGGCCGCCCCGCCGAGACGCCCGGGGCGCGCTCGGTTCCGGCGGATGGGACCGCCGGGACGGTGGCGCGGATGGAAGCGCTGCTTCGGCATCGTGAGGCGGGCTATCGGGAGGCCCGGCTTCACCTGGATACAGAGAACGGTCCGCCGGAGGAGATGGCGGAAAGGATCCTACATCATCTGGCGAGGCGCTGAGTCGCCGTCCCGCCGACAGCCTGTGAGGGTGCATGCCCAGCAAGGGAAAACAGCTCGTCATCGTCGAGTCGCCGGCCAAGGCCCGGACCATCGGGCGGTACCTGGGACCCAGGTACGACGTGGCGGCCTCCGTGGGGCATGTGCGGGACCTGCCGAAGAAGGAGCTGGGTGTGGACGTGGAGCACGGCTTCGAGCCGAGCTACGTCACGATCCGCGGGAAGGGCAAGGTGATCACCGACCTGAAGAAGCGGGCGAAGAACGCCGAGCGGATCCTCCTGGCCACGGACCCGGATCGGGAGGGGGAGGCCATCGCCTGGCATGTGGCCGAGGCGCTGGGATACGAGAAGGACCGGGAGCGCTTCAAGCGGGTCCAGTTCCGGGAGGTCACGAAGCGGGCCGTTCAGGACGCCCTGGAACATCCCGGGGAGATCGACGACCTCAAGGTCGAGGCCCAGCAGGCCCGGCGGATCCTGGACCGGCTCGTGGGCTATCAGGTCAGCCCGTTCCTGTGGAAGCCCATCCGCCCGGGACTCTCGGCAGGTCGTGTCCAGACCGTGGCGCTCCGCCTGATCTGTGAGCGGGAAGACGAGATCCGGGCCTTCGAGGCGGACGAATACTGGTCCATCACCGCCCACCTGGAGAAGGACGAGCAGGCCTTCGAGGCCAAGCTCCATCAGATCGACTTCAAGTCCTTCACCCTGGGCGACGGAGACGCGGCCGCCGGGGTGGTCCAGGACGTGGAGGGGCGTCCCTTCACCGTCACCGAGGTCAAGCGGCGTGAGCGTCGCAAGAACCCCTCGGCGCCCTTCACCACCTCGACGCTGCAGCAGGAGGCCGCCAAGCGGCTACGGTTTTCGGCCCGGCGCACCATGTCCACGGCTCAGCGGCTCTACGAGGGTCAGGAGGTGGGTAGCCGGGGGACGGTCGGTCTCATCACCTACATGCGCACCGACTCCACCCGGGTGAGCGACGCCGCCATCGCCGAGGCCCGGGCGTGGGTCGAGGGCGAATTCGGAGGGAAGTTCAACGCCGGCTCGCCCCGTTCTTGGGCGAGCAAGCAGCAGAAGGGTGCCCAGGAGGCTCATGAGGCGATCCGTCCCACCGACGTGACGCTGCATCCCAGCGAGGCGGCCCGCCACCTGGAGAGGGACCAGGCGGCCCTCTACGAGCTGATCTGGCTTCGCTTCGTGGCGAGCCAGATGGCGCCCGCGGTGTTCGACACCACCACGCTGGACTTCGACCTGGAGGGTCGGAGTGGCCGACGGTATCTGTTCCGGGCCACCGGTTCGGTCCTGAAGTTCGAAGGGTTCATGCGGCTCTACACGGAGGCCACCGAGGCGGGTGACCATCGCCGCCTGGATGACCTGGACCCGCTCCCGGACGTGGAACGCGGCGAGACGGCCGAGCTGAAGCAGCTGGAGCCCAAGCAGCATTTCACCCAGCCCCCGCCCCGCTTCTCCGAGGCGAGTCTGGTCAAGGAGCTGGAGAAGCTGGGGATCGGCCGGCCCTCCACCTACGCGCAGATCATCAGCACCATCGTGGATCGGGGCTACGTCGAGCTGGAGAAGCGCCGCTTCCAGCCCACCTCCCTCGGGGAGATCGTCAGCAAGCTGCTGGTCCGGGTCTTCCCCAACATCTTCGACGTGGACTTCACCTCTCGGATGGAGGGGGAGCTGGACCGGGTCGAAGAGGGCGAGGTCCAATGGCGCGAGCTCCTTGCAGGGTTCTACCCCCGGCTCCGGAAGCGCCTGGAAGAAGGCAACGAGGTCTCCGAGGACGTGTTGAAGGAGATCCTGGCCGCCGAGGGCGAGACCTGCGACAAGTGCGGGCGGCCCATGCTGGTGAAGTTCAACAAGTTCGGCCAGTTCCTCGGCTGTTCGGGGTACCCGGACTGCCGGAATACCCGCTCCCTCGACGGCGACGTGGTGGGCGATCAGCTCCTGGGCAACGACCCTGTCACCGGCAAGCGGGTGTACGCGAAGGTCGGTCCCTATGGACCGTACGTGGAGCGGGAGACGGAAGAGGGTCAGAAGCCCGAGCGATCCAGCCTGCCGAAGGATGCGAACATCCAGGAGGTGGCGTTGGACACGGCCCTCCAGTATCTGTCGCTGCCCCGCACGATCGGAGAGGATCCGGCTTCGGGGGAGACCATCGTGGCAGGGCTCGGCCGTTACGGCCCCTACGTGAAGCTGGGCAAGACGTATGCGAGCCTCGGGAGTCACGAGGAGATGTTCACGGTGACCCTCGAGGGTGCCCTCAAGGCCATCGAGGACAAGAAGAAGGGTGGTGGGCGCAGGGTCATCAAGGAGCTTGGGGAGCATCCGGATTCCGGGAAGGAGCTTCGGGTCCTGGAAGGCCGCTACGGCCCGTACGTCACCGACGGGAAGATCAACGCGACCGTGCCGAAGGGGACCGATCCCCAGGAGGTCGACCTGGATGACGCCGTGGAGCTTCTGGCGGCGAAGGCGGCCCGAGGCGGGGGGCGCCGTCGCGGCGGTGGAAAGGGCGGGGGTGCCAAGGGGAAGTCGTCGAAGGGCAAGTCCTCCAAGGCGAAGTCGTCCAAAGGGAAGACACGTTCGGGGTCGTCGGGGTGAGCGGGGAAAGGCCGGCCCCGGGCGGTGAAACCGTGACCGTGGTGGGTGGGGGTCTTGCAGGGTGTGAGGCGGCGCTGGGGCTCGCACGCCGGGGTCACCGGGTCCGCCTCGTGGAGATGCGCCCGGTCCGCGGCACCGAGGCGCACCAGACCGACGGCCTGGGGGAGCTGGTCTGCACGAACTCCTTCAAGAGCGAGGATCCGGGGAACGCCCACGGGGAGCTCAAGCGGGAGATGCGGCTCCTGGGCTCCCTCCTCCTCACGGCCGCGGACGAGACCAAGGTGCCCGCCGGCTCGGCGCTGGCAGTGGATCGCCAGCTCTTCTCCCGCGCCATGGAGTCCGCCGTGGCCGGTCATCCCGGCATCGACATCGTCCGGGAAGAGGTGACGTCCCTTCCGGAGGGCCCTGCCGTCATCGCCACGGGGCCCCTCACCTCCGACGCCCTCTCGGCGGCGATCCGCGACGCCCTGGGGGATGACGGCCTCTCCTTCTTCGACGCCATCGCGCCCATCGTGGACCGGGACTCGGTGGACGAGTCCATCGTCTTCGAGGCGGGGCGCTTCGAGGAGTCGGGCGACTACCTCAACTGCCCCATGAACAAGGCGGAGTACGACGCCTTCATCGAGGCCCTCAAGGCGGCGGACGTCCAC
>JARRPL010000272.1:0-7789 GCA_037382905.1 Gemmatimonadota bacterium | reverse complement strand
TCGTACAGGACGTCCTCCAGGAGGGTGGTCATCACGGTCTGGAGGCGCCGGGCGCCGATGTTCTCCATGGTGTCGTTGAGGTGCGTGGCGATCCGGGCGATCTCCGCCACCCCGTCCTCTGACGCCGACTCACGGCTCCACCCCACTCTCCGGACGATCCCACCGTGACGACGAACGACATCCTCCAAGCCCGTGCCGGGGGCGAGCGGGACTTCCTGGCCATCACCGACCTGGAGAGGGACGAACTGCTGGCCCTCCTGGCCAGGGCCCGGCGACTCAAGTCCGGCGAGGAAGGGGGCACTCCCCTCGCCGGCCGGACGCTCGCCATGATCTTCCGCAAGAGCTCCACGCGAACCCGGGTCAGCTTCGAGGTGGGCACCTTCCAGCTGGGTGGGCACGCCCTCTTCCTGTCGGACCAGACGAGCCAGATCGGTAGGGGCGAGAGCATCCACGACACGGCCCGGGTACTGAGCGGGATGGTGGACGGGATCATGATCCGGACCTTCGGGCACGACGAGGTGGTGGAGATGGCCCGGCACGCCTCCGTCCCCGTCATCAACGGGCTCACGGACCTCCTCCATCCGTGCCAGCTCCTGGCGGCTCTGCAGACCATGCAGGAGGAGTTCGGTCCTGATCCGGCGGGCTCGACGGTGGCCTGGATCGGCGATGGAAACAACATGGCTCACTCGTGGCTCAACGCCGCTGCGGTGCTGGGCTTCGAGCTCCGCCTGGCCTGCCCCGAAGGCTACGATCCCGACGCCGGCATCCTGGACTTCGCCCGGGAGCGCACTGCCGTCACCCTTACCCGGGATCCTGAGGAAGCGGTCGAGGGGGCCCATGTGGTCACCACCGACGTGTGGGCATCCATGGGGCAGGAGGCGGAGGCGGAAGCCCGCGGCGATGCATTCGCCGGTTTCTGCGTCGACGAGGCCCTCATGGATCGTGCGCGGCCCGAAGCCATCTTCCTCCACTGCCTTCCCGCCCATCGCGGCGAGGAGGTCAGCGCCGGAGTGATCGACGGACCCCGTTCCCGCGTCTTTGCCGAAGCCGAGAATCGCCTGCACGCTCAGAAGGCGCTCCTCGTGGAACTCATGGGCTGAGCGGCGGAGGCCGCGCCGGTCCTCGAACACGGACTTACGACACCATGGTCGACTCCCTACGCCACACCCCGCTCCACGACGCCCACGTTGCACTGGGCGGGAAGATGGTCCCCTTCGCCGGGTACGAGATGCCGGTGCAGTACCCCACCGGAATCACCGCCGAGCACACGGCGGTGCGGGAGGCGGCGGGGCTCTTCGACGTGTCCCACATGGGCGAGTTCCAGGTCGAGGGCCCCGATGCCGAAGCCCTGATCCAGCGGATCGCGGTGAACGATGTCTCCCGGACGGTCCCGGGACAGGCCCAGTACTCCGCCATGACCCGGGCCGACGGTGGCATCCTGGACGACCTCATCGTCTACCGCTTCCCGGACCGCTTCATGCTCGTGGTGAACGCCTCCAATCGGGAGAAGGACTGGGCGTGGATCCAGTCCCAGGCCCGGGGGATGGAGGTGTCGCTCCACGACCAGTCGGACGAGACCGCGCTCCTGGCGCTTCAGGGTCCGCGGGCTCGGGAGATCCTTCGGCCCCTGGCCGAACCCGAGGTGGACGAGATCGGCTACTACCGCTTCGCCGAGGGTCGGGTGGCGGGGGTGCCGGCGGTCATCTCCGGGACCGGATACACCGGCGAGGATGGGTTCGAACTCTACGTTCCCGCCGCCCGGGCCCGGAGCCTCTGGGACGCGATCCTGGAGGCCGGTGCCGGCGCGGGGCTCATCCCCGCCGGGCTGGGAGCCCGGGATTCGTTGCGGCTGGAGGTCGGGTACGCCCTCTACGGGAACGACCTGGACGAGGACCACACGCCGCTGGAGTCGGGTCTCGGGTGGATCACCAAGCTGGACAAGGGAGACTTCGTCGGCCGGGAGGCGCTGCTGGCCCAGAAGGCCGAGGGGGTCGGGCGTCGGCTGGTGGGGCTGCGCCTCACCGCCCGGGGCTTTCCCCGGCCCGGGTATGCGATTCTCGCGGATGGAGCCCCGGTAGGCGTCGTGACCAGCGGCACGCTGAGTCCCACGCTGGGGGAGGGGGTCGCACTGGGGTTCGTGCAATCGGAGCACGCGAGCCCCGGGACCGAACTCGCGGTGGAGATCCGGGGGAAGGCCGTGCCGGCGGTGGTCCAGCGGCCCCCCTTCTACACCGAAGGGTCCATCCGGCGGTGAGTCTGCGGGTGGGAATCCTGACCGTGAGCGACGGGTGCGCCGCCGGCGTCCGGGAGGACGGCAGCGGGGCGCGCCTGGAGTCCTGGGCCCGGGACCAGGGCCACCAAGTGGCGCGACGGGAGGTGGTTCCCGACGACGCCCTCACCATTACCCGGCGTCTCCTCTCGTGGGCGGACGGCGGGGAGGTGGATGCCATCCTCACAACCGGGGGGACGGGGTTCGGGCCCCGGGACGTGACCCCTGAAGCCACGGCACCGGTGCTGGAGCGGGACGCGCCGGGACTGGCGGATGCGGTGCGGCGCCGGGGCGAGGCCGCCACCCCTCTGGCTCCCCTCTCCCGGGGCCGGATCGGATCCCGGGGTCGGGTCTTCATCGCGAATCTCCCGGGCAGCCCCGGGGGCGTGGCGGACGGCCTGGCGGTGCTGGGTCCCCTCCTGCCGCACGTGGTCGAGCTGCTGGAGGGCCAGGACTCGCCACACCGCGCCGCCGAAAGCGGCCCGGGTGTCGAAGCCGGGGAGCGCCCATGACCGACCGGATCCTCGTCTCCACCCACGACCTCCAGAAGGCCGGTCGGCTGCGTGAGCACTTCCGGGATGAGGGGTACCGTGTGGAACTCGTGACGCCGGGGGAGGAGATCGAGGATCGGGAGGCGGCTCTCCTCATCCTCACAGGTGGGCTCGGAGGCGAGGACGTCCCGGACTTGGTGGCTGGAGCTCTGGAGGGGACCGAGGTTCCGGTCGTGGGTTTCAGCGATTCCCCGGTGCCCCCCATGACGCCACTTCCCCCGGGGGTGAGTGACGTCTTCGAACCCTCCGCCACACCCGACGAGGTGGCCCTCGTGGCCCGCCGGGTCATGGGGCGTCGGCGCCTGCAGGAGGTCACCGGGATCGTCGGAGAGACGGACGCCATGCGGGAGGTCCTGGAACGGGTGGTCCAGATCGCGCCCGTGGATTCCACCGTGCTGATCACCGGGGAATCGGGAACCGGCAAGGAGCTGGTGGCCCGAGGGATCCACGCCCTGTCGCCCCGCCGGCACAAGCCCTTCATCGCCATGAACGTGGCGGCGCTCACGGACACCCTGCTGGAGAGCGAGGTGTTCGGTCACGAGAAGGGAGCCTTCACGGGCGCCATCGACTCCCGCCGGGGGTTCTTCGAGCTGGCCCACAAGGGCACGGTCTTCATGGACGAGATCGGCGAGATGCCGCTCTCCACCCAGACCAAGCTCCTGCGGGTGCTGGAGGAGCGGGAGTTCACCCGGGTCGGGGGCGAGGAGCCCATCAAGGTCGACGTTCGCATCATCGCCGCCACCAATCAGGACCTGCGGCAGCTCGTCACCCTGGGAGAGTTCCGGAAGGACCTCTACTACCGCCTCAACGTCCTCCACATCGAGCTTCCTCCGTTGCGCGCCCGGCCGGCGGACATCCCGCTCCTGGTGCGTCGCTTCATCCGTGAGGTCACGGAGCGGAACGACCGGCCCTTCGTGGGGATGTCTGCCGAAGCGATGGAGATCCTCCAGCGATACCGCTGGCCCGGCAACATCCGGGAGCTGCGGAATCTGGTGGAGAGCATGGTGGTGCTCAATCCCGGCCGGGAGATCCAGGCTGCCGACATCCCCCAGGAGGTGCGATCTCCGGGTCGAGGGAGCAGCGACCTCCTCCCCGTTCGGGTCGCCCGGGCCGAGAGCCAGTCCGGGGACGCCGGCTTGAGGCCCCAGTTGGAGTTCATCTTCCGCACCCTGGTGGAGATGCGCATGGACATGGACGACCTGCGCAAGGAGTTCGAGGAGTACCGCTCCGGCCATGAGATCTCCGGCCCACCCCACGTGGGCGTCCTCGGGGGAGTGACGGGCTTCGACGGTCCGCGTGTCCAGGGGCTGGAGGCCTTGGACGTGATGGAGCTTGCCCAGGAAGGGGAGGTGCCGGGGGACGAGAGCCCGGACCCCCCGACCGTCGGAGACGGAGACGAAGCGTCGGTCTCCGGAGGATCTCTCGGCGGAGCGGAGGGAGACGACGGCATCGTGGTCTACCGTCCGGGCATGACCATGGAGGACATGGAGCGGGAGGCCATCGTCGCGGCCCTGCGCGAGGTGGACGGCAACCGGCGAAAGGCGGCGGAGTTGCTGGGGATCGGTGAGCGGACGCTCTACCGGAAGATCCGGAACCGTGAGCGGCAGTTCCAGGTCTACGTCCGGTGAGAAGGTGTAGACCGCCTGCTCCGGCTGCCGCTGACGGAGTTGCCCGCTCCCCCAGCCCGGCGTCAGACCGCGGATGGCCGAAGGGCGGAACGACCGCCCCCGATTCTCCAGCATCACGGCGCCCGGCTCGAACACCCGGCCCCCGGGCGCCTCGGTGAAGACCGAGACGAGGAAGTGACGCCCCGGGGTCCCCGCCGGCACCAGCGACGAGAGTCGGCGGCGGGTGTCGGGAGCCGTGGCCTCCAGGACCTCCTGTGCCAGGGGGGTCACCTGCACCTGGATGTCGTCCACGGTCAGGGCGAGGCTGATTTCGTCCTGGCGCAGGGAACCGACCCCGGCTCTCGGGTCGTCCACCGGCGGGCCCGAGGCGGAGGTGCCCACACATCCGGGACTCGCGAGCCCCACCAGGAGGACGCTCCATACCGACCGGGCCCGACGCCTCACCCGTCCTCCAGCAGCGCCGAGATGGTACCCAGCAGAACGTCCCGCCCCTCGCCGGTCTTGGATGACGCCGGAACCAGTTGCTCCGGGTCGATCCCGAGGCGTTCGGTGGCCTCCTGGATCGCCTTGACCCGCTGGCTCCGCTTGAGCTTGTCGATCTTCGTGAGAACCACCAGGGTCGGCACACCGAGTCCCGCCAGGTAGTCCAGCATCTCCAGGTCCTGTTCCGTGGGCGCCCGCCGACAATCCACGAGATGCACCACCCCCCGGAGCCCCTCCTCCCGGGCCAGGTACCCCTCCACCAGGCCCTTCCAGGAATCGCGCATCGCCTTGGGTACCTTCGCGTAGCCGAATCCGGGCAGGTCCACCAGGAAGAAGGCGTCGTTCACCCGGTAGAAGTTCACGGCCTGGGTCTTCCCCGGCTGCCCGGACACGTGGGCGATCTTGCTCCGGTGACGACGGAGGAGGAGGTTGATGAGTGAGCTCTTGCCCACGTTGGAGCGGCCCGAAAAGGCCACCTGGGGGAGATCGCCCGGAAGGGCTCCGTCCGGCGTCGCCACCGTACCTGCGTACTCCACCGTCCGGATCTTCATCGGTCTCCCCCGGGCGTCGTCCTCATTGTGAAAGAGAGATGCCGGCGTCTCCGTGCCGTTCCAATCCCACCGTCGCGCCCAGCGCCGGAATCGCCGTCGCCAGCACCTGGTCCATCTCCCGAACGGGGACGAAGGTGAGGCCTGCCCGCACCTCGTCCGGCAGGAGCTCCAGCTCCGGAGCGTTGGCCGAGGGCAGCACCACCGTTCGCACCCCGTGGCGGAGAGCCGCCACCGCCTTCTCCTTCACCCCTCCAACGGGAAGGACCCGTCCCCGGAGGGTGATCTCGCCGGTGAGGGCCACCTCCGGGGCGGTGGGAACCCCGGTCAGGGCGCTCACCAGGGCCACCGCCATGGTGATCCCCGCCGAGGGCCCGTCCTTGGGCGTGGCGCCCTCCGGGATGTGGATGTGGACATCGATGCGCCGATGGAAATCCGGCGCCAGCCCCAGCGCCCGGGCCCGGGCCCGGGCATAGGTGAGGGCCGCCATGGCCGACTCCTTCATGACGTCCCCCAGCGTGCCGGTGAGACGCACCTTCCCGCTACCGGGCACGGCAGCGACCTCCACGTCCAGGACCTTGCCACCGGCAGCCGTCCAGGCGAGCCCGTTGGCCATCCCCGTTCGATCGGCATCCCCCGCCTCCTCCTCCGGGGGTCGGTAGGGTGGGGGGCCCAGGAGGGCCCTCAGCTCCTCCGGCCGTACCACCCGCGCCGTGTTGGTGGCCAAGCGTCCCTCTGCCACCTGCCGGGCCAGCTTGCGGGCCACCGTCCCGATCTGCCGGCCCAGCTCCCGAACCCCCGCCTCCCGGGTGTAGAGGCGGATGATCCGGTCCAGCGTCTCGTCGGCCAGCGAGAAGATTCCTGCCGGGAGCCCGTGATCCCGTGCGTGTCGAGGCCAGAGGAAGCGCTGGGCGATGGTCCGCTTCTCGGTATCGAGGTAGCCCGGAAGCCGGATCACCTCCATCCGGTCCCGAAGCGGTTCCGGGATCCCCTGGAGGGTATTGGCCGTGGCTAGGAAGAACACCCCCGAGAGATCGTAATCCAGCTCCAGGTAGTGGTCGGCGAAGCGTGCGTTCTGCTCCGGGTCCAGAACCTCCAGGAGGGCGGCGCCCGGGTCTCCATGGAAGTCCCGGGCCAGCTTGTCCACCTCGTCCAGGAGGAAGACGGGGTTCGTGGTGCCCACCCGACGCATCCCCTGCAGGATCCGACCCGGGAGCGCCCCCACGTAGGTACGCCGGTGACCGCGGATCTCCGCTTCGTCCCGCACCCCTCCCAGGCTCACCCGGACGAAGTCCCGGCCCATGCACCGGGCAACGCTCTCCCCCAACGAGGTCTTTCCAACCCCCGGGGGGCCCACCAGGCAGAGGATGGGGCCCTGCATCTCTCCCACGAGGGACAGGACCGCGATGTAGTCCAGGATCCGTTGCTTCACCTCCTCCAGGCCATGATGAGCCTCTTCCAGGATGGCCGCCGCATGGTCCACGTCGAGGTTGTCCTCGCTCCGCCCGGACCAGGGGAGATGGACGATCCAGTCCAGGTAGGTGCGGATCACCGCCGCCTCCGGTGCCACCGGATTCAGGCGCCCCAGGCGGGCCAGCTCCCGCTCCGCCCGCTCCAGGGCCAGCGGAGAGAGGCCGGCCTCCTGAACCGCCTTTTCCAGCTCGGCGTGGTCCTCGCCCGCGTCGGAGCCGAGTTCCCGCTGGATGGCCTTGAGCTGCTCCCCCAGGTAGATCTGTCGCCGGTCCCGGTCGATCTGGGTCCGGATCTGGGCATCCAGGCGCTCCTCGATCCGGAGGATCTCCAGCTCCCTCGATAGCGTCTCCCCCAGGAGCCTCAGGTGCGCTTCGAGGTCCGGCGTCTCCAGGAGGCCCTGCTTCTCGGGGGGAGAAAGAAGGAGGTGGCCGGAGATGAGGTGGGCCTGCCGGACCCGGTCCCGGGTCTCGAGCAGCGTCTCCGGGAGCTCCGACGAGATCCGGTCGTGGAGGCGCGCGTACTCCTCGAACTGCTTTCCCACCGCCCGGGCCAGCGCCTCGAGCTCCGTGCCCATGCTGCGGCCGTCATCCGACTCGCGGGCGTGGATGGAGACCCGCGCCCGGAAGTGGTCGTCGTCCTCCATCAGCTCGTCCACCCGTACGCGGCCCAGCCCCTCCAGCACCACCCGGCGCGTGCCGTCGGGAAGGGCGGTGGACTGAACCGGCCGGGCCAGGGTTCCGACCCGGTAGAGGTCGTCGGGCCCGGGATCACCCACTCCCGAGTCCTTCTGGGCCAGCATGACCAGAAGGCCCTCGCCGGCCTCCTCCCGGGCCCGGC